>JANMVV010000089.1:0-31220 GCA_031392925.1 Vicinamibacteria bacterium
GGTTCACACGAAGTACGTGCCGGATCTAGCCACGCTCGACACCGTCGATCTCGCGGCCACCAGCGCCATCATCGAAAGGTCGCGTTCGCGATTGCGCCGTTCCTCCCTCGACCTCGTGCAGTTTCACTGGTGGGACTACTCGGTGGACCGGCATGTCGAGACCGGACTCCACCTCGAACAGTTGCGGCGCGAGGGGGTCATCCGGCACATCGGCGTCACCAACTTCGATACGCCCCATCTGCGCGCGCTGCTCTACGCAGGGGTGAGTGTCGTTTCCCATCAGGTTCAATACTCGCTTCTCGATCGCCGGCCCGCGACGGCGATGGCGGCGCTGTGCGCGTCCAGGAACATTCACTTTCTCTGCTACGGCTCCGTTCTCGGAGGGTTTCTATCCGAGCGATGGCTTGGAGTCGCCGAGCCGGGAGGACCCCTCGAAAACCGATCGCTCACGAAGTACAAGCTCGTCATCGACGAGGCGCTCGGCTGGGACGGGTTTCAGGACCTCCTTCAGAACCTGCGCCGCGTCGCGGACCGGCACGGCGTCACCATTGGCGCGATCGGGATCGCCTGGGTGCTGGCCCAGCCTCAGGTGGCCGCCGCCATCGTGGGCGCGCGCGACACGAGCCACCTGGGCGAAACCCTTTCGGCCCTGACTGTCCGTCTCGAGCCACGGGATCTAGCCATCCTCGATCGGGCCTGCGGCCGGGGCATCGCCGGCGATGTCTACGAGCTCGAGCGCGACCGGAACGGCCCCCACGGCCGGATCATGAAGTACAACCTGAATGTGAGGCAGGCGCCCTAGAAGCGGGCGAGGAAGGTCTTCAGGACCTGGTTGAACTCATCGGGTGTCTCCATCGACGGCAGGTGACCCGCCTTCGGAATCATCGCGAGCTCCGCGCCCTTGATCCCGCGCTGCAGGATCTCCGCTTCCGCTCTGGGCGTGATGACATCCTCCTCGCCGCAGACCACCAGGGTGGGAACTGTGATCTCGCGCAGCAGGGGGGTCGAGTCCTGGCGGGTGGCGATGCCGTGAAGGCCGTCCGAGATTCCCTGCGGCGAGGTCTTGAGCATCGTGTCCCTAAGCTTCGCGATCACGTCGGCCCGAGATGCCTTCGTGGTCTCGCCCACGACTTTCGGAAGGAAGGCATCGAGAGCCGCCACCGCCCCCTCCTTCATCACCTTCGCGGCGAGGTCCCCCCTTCCCTTTCGGGCGTCCTTGGAGTCGGCGCCGGCACGGGTGTCCACGAGGACGAGGCCGCGAAGGAGAGAGGGGTGTTTCTGGGCGAAGGAGAGAGCCGCATAGCCGCCCATCGAACAGCCGACCAGAATGACGGGCCCGAGGCGGAGTCGGTCGATGAGCACGGCCGCGTCGTCGGCGATCCGGGCCATGGTGAGCATGGCGTCGCCCACGTCCGATCCGCCGAAACCGCGTGCGTCGAAACGGACTATCCGGTACCTGGGTGCGAGCGCCTCCTGGCCGTCCCACATCTGGAGAGAGAGCGGGAAGGCATGAAGGAACAGAACGGCCGGGCCGTTCCCCTTGTCGGCGTACTGAACGCTGAAGCCGCCGAGGTTGATCCTCTTCATCGCCTGGAAGGTTCTTTCATTCAGCCATCCTCGTATTTGGTGCGACGCACCGACTCCGACTTCGCCCGGCGCCCAAGGGCGAGACGCTCCTCGACGATCCGGTCCGCGACCACACCCGGAGGCTGCTCCTCTTCGTCGGATCGCTGCCAGATGTCGGCGAGACGGGGGCCGATCATGCGCACCCGTTCGGTGACCCCTTCCTCGTCCGCCTGTTTCGTCTCGTAGAGAAGGCTCAACAGGCCGCCTGCGTTCACCACGTAGTCGGGCGCCCACAGCGTCCCGATCGAGTGCAGCACCTCGCCGTGGCGCGGCTCCAGGAGTTGCTCGTTGGCGCCGCCCACGATGGCCTGGACCTTGAGCCGGGCGATGGTTTCGTCGTTGAGGATCCCGCCCATGGCGTTGGGCGAGAACACGTCCGCCTCCACGTCGTAGATGGTGTCGGGCTCGACCACCCTGGCCTCGAGCGCCCGGGCCGCGCGCTGGGCGCGCGGCGCATCGACGTCGGCCACGGTGAGGTGGGCGCCGTGCTCGACCAGGAGCTTGGCCACGTGAAAACCGACGGCGCCGACACCCTGTATCGCCACGTGAAGGCCGGAGAGCGACCGGCCGAGGACCGCGGTGGCGGCGGCGATGCCCTCGAAGACGCCCAGAGCGGCGAGGTACGAGGTGTCGATCGGCGAGTCTTCGTTCGCGTGCGAGAGGTGTTTCGTGTGCCGCTGCATGACCTTGAGGTCCCGCGGCTCGATCCCCATGTCGCAGCCGGTGAAGAACCGGCCACTCAGCCGATCGACGGCCTTGGCGTAGGCCACGAGTAGAGGCCTCGTCTTGTCGCGACTCGGATCACCCATGATCACGGCCTTGGCTCCGCCGTAGGGCATTTCGACCATGGTCGCCTTGTAGGTCATGGCCCGGGCCAGGCGCAGCGCGTCCACCACCGCGTCATCGTATGAGGAGTACACGCGCATCCGCGTGCCTCCGACGCTCGGCCCGAAGGTGGAGTCGTGGATCGCGATCGCGCCCAGGAGGCCAGAGTCGCGATCCTGGAGAAGGACGACTTCTTCGTGGCCGAGCTCGGCGGCGAGCTCGAGAGCTCTCAGTTCGCCCACTTTTTGAGCCACCCCAGGACCTCGTCGTACCAGCGCACGGAATTTTCGGCCTTCAAGACCCAGTGGTTCTCCTCCGGGAACATCACGAGGCGGGAGGGCACGCCCTGACGCTGAAGAGCGGTGAAGAGTTGAATACCCTGATCGATGGGCAGCCGATAGTCTCGGTCGTTATGGATGATGAGCATGGGCGTCGTGCACTGGGTGATGAAGCGGCTGGGGGAGAACTTCTCGTACTGGGTCTTGTCCTTGCCCCAGGGCGGCCCGCCGAACTCCCAGTCGGAGAACCACTGCTCCTCCGTGGAGGCGGCCATGGACGAGAGGTCGTAGACGCCGTCGTGCGATACGAACGCCTTGAACCGCTTCGTCTGCGTGCACATCCAGTTCATCATGTAGCCGCCATAGGAGGCACCCGCGGCGAGGACGCGCGCGCTGTCGACATAGGGAAGAGCCGCGGCCACATCGGTCCCCTTCATCACGTCCTCATACGCCTTGCCGCCCCAGTCCTTGGTGACGTCGTCGGTGAAGGCCTGGCCGAAGCCGGTCGACCCGCGCGGGTTGGGCATGAACACCACGAAGCCGGCCCCCGCAAAGACCTGCGGATTCCAGCGGAAGCTCCAGCTGTCGGCGAAGACACTCTGCGGGCCGCCGTGCACGATCACCAGCAGCGGGTACTTCTTCGCCGCGTCGAAGTTCGCGGGCTTGGTGATCCAGCCCTGAACCGTCTTGCCGAGGGCGCCGGTGTACGCGATCGACTCGGGAGGGAGCAGGGCGAATGGGGCCAGGACCGCGTCGTTCGCCTGGGTCACCCGGGTGACCTTGCCGCTCGCGAGGTCCACGGTCACCACGTCCGCGGGCTTGGTGAGAGCGTCGAGCGCCATCACTGCCTTCGTGCCGTCGCTCGCGATGGAGAGCTGGGTGAGGTGACCGTCCGCGACCTTGCGCGGGTTCCCGCCCGCGGCGGGAATGGCGAAGAGAGGATTGGCAGTGCCGTCGCCCGCGGTGAAGTAGATCGTCTTCGAATCGGGCGACCAGGCCATCTCGTCGACGTTTCGATCGAAGGGCTCGCTCAGGTTCCGGGTGGCGCCGGTCTTCCGGTTGTAGACCATGAGGCGGAAGCGGTCGGCTTCGAAGCCCGCGCGCACCTGCGCGCGATACGCGATCATGGAGCCGTCGGGGCTGTACACGGGCAGGCCGTCGAAGCCGGCGGTGGCCGCGATCTTCTTTGGCGTTCCTCCCGCGGTGGGCACCACGAAGAGATCCGCGTTCGTCGACGCCGATTCTTCCTTGTCGTCGTTGCGGCCGAACGCCACCTCGGAGCCGTCGGGCGACACGTCGAAGTCGTTCGGGCCCGCGTAGGGCGGCACGTCGGCGTCGCCCGGGGTCAGGTCGGTGGCCTGGCCGGTCTGGGCATCCACCCAGAGGAGGTGCGAGCGCAGGCCGTCTTCCCAGGTGTCCCAATGGCGGATGAAGAGTTTGTCGTACACGCGGATGTTCTCGCCCTTCTCCTCTACCTTCTTCTTCGTGCACGCGTCGAAGCCGGCGCCGGTGCAGGCGGGATGGACGTCGCTGAGCACCACGAGTTTCCCGCCCGCGGCCCAGCGGAAATTCGACACTCCCTGAGAGAGGTTCGTCACCCGGCGCGCCTCCCCCCCGGCGAGATCGAGCACGTAGATCTGGGGCGCCCCATCGCGCGAGGAGAGAAACGCGATCTGCAACCCGTCCTTCGAGAACCGCCCCTGCGAATCCGACTTCGGATGGGAGGTGAGGGCGCGGGGCGCGCCTCCGCCCGCGGGCACGATGAAGAGATCGGTATTGCGGCTCTTCCCCAGGTCAATCGACGTCTGCTGGTACAAGACCCACTTGCCGTCCGGCGACATCTGCGGATCCGCGAGTCGCTTGAGCGAGTGCAGGTCCTTCGCGGTGAAGTCGGGTGCGGCGAGGGTGAGTACGGCGACAATGGTCAGAAACATGGTCTTCTCCTGCAGTCTGAGAGGCAACTTTATCGGGGTTCAGGCGCGTCCCACCTGCCAGAGGATGAACGCATAGTCGGACGCGGTCTCGCGGAGCGCGTCATAACGGCCCGAGGCGCCGCCATGACCCGCCCCCATCAGCGTTCGAAGCAGGAGCGGCGCTTGGTTGGTCTTCAGCGTGCGCACCTTCGCCGCGTACTTCGCGGCTTCCCAGTACATGACCTGGGAGTCGTTGAACGAATTGCGCAGCAGGATCGCGGGGTAGGCCGTCGCCTCCAGATTGCTGTACGGGCAGTAGGCGCGCATGACCTTGTAGTCGGCGGGGATCTTCGGGTTGCCCCACTCCTCGAACTCGGCCACGGTGAGAGGCAGATCTTCGTCGAGCATAGAGTTGATCACGTCGACGAAAGGCACCTTCGCGACCACCGCCTTCATGAGGTCGGGTCGGAGGTTGGTGACCACGCCCATCAGCAGGCCGCCCGCCGAGCCGCCTTCCATGACGAGCCTCTTCGAGGACGTGTAGCCGCGCTCGATCAGGTTGGTGGCGCAACTGATGAAATCCGTGAAGGTGTTCATCTTCGTGGCCATACGCCCCGCGTCGTGCCAGGGCTTCCCCATCTCGCCGCCGCCGCGGATGTGGGCAAGGGCGATGACGAAACCGCGGTCGAGGAGCGAGAGCCGGTGAGAGAGGAACGAGACGGGATAGGGATACCCGTAAGAACCGTATCCGAGAAGGTGCATGGGCGCGGTTCCGTCGACCGTCGTATCGCGCCGTCGCACCAGCGAGATCGGGATTTTCGTTCCGTCCTTCGCCGGGGCGGACGTCCACTCCGACACGTACTGGCTTCGATCGAACGAACCGAGAACGGGGGTCTGCTTGATCAGGGTGCTCCGGCCGGTCTCGAGGTCGAGGTCGAACACCGAGGGCGGCGTCACCAGCGACTGGTACGAGTACCGGAAGGTCGAGGTCTGGTACTCGTGATTGTCCTGCGGGAACGCGGCGTAGGTCGGCTCGTCGAAGACTGCTTCGATGCGCGGAACGGCGCCGTAAGCCAGAGAGCGGAATTTGGGCAGGCCGCCCGATCGCTCGCAGAGGACCACCCGCTTCTCGAAAGCGAGCGTCCCTTCGAGCATGACGTCGTCCCGGTGCGGAACGAGTTCGCGCCAGCTCTCCTCGCCGGGGCTTGCGGCCGGGGCTTCGACGAGGCGGAAGTTGCGGCCATGGTCGTTGGTGCGAATCAGAAAGCGGTCGCCCTGATGGTCGAGTTCGTATTCGTGGTCCTGGCGTCTTTTCGCGATCATCCGAAACGCTGCCTCGGGCGTTCCCGCGTCGAGGACGTGAAACTCCGTGGTGGTGTGCGATCCGGTGACCAGGAGCAGGAACGCGCCGCTTCGTGACCGGAAGATCTCGAGGTTGAACCGCTCGTCGGCTTCTTCGAACACCAGAACCGGTTCCGCGTCGCTCCAGGCCGTCACTCGATACAGACGCGCCGCGCGCTTCGCGTGGTCTTCCTCGGTGAAGAAGATCGTCTTGGAGTCCGCGGCCCAGGTCACCGAGATCGTCTTCTCGAATGCGCGGTTCCAGAGCGCGCCGGTCACGAGGTTCTTCACCTGCAAACGGTATTGCCGGAAGCCGGTGTCATCGGTCGAATAGGCGAGGAGGGTGCCGTCGTCGCTCATCGCGTAGGCGCCGAGCGACATGAACGAGCGCCCAAGGGCGAGAGCGTTCACGTCGAGCGTCGTCTCCACGGGGGCTGCATCGCCCAGCCGCCTCCGATGGTGGATCGGGTACTGCCGTCCCTTGACCGTCTCCATCCAGTGCTCGTAGCCGCGGAAACGATAGGGCGCGGTGGTGTCGTCCTCCTGGATCCGGGCCAGCATCTCGTCGTAGAGGGATGCCGAGAGGGGGGCGAGGTGCGATGTCTCCGCGTCGGCGTACTCGTTTTCGGCCTCGAGATAGGTCCGGACGGCGGGGTTCTCCTTCTCTCTGAGCCAGAAGTACGGGTCGACGAGTGTCTCTCCGTGGAGCACGGTGGTTTTTGGAATCCGTGGAGCGACTGGAGGCTTCATGCGTGTTCGGAGGCTAGTTCACCCGTCCCTTCCAGGCGCCGCCCCGACTAGCGCACGCTCATCGTCCGGGCGAAGTCAGGCACGATCCGCTCGTATTCCTCGGCCATCAGGTGGCTCGACAGGATGAAATCGGCGGTGGCCCGGTTGCAGGCGATGGGCGTGTTGTAGACCACCGCGATGCGCAGCAGAGCCTTCACGTCGACGTCGTGAGGCTGCGGCTCGAGCGGATCCCAGAAGAAGATGACAAAGTCAATGCGCCCTTCCGCGAGCGCGGCGCCCACTTGCTGATCGCCGCCGAGCGGTCCGCTCAGGAAGCGCGTGACCGAGAGGCCCAGGTCCCGGGCGAGCAGAGAGCCCGTGGTTCCGGTGGCGAAGAGCTCATGCTCGCTGAGGGTGCCGCGGTTGTAGCGGGCCCAGTCGAGGATGTCCGTCTTTCGATTGTCGTGGGCGATGAGCGCGATCCGCTTGCGCACCTTCATGCGCACCGATTCGGTGGTCATGAGTTCCGGCTTTCCCGGACCTGGAGTCTGAGCATTCGCGATCGTAACCGAGCGAACGTGACCGCGCCGCGACGTTTCCGTGCGAAGGTCCTGGATTGACAAGGGCGGAGATGTCTCAATGCTTCACATCGACCGCCCCCTGAAGAGCAGTGAGGGTCACGTGACCGGGATTCGCACGACCTTCGCGGAAACCCCGAAGCTGGCCTGACCGAGGCGCCGCCTTCGGGCGGGCTTAGGTCAAGGTCAGAGCGGAGAGGTCCACGAGGCCGGTGACCGTGGGCTGGAAGCCGCGCAGCCGCCACGCGTGCGCGACGCAGGCCCGGCCGTACATCAGGGGCACGAGCGGCACGTCGCGGCCCAGCAGCTGGCCGACCTCGCCAAGCGTCTCTTCCCGCCGATCCTTGCGATACGATGCGATGAGATCGTCCATCTCGCGGCTGCGATACCTGGAGAAGTTGAACGCGAACGATGAGCCTTCCACGCCCGAGGGAACCGCGTCCGAACCGAGGACCGCGGAGAGATAGTCGCTCGGGTCCGGGCTGTCGGGGATGTTGCCCATGAGGGCCAGATCGTAGTCGCCCGAGTTCACTTTCGCTATGAGTTCGCTCGACGACACCTCGACCGCTTCGACGGAGGCCCCCAGTCGCCTGAACCGGTCGCGCAGATGGCGAGCCACCGCCGCGGGTGCCGGGAGATAGGGACGAGGGGCGGGCGAATAGAAGATCGACATCGGCTTGTCGTACCCACCCGCCTCCTGCCACTCGGAGCGGGCGCGTTCGATGTCCGGGGTCAGCCGATCGTTGGTCTTGCCGAGCGCGGGCGGGAGAAGTCCGGTGGCGCGGAAGGCGAGGGGGTTTTCGCCGAAGGCGATCTCGGCCACCACCGTCCGGTCCACCGCCTTGGCCAGGGCGGCGCGGAGCCGGATGTCCTTCAGCCGCTCGTTGTTGATGTAGAGCATGCAGGTCGAATTGACCGGTTTCATCACGACCGCGGTGCGCTTGAGCAGATTCACATCCCGCCAGGACAGGCGCGGAGCCAGATCGACCTCGCCCTTCTCCAGAGCGGCGAGGAGGGCGGTGGGCCTTCCGGTCTGCGTGTCGACGGGGTAGAGCCGGACTTCGATCGACTCGATTTTCGATGGGGTGCGCGCGTGGGGGTTTCGCACCAGACGGACCACGTCCTTGTCGGATGGCCCCATCATGTACGCGCCCGTGCCCAGGAGTGCGCCGCCGCTTCCACGGTAGAGCATTCCGCACATGGTGAGGAACAGATCGAATCGCGTGTTCGGCGCGAACAGAGCGAGATGCACGCGCCCGTCACGGAACGAGGCCGAGGCCCGGCTGGTGAAGACCGGGTCCTGCCCGAGGGCGCCCACGACGTCCTCGGGCGTCACCGGTGTCCCGTCGCTGAAACGCGCGTCGGTCCGCACCGTGGTCGAGAAGTTCAATCCGCCGCTGCCCGGTTCCTCGACCAGCTTCTCCTTGAAGAGGGCGGGTATCGCGTCGCCCGCCGACGAAGCCAGGAAAGGCGTTTCGAAGATCTGGCGGGCGAGAAGGATGGTGGTCGCCTCGGCCATGGTTCGCGGATCGATCGAACCGACCGGATCAACGATGCCGATGCGAAGAACGGGGAGGCCAGAGGCCATGATCGATTCTAGGCCGGATCTATGGCCCCCCCGCGCCCTGGACCCCGGCTCAGGATCGACTTCGTCCGCGCTCGCGGTCGCGACGTTCCCGATACCCGCGTTCGTACCCGGCACGGAAGCCGTTCGCGTAGGCAGCCTTCGAGCCGAACTGAGGGCGGTAGCCTTCGCTGGCCCGCCGGTACTGCTCATCGCTCCAGAAATCCCGCCGGTTGCGCTTGCCGAGGTCGCGATAGCCGGCCCAGGCTCCGCTCATCAGGCCTCTTCTCAAGCCCTCGTCGTACGCGGAATACGCGGGCCGGGAAGGCACGGGGTGGTCGGGATACGCCCGCGCGGTTGTACACGCGGGCGCGAAGACGGAAGCGCCCAGAACGACGGCGGCAAGGATGCGATGGTTCATGCCGTGGTGCTTCAGTAGCGATCGTACTGGCGGCGGTCACGCCAGTTGCGATCGTCATATCGGTCCTGGCTGCGGACATTCGCGTACCCGCGCCGATAGCCTTCAACGAAGCCCCGGCGATAGCCGGAGACGTATTCGTATCGGGGACCGTACTCGCGACGGTACCCGGAATCTCCACTCCGATAACGCCCCTCGTCCCGATAGTCGAAGCGATCGTTGTGCCGATCGTCCTTCTCGCCTTCCCGCAGGCCGTCCCGATAGCCGTTGTCGAAGGCGATCCGCTCGAAGCTGTATCGGTTCCGATAAGCGTCACGATCGTGATAACCCGGGCGATCGCTCGCGATGATGACGCCGATCTGAACGCCCGCCTGGGCAGGCACGACGGTTCCGAGTGCAACGGTTGCGGCAATGGCGCTGATGGCGATTCGGTTCATGGTGTGTCTCCTTCGCCAGTCAGGAGGAGCAACCTTTGTGCCAGGTAATGGGGATCACATTCCCCGGCTCCCCCTGTACTCGGCGGGCGACAAAGTGTCGTCCTCTGAGCACGATCATGGCCCGCGGCGTGCAAGCAATTGAACAAGACGCCGTGATGCTTTGACGCACGCGGACGGAAGGGTCGAGCGAAGGGATGGTTAGGCTTTCGCGCTCTCCTGGAGGGGCCACAGCCAGGCGGCGCCTCGAACCCCGCTGGAGGCGCCGAATTTCGGGGGCAGCAGCTCAGTGGTGACGAGGTCCGAAAACACGTATCGGGACCACTGCTTCGGCACGTCCCGGTAGAGCCGCTCGATGCTCGACAGACCGCCGCCCAGGACGATGGCTTCGGGATCGATGACGTTGATGATGGTCGCGAGCGCGCGCGCCAGTCGGTTCACGTATCGATCGAGGCAAGCCACCGCCTTCGTCTCGCCCGCATCCGCGCGACGCACGATCTCCACGGAATCGATGGACGGTCCGGTGGCCCGCGCGAAGTCGCGAGCGAGGCCCGGCCCGGAAAGGAACGTCTCGATGCAGCCGGTGCGGCCGCAGTAACAGCTCTCGCCCGGCCACTCGCCGGGGCCAGGCCAGGGCATCGGGTTGTGCCCCCACTCTCCACCCACCGCGTTCCGACCGTGCAGGATGCGCCCGCCCACCACCACACCACCTCCGGTCCCGGTTCCGAGAATCACGCCGAACACGCATCCGCGGCCAGCGGCGGCGCCGTCGCTCGCCTCCGAAAGCGCGAAACAGTTGGCGTCATTCTCGATCCGGACCGCGTGGCCAAGCGCGTCCTCAAGGTCGCGGTCCAGGGGCCGGCCGTTCAGGCACACCGAGTTCGCGTTCTTCACGAGGCCGGTCGCGGGCGAAATGATCCCGGGCATGCCCATGCCCACGGAACCCTCCCCGCCCGTTTCCTGTTCGAGGTGCCGGACGAGGTCGACGATGGCCGCCACCGTGCCCTCGTAGTCGCCCTGAGGGGTTTGAACCCGGCGGCGCGCCGCCACGACGCCATTGGCATCGAGGCCCACGCCTTCGATTTTGGTACCGCCGAGGTCGATGCCGATTCGCAAGGGTTACACCTTGACGTGAATTTGGCGCCGGTCCATCCACCACAGCACCACATACCACCCGACCACGTTGGCGACCGCGAAGCCGAGGGACGCGTTGAAGGGCGTGAGCCAGGAGAGGAACAGCGTCTTGTAGATGAAGACCTGAGATGAAACCGAACTTTCGCCGAGAGGCAGCTTGATCAGGGCCATGGTCTTCGCCAGGAGCCCGGAGGCCACGAAGACGACGATCGCGTTGACACCGTAGATCACCATCGGCTGCATGAGCTTCTTGAAGCCCTTGACGTCGGCGATCCAGTAAAACCCGGCGAGGATCAGCGAGGCCAGTCCGGCGGTGAAGAGCACATAAGAGGAGGTCCAGAGGCTCTTGTTGATCGGAAACACGCTGTCCCAGGCGATTCCAGAAACCGCGAGCACGAAACCCGAGATCACCAGCCGGCGGATGATCTCGGAAGCACGCAGGCCAGCTCGAAACAAGGATCCCGCGAGATAGCCGAACAGAGTCGTGCCCACCGCGGGCAGGGAGGAAAGGAGGCCCTCCGGGTCCCACGTCTTCGAGGTGACCCACAGATGCGGTCCGAAGACCAGGCGATCGAGCCAGGCGCCCAGGTTCGTTTCGGGCTCGAGGTTCGGGGCGATGCCGCCGGGGACGGGGACCACGGTCATCAGGAACCAGTACCCGAGACAGCACGAGGCGGCGATCGTCGCCACACCGCGCAGACTGAAATGCTTCTTGATCAGAAAGGCGACGAAGTAACACAGCGCGATGCGGGCGAGGACGCCTGGAATCCTCACCGTGAAGATGTTGAAGCGCGGATAGAAGGCCATGAAGAAACCAAGGCCGAAGATCTTGAGGGCGCGGATGGCCGCGGCCTTCGTGGTGTCGCGGGTGGAGAAGGCGAGCGAGGCCCCCACGAGAAAGAGGAAGAAAGGGAAGATGAGGTCGGTGGGAGTCCAGCCGTTCCACGGCGCGTGCTCGAGCGGCCAGTAGATGTGACCCCAGTCGCCCGGGTTGTTGACCAGAATCATGGCCGCGACCGTGGCCCCGCGGAACGCATCCACCGATACCAGCCGCTCGCGAGTCATAGTCGTTCCTGGCATCCTACAAGCGGAGCAGGCGATCTTTCAGGCTCTCGTAATCGGGTTTCAGAACCTCGCTCGTGGCGGGCCGTGCCAGCATGGCCTGAAGGGCGGGTGGCGGCTCGACCCGGTGGCCCACCAGAGGTTCCACCACCTCCTCGAACTTCGAAGGATGGGCGGTGGCGACCACACAGAAATCATCTTTCGATCCAACACGCCGCTCGTGCTCCAGCATCTCGATGCCGCAGGCGGTATGCGGGCAGAAGACCTTGCCGTATTCCGCCCCGCCCGATCGGATGCGCGAGCGGATCGTCTCATCGTCGACCGCGCGCGCGCCCAGAGAGGAGAGGAGGGTTGGTTCCTTCGCCATCATGAAGCGAAGGCGCGCGACGTTGGACGGATCGCCCACGTCCATGGCGTTCGCGAGCGTGCTGACGCCGGGACGTGCGTGATAATCACCAGTCTCGATGAACTCGGGAACGGTACGGTTTCGATTGGTCGCGAAGAGCACCCGAGAGATCGGGAGGCCCGCGCGCTTCGCGATGAGGGCGGCCACCGCGTTGCCCAGATTTCCGGTCGGGACGATGAAGGACATCAGACGGCCGGTGGCTCGTTGATGGAGCAGGGAGGCGAAGGCGTAGTAGGTCGCCTGTGGGAGCAGACGGCCCAGGCTGATGCTGTTCGCGGAGGAGAGGGGGACGCGCGCGCGCAGTTCGGAATCCGAGAAGGCCTGCTTGGCGAGGGCCTGACACTGGTCGAAGCCCTCAGGCACCCGCAGGGCGAGGATGTTGTCGCCGAAGCAGCCGAGCTGATGGGCCTGGCGCTTCGACACGCGGCCATCCGGGTAGAGGATGACCACGCGAAAGCCCGGCAGGCGATGGAACGCGGCGGCCACCGCGGATCCCGTGTCTCCCGAGGTCGCGACCAGAATCGTGAGCGGCCTCCCGCCCTCTCCCCCCCCGCGAAGGCGGCCCAGCGTGTTCGCGAGGAAGCGAGCGCCATAGTCCTTGAAGGCCGCGGTGGGCCCGTGAAACAGCTCGAGCAGGTGCGAGTTCGGCGCGAGGGGGACGAGAGGCATGTCGATGTCGAGGCTCTGCTCACAGATCGCCCTCAGTTCACCGAGCGCAGAGTCGCCCTCGAAGAAGGGGGTCAGGAAGACCCGCGCCACCTGCGCGAGGGTGGTGCACGCGTCGAACCGTTCGGCGGGCTGGGCTTCGATTTCCTCAGGAACGTACAGCCCGCCGTCCGGAGCGAGGCCCGCGAGAAGAGCGGTCGAAAGATCGGCGGGGGCGGTGTGAGCGTTGGTGCTGATGAACTTCACGCGATGACCACGGCCTTCGGTCCCTCGACCGGCGAGATGAAGACATCGGAATCGAAGCCGACGCGCCCGAAGGCTCGTTGCATGGAGGGCGCCGATCGTTCGGCGGCTCCGCGATCGGAAAACCAGGCGAACACGCTCGGCCCGCCGCCCGAGATCGAGGCGCCAATGGCGCCCTCGTCCAGGGCCGCATCCTTCACACCCTTGAAGCCGGGAATGAGGTGCGCGCGCCGCGGCTCCACCAGGACATCCTTGAGGCCCGCGCGAATCGAGTCGAGGTTCCCGGTGAACAGGCCCACGATCATCTGAGCGAGACCGCCGCTTTGGCCCACGAAGTCCGAGATCGCGTACGGCAGGGCGAGCGCCTCGCGGGCCTTGCGGGTTTCGAGCACGAGGTGGGGATGGACGAGGACACACGTGAGGCCCTTCGGAACCGGGAGCCGGATCAGGCGATCCGCGGTGGCGAGAGTGAGACCGCCGAGCAGCATCGGCCCCACGTTGTCGCCGTGATGGCTGCCGCTCGCGGCGTTCTCTCCTTCGAGCGCGAAGGGATAGAGATCGGCCGCGTGCAGGGGGGCTTCGAGCAGCGCGTTCGCCGCGACCAGAGCCGCCACGGCCGAGGCCGCTGAACCGCCCATGCCCGAACCGAGCGGGATTCCTTTCACGATGTCCACTTCGAATCCGAACGACAGGCCTCGCGCGATCCGAAGGGCGTCGAGCGCGCGAAGCGCCGTGTTCCGGGCGGGCTCGCTTGGAAGGTCGGCGATGACACCGGTGACGGAGCGCAGTCGGACCACGCCCTCGGCGATCCTTTGAACCCGAACCCGGTCCTTCGGGCCCTCGATGGTGTGGCCGAGGATGTCGAAGCCGGTGGCGATGTTGCCGACCGAAGACGGGGCTTCGGCGGTGGCGATGAGTTGGGGTTCCGGCACGGTGGGACGCATTCTCCCATTGCGGATACGCCTCCCGAACCTTGTGCTAGCTTCTGACTCGATGCACGACACGTTCGACCCGAACGCGCCCACGAATGCCGACGGCATTTTCGGCCTCCCCCACAAGCCGGAGGACTCCCGGATCGTTCTCATCCCCGTGCCTTGGGAAGCGACGGTGTCGTACGGCTCGGGAACCGGCGACGGCCCCGCCGCCATTCTTCGAGCGAGCCTTCAGGTGGACCTCCTGGATCGGGACACCGGCAAGCCCTACGAATCCGGGATCGCCATGCTGCCGATCTCGGAGACCGTCCACGCCTGGAGCGAAGAAGCGAAGGCACTCGCTGCCACCATCATCGAGAAGGGCGGGACGCACGGCGATCCGCACCTCGAGACGAATCTGGAGCGGGTCAATCATCTGGGCCGCCTCCTGAACGGATGGGTGGCGAACGAGACCCGGGCCTGGCTCGAGTGCGACAAGATCGTGGGCATCGTGGGCGGCGATCATTCGGTGCCCTTGGGCGCCATCGCGGCGATCGCCGACAAGTACCCCGGCCTCGGCATTCTCCACATCGACGCGCATGCGGACCTGCGGGTCGCTTACGAGGGCTTCACGTTTTCCCACGCCTCGATCATGGACAACGTGATCCGCGAGATTCCCACGGTGGCGAAGCTCGTCCAGGTCGGCATCCGCGACTACTGCGAGCAGGAGGACGACGCCATAAGGGACAGCGCCGGAAGGATCAGGACGTTCTTCGAATCCGATGTCCGCCGCGAACTTCTCGATGGGGGGTCGTGGCGAAGAGTCTGCAACCGGATCGTGGCCGAGCTTCCCGAGACCAACTACATCTCGTTCGATATTGATGGTCTCGATCCGACCCTGTGCCCCAACACCGGAACGCCGGTGCCCGACGGTCTCTCCTTCGCCGAGATGGTCGTGCTGCTCCGCACCCTCGTCGACAGCGGCCGAAAGGTCGTGGGATTCGATCTGGTCGAAGTGGCCCCCGATCCAACCGGCATTTCGGAATGGGACGGCAACGTCGCCGCCCGCGTCCTCTACAAGATAATCGGCTTCGCGCTGATGTCGAACCGCGGCTTCCCGCGCGCGGCCTGACCGATCGGCTTCTCCTCGGTGTCGACCTTGAATCGCCGGTAATTCGAGTACGTCGTGGTGTTTCGGATCCGGAACGTCTTGAAGAGGAATGCCCGGCCGGTGGCGAGGGTGAGCACCTTCTTCGGCAGCCAGACCTGCCCGTCGATGGCGCCAAATTCCATCGACAGTTCGAAGGTCGCGACCTTCACGCCGGTGGCGACACTCGCCTTCTGACCGGGCGCGTTCCGGGCCTCGAGCCTCGCCACCCGTCGATCCGCCTCGTCGATGTGCAGCCGCCCGGTCAGGATTCGCATCACGGCGTCGGCGGCCCGATCGGTGGGAGCCTTTGGCCCCGGTTTCTTTCGGGGCTCGAAATCGAAAACCAGCGTCCTGCGTCCCTCGCGCTCCTCCCGGGCCACGGTCTTGAATTCAAACGAATCGAGAAGACTGGAGAGCCGGAGTCCGGGCTGCTCGCTCACCGTCCGTCCCTCCACGATGGCTTTCGCAAGCGCTTCGGCCTTCCGGTCGACCCCGGCCTGTTCCGAAGCACCAAGAGGGACGCCGTTCCTTGAGACCAGCCGCCGCACCGGGCGAGTCTTCACGAAGTAGACCTCGTAGCGCCGCGTCTCGCGGGAGGTGGTGTTGCCGTTGGTGTCGAGGTGCTCTCTCGATTCCTCGACATCGTACGAGTAGTCGTTGATGAGAGCGTCCTGCGGCCGCGCGCCGCCGATCACGCTTCGAACGTAGGCGTTGCCTTCAGGAAGGGGTGCTTCGTCCTGTGCGAGAGCGAAGGCGGCGAATGCCATCGACCAGACCGCGACCGAAGCGATCCGGGCCGGACTCAAGACCTGTTTCTCAGGACCCTGGCCGCGATCGCCTCTTCGACTTCGCTCGTCGAGGCCGAGCCCCCGAGATCTCGTGGCATGTGCTTGCCTTCCTTGAGGACGGCGGCGACCGCGTTTCGGACCCGGTTGCCCGCCTCCAGCTCCCCGATGTGGTCGAGGAGCAGGGCTCCGGAGAGGATCACGGCAATGGGATTCGCGACGTTCTTCCCCGCGATGTCGGGGGCGCTTCCATGAACCGCCTCGAAGGTGGCGCCCTTCTCACCGATGTTGGCGCCGGGGGCGAGCCCGAGGCCCCCCACGAGGCCCGCGCAAAGGTCGGAGACGATGTCGCCGTAGAGGTTTTCGAGCAGCAGCATGTCGAAGCGGGTGGGATCGAGGACGAGCTGCATGCAGCAGTTGTCCACGATGATGTCGTCGTACTTGATGTCGGGAAAATCGGCCGCCACCTTCGCACAGCAGTCGAGGAAGAGGCCGTCCGAGAGCTTCATGATGTTGGCCTTGTGGACGGCGGTGATCCGCTTGCGGCCATGGGTGCGCGCGTAATTGAAGGCGAACTTCGCGATGCGCGTCGAAGCCTTCTCGGTGATGACCTTGATGGACTCGACCACCCCCGGCACCACGATGTGCTCGAGACCCGAGTAGAGGTCCTCGGTGTTCTCGCGGATGATGACGAGATCGACATGGTCGTATCGGCTCTTGACCCCCGGCAGCGTCTTGAAGGGGCGGACGTTCGCGTACAGGTCGAGGGTTTTGCGCAGGGCCACGTTGATGGACGCATGGCCGCCGCCGATCGGAGTGGTGGTGGGTCCCTTCAAACCAAGGCCGGTCCGGCGGATCGAGTCGAGCGTCTTCTGAGGGAGGGGCGTTCCTTCCAGGGCGATGGCCATGGCGCCGGCCATCTGGGACTCCCACTTGATGACCACACCGGTCGCCTCGATCACCCGGACGGTGGCCGCGACCACCTCCGGGCCGATTCCATCGCCCGCGATCAAGGTTCCTTTTCGAACTGCGCTCATCACACTCCCCCGTTCTGGTGCTTCTTGAGTATCTCGATCGCGGCCTGAGGCGTTTCCGCTATCTGCAGGATCTTCGCCTCCTGCGCTCCCACTTTCCCGCGCGCCACCAGTGAGTTCTGAATCCAGTCGAGCAGGCCCTGCCAGTGGTTTCGGTCTCCCGCGAGAATGATGGGGAAGGGCTCGATCTTCTTGGTCTGCACCAGGGTGACGGCCTCGAAGAGCTCGTCGAGCGTTCCGAACCCCCCCGGCATCACCACGAAGGCCCGGGCGAACTTGACGAACATCACCTTCCGGACGAAGAAGTACTTGAACGAGATGGTGTGGGTCAGGTAGGGGTTGGGCTTCTCTTCGCGCGGGAGCTGGATGCACAGGCCCACTGAATGGCCTTCCGCCTCGAAGGCGCCCCGGTTCGCCGCTTCCATGTCGCCGGGCCCGCCGCCGGTGATGACGTCGTAGCCCGCCTTGGCGAGCGCGTAACCCATCGCGCGGGCGCCTTCGTAATCCTGGCTCCCGGGCTTCGATCGCGCCGACCCGAACACCGTGACGCCGCGCTCGATGCTTTGGAGCTCGTCGAAACCCTCCACGAACTCCGACATGATCTTGAACATCCGCCAGGCGTCCTTGCCCGAGAAATCGATTCCGGAAAACCCTATGCCTTCTGCCATGCGCTCATTATCCCTTGTCTTGTCTTGGAACCTTTCCCCCCGCCCGGGCGTTAGAAAGGTCAGGAACCCAAGGATTCAGGAGAAAAGGTAATGCTTCAACGACTTGCGATCGCCGCCGCTCTCGCCTTCACCACGGTGGGGTGCCTGGTGAACATCACCCACGTCTCAAACCCCGATCGCTACTTCGATGAAGCGAGGCGCAGCGCCAATGCGGTGGCCGGCCGGGAGGGACCCGCGAAGGAGCTCCGCGTCCTCGTGTACGACGCGAATGAGCGAAAGCTGGTGCGGGTCGAGTTGCCGCTCAGTCTCGTCCGAAGGCTTTCGGACAATCAGGACTTCGACTGGGATTTCGATGATCACGACTTCTGCCACTCCGGCAGCCGCGGCTGCGCCGATGCGCGCCGGAAACTCCGAAAGTTCAGGGGACGGGATCTCGAAAAGCTCCCGCTCGGGCCGCTGGTCGAAGTGACCGAGGAAGATGGCGAACGTGTCTTTGTCTATTTGCGCTGAGGTCGCCGAAGATCCTATCTTGTGGACCGGTGGAATGGAGTCAAGGATACCGATCTGCTCGCCCGACTTCGGGGGGGAGATGAGGACGCGCTGTCTCCGCTCATGGTCCGGCACGAGCGAAGGCTCTATGGGATCGCCTACGGCTATTTGCGAAACTCCGAGGATGCCCTCGAAGTTGTCCAGGACGCTTTCGTCAGGTTGTTCCAGCAATCGGAACGGATCGACGCGCGCGCCGAAGTCGGCGCCTGGCTCACCCGGGTGGCCATCAACGCGGCCATCGACCGCTACCGTCAGAAAAAGCGCCGCGGCAGCCACGAGGTCGGCGTCGAGACCGAGGACCTTCAGCACCTTCCCGCCCGCCATGAGCGTGATGCGCTCGACAACCTCCACACCGACGATTCACGGCGCGCCATCGAACGCGGGCTTCGGGTGCTCAACGAAAGGCAGCGCGCGGTCGTGACCCTGCGCCATTTCGCCGATCTTTCCCTCGACGAGATCGCGTCGACCCTCGGCGTGCGCCTGGGCACGGTCAAGAGTTCGCTCAACCGGGCGCTGGCGCGGATGAAGACGGTGATGGGTGAGGTGCGCGGATGACCTTCCTTCATTTCCGATACCGGCAGCGCCTCGGACTTCTCGCGTTGTCGTCTCTCGACGCACACGAGGCCGATGGAATCTTGAAGCACGTGGCGGACTGCGCTTCCTGTCAGGCCGAGTTCGCGGAGCTTTCGAAACTCGCGTCGGCGCTCCAGGCGGATGCCGCACTCGATCGCCCCCTGCCCATCTCCTCCGGGGCGCTTCGCACCCGAGTTCTCGCCCGCCTCCGGACCTCATCGCCGGAGTCCGCTGCGCGGGCCTCGCGCCTGGCGCCCGCGATGGGAGCACTTGGCCTCGTGGGGATCGGCCTCCTGGCGGGCGTTCTGGTCACTCGCCCTTCCGGCCCGACGAGCGAGTCCGCTCCGGCCCACCGTCCGCTTCAAGCCTCGGCCGACACCGCGGTCAACGACGCCGCCTTCTATGAGCGGCTGGAAAAGACGCACACCCGCGCGAACGCCGCTCGGTATCTCGCCGAAGCCCAGGACATCCTGATTCAGGTGAGAGCCGCCGCGGATTGTCCGGACTCGCCGAGGGACAGGGTCGACGTGACCGTGGAGGCGCAGACGAGCCGCACGCTTCTGAAGCGTCGCGCCGCCCTGATGTCGGGCTCTCGGGGTACCCTCGTGGCCGCGCAGGGCGTGATGGAAGAAGTGGAGGGCGTTTTGCGGCAGGTGGCCGAACTTCCGAAATGCACCAGGCGCAAGGACGTGGACGCGATCGCCAGGACCGTGGCTCGCCGGAATCTCCTCATGAAGATCGATCTGGTCGCCCAGGAGCTGGTCGCCCCATGAACCTCCTCGCCGCAACTCTCCTCGCCCTGTCCACCTTCCCGTTGGCCTTCGCGCTTCCGGTGGAGGCGGACCTCACCGAGGCCAAGGCGCTGTTCTTCGACCGCAAGTACGAAGAGTCGCGCGCCAAGTGGGCGGAGATCGCCGCGTCGAAGGGGCCATCCGCGGAAGCGGCGACCTACTGGGTCGCCCGCTGCAGCGAGTCGCTCGGCGACGGCGATCGCGCGTTCCGCGAATACGGCGCCTTCCTTGACCTGCCTCCAGGCGACGCTCGCCTCGCCGAAGAGGCGGAGATCTCTCGCATCGGCATCGCCACCAAACTGACCCGCGCGGGCAAGCCAGGCTTTCTCCCCGCGGTCATCCGGTCCCTCGGCGACGATCGCGCATCCGTGCGTTACTTCGGGGCCCTGCAGGTGGGGTCGCTTCCGAACCTCGCCGACGCGCGCAAGGCCACGAATGTCCTCAAGGAGATCGTGACCTCGTCGAAAGACCCGGACCTCGTCGAGCGGGCGAAGCTTCAACTTCTCCGCATCGAACCGAGGAGTGTCACCGAAGCCCCCCCCGTCCGTTCCGCGCGTCCGACCCCGACCCGCGCTGGTTCCGCGAAGGGTCTCTCCTCGGACCCTGAACCGAAGGGCTCCGCCCGCCTCCTCCGGATCCGAATCACCAAGGGCGGCAGGCAGACGGTCGCGGTGACCGTGCCCTTCTCACTCGCCGAGTTCGTCTTCGGCTCGCTGCCCGAGGCCACCAAGCGCGGGCTCGAGTTGAAAGGCTACGATGCGGACGGGTTCTGGAAGCGCCTGCGCTCCCTCAACATCCGCGATGTCGTCTCCATCGTGGGCGAAGACGGGGAAACGATCGAGATCTGGGTCGAATAGCGGCAGCCTGCGAAAGGTAAGATCGGGTCCGCCTATGCATCCTGATCTTGAGACGCTTGTGGATCTCCACCGTGCCGATGTGGAGTTGAGACATTTCGACAGCGAGCTCGCCGCCCTGCCGCAGAAGAAGGCGGCGATCGAAGCGCGGATCGTGGCCGATCGCGCGGCGCTGGATACGGCCAAGGGCGCCCTCGACGGCCTCTCGAAGGACCGAAAGCGACTGGAGCTGGAGGTCCAGGACTTCGAAGCCAAGCGGTCGAAGTACAAGGGCCAGTTGGGCGAGGTGAAGACCAACAAGGAATACACCGCCCTCCTCCACGAGATCGAGAATGTGGAGCGGGAGATCCGCTCCCGCGAAGATTCCATCCTCGAGGCCATGGAAAAAGTCGAGGGCGGCCAGGCCCAGGTCAAGACCGAAGAGTCTTCGTTCAAGGGCGTGGAGGCCGAAAGGCGGGAAGAGATCAAGGCCATCGAGGCCAAGGTCAAGGAGTGCCAGACCCGGCGGGCCGAGGTGGCGGCGACCCGGGAGAAGAAGGTGACGGTCCTCAAGCCCGACCTTCTTGCCGAGTACTCGCGGATCCTGGCCAGACGCGGGACCGCACTCGCGGAGGCGAAGGACGGAGTCTGCACCATGTGCCACGTGAAGCTCCGGGCCCAGGTCTTCGTGGACGTCAAGCGCAACGACGCCATCATCACCTGCTCGTCGTGCTCCCGGATCATGTTCTTCAACGCCCTGCCTCCACAGGGCGCCCTGGAAGCGCCCCTTCCAAGCTAGCCACGCGTGACCTCCGCGCACCCGCCCGAGCTGGTCATCCACATCGACGGCGGCTCGAGGGGAAACCCTGGGCCGTCGGGGTTCGGCGTTCACGCCGTGGACGGCCAGGGTCAGATCGTGGCCGAGCACTTTGGTTTCATCGGACAGGCCACCAACAACGTCGCCGAGTATCAGGCTCTCGTGCATGCGTTCAGGCTCGCGTCCGCGCGCGGTGCCAGGCGACTGGAAATCCGGTCCGATTCCGAACTCGTGGTGAAGCAGATGAACGGCGTTTACAAGGTAAAGCACCCCGACATGCTGATCCTGTGGCGCCAGGCCTCGACCCTGCGGCGGGGCTTCGAGGCGGCGGAGATCAAGCACGTTCGGCGCGAGCAGAACAAGGAAGCAGACGCGCTCGCGAATCGCGCGATGGACCGGCAGGAGTCGCATCTATCCGGCTAAGGCCCCCTGGAAATTCGAACCATCATGACGAAACTCAAGAGCTATTTATGCGGCGCCTGGCGGGAAGGCCAGGGAGAGGGCGAGGCTCTTTTCAATCCCGCCACCGAAGACATTCTGGCCCACGCCTCCGCGGACGGTCTGGACCGAAAGCAGGCGCTCGACTTCGCCCGTTCCGAAGGCGGACCCGCGCTGCGCGCGCTCACCTTCAAACAAAGGGCCGAGCTGGTCCACAAGACCGCGGCGCTGCTTCAGAAGAACCGCGATGAACTGATCGGCCTCGCCGTGACCAATGGCGGCAACACACGCTCCGACGCCAAGTTTGATGTGGATGGCGCCATCGCGACGCTTCAGGCTTTCGCGGAGGCGGGCTCGGCTCTGGGCGACAAGCGCATCCTCGTCGATGGAGACGCGATTCAGCTCGGTCGCACCCCGCGCCTGGTCGGCCAGCACGTCCTGACCACGCGTCACGGTGTAGCCGTTCACGTGAACGCCTTCAACTTTCCGGCCTGGGGTCTCGCGGAAAAAGCCGCGGTGGCGCTTCTCGCCGGCATGCCCGTCCTCACCAAGCCCGCGACGAGTTCGGCGCTGGTGGCGCATCGCCTGTTCGAACTTCTGGTGGAAGCGCAGATCTGGCCGAAGGGCTGTCTCTCCTTGCTCCTGGGCCGGGCCGGGGATCTCGTTGATCACCTGGAAGGTCAGGACTGCCTCGCCTTCACCGGCGGCGCCTCCACCGCGGCACTCCTGCGCCACACGCCCGGCGTGGTCATGCGCGGCTCGCGGATCAACGTCGAGGCCGACTCGCTGAACGCCGCGGTCCTCGGGCCGGAGGTCGAGACGGATTCCGAAACCTACGACTTCTTCCTGAAGGACGTCCTGCGCGACATGACCCAGAAGGCCGGCCAGAAGTGCACGGCCATCCGCCGCATCCTGGTTCCCGAGGTCCGGAGCGAGCGTTTCCGTGACGACCTCGCCGACCGCCTGGCCGCGGTGGTGGTGGGGAATCCCGCGACCGAGGCCGTGCGCATGGGACCCTTGGCCACGTCCTCCCAGAAGACCGCGGTTCTACAGGGCCTCTCGCTCCTGGCCCGCGACGGCCGTCTCGTTCATTCCCGGCCCGGCTTCAAGCCGGAAGGCGTGCCCGAGGGCAAGGGGTTCTTCGTTTCGCCGACGCTTCTGGAGGTCGAGCCCGGAGCGGAGGCCCCAAGCGTCCACTCTCACGAGGTCTTCGGCCCCGTGGCCACCATTGTTCCGTACGACGGTTCGGCGACGCAGGCGGTGGAACTCATCTCCCGCGGTGCGGGCGGCCTCGTCTCGTCGGTTTATTCCGAAGACGTGCCGTTTGTCGCCGAGACGACACTGGGTCTCGCGCCTTTCCACGGCCGTCTCTTCCTCGGTAGCGCCAAGATCGCCGAACTCTCGCCCGGCCCCGGCACGGTATTGCCTCAGCTGGTCCACGGCGGCCCGGGTCGCGCCGGAAACGGGGAGGAACTCGGAGGCGAACGCGGTCTCGCCTTCTACATGCAGCGCACCGCGATCGAGGGCTCGCGGCCGGTGATCGACCGCATTCTCAAGCAGGGAGGTGCCTGATGACCGATCTTTTTGTGAAGGATCTGGACGGCAAGGACACGTCGCTTAAAGACATCGCGAAGAAGAAGCCGACTCTTTTCATCTTCGTCCGGCACTTTGGTTGAATCTTCTGCCGAGAGCAGGCGGTGCAGGTGCATCGCGAACGGGAAGAGTTCAAGAAGCTGGGCGTTCAGGCGGTGGTGGTCGGTCATTCGAGTCTTCGTTACGCGAAGGCCTTCGTCGACGAGACGAGGATCGAGTTGCCGGTCTACGTCGACGAGAAGCGCGTCGTCTACAAGTCACTGGAATTCAAGCGCCCGCTCCTCGCCTTTCTCACCCCAAAGGTCTTCAAGCGCGCGGCGCAAGCGCGAAGGGAAGGCTTCACCCAGCCGGGGGTTTGGGGCGACGCGTTCCAGCTCGGCGGCGTCGTGCTCCTCATGCCAGACGGCTCGATGCCCTACAAGTACTCGAGCCAGTTCCCCGGGGACCACCCGACGATCGAAAACCTCAAGGCCGAGGTCAAGAAGGCCCTCGCCTAGACGAGGTTGTCGATCTTCATGCGGTCGCTGGCCCGGCGATCGCGGACCACCTCACCGGTCGCCTCGGTGGTGTACCAATGCACGTCGGCTTGGAGCGTGAGCACAGTGACCGGCTTTCTCTTGCCTCTCAGGTTGAGGATCCCGACCGATTTGAGGCCGAGGGATTCGGGGTCCCGGTCGCCCACAAGCCCGCTGTCCAGAAGCGCCGAACCGGGCATGGCCCGATGCTCGAGGCGCGAGGCGGTGTTCACGGTGTCTCCGAGGAGGGTTCGATCCTGCTGATAGAACGGTCCCACCGAGGTGACGATGGTGGGCCCCCAGGCGACGCCGACGCGAAGTTCGATGGGGTCGACATCGTGGGTGCGAAGCTGGGCCGCGATCTTGGTTCGCGCGTCGAGAATGTCCGAGGTGGCGGCCACCGCGGCCAGGCCGTCCTGGAAGAAGCCCATGATGCCGTCGCCGATATACTTGACGATCTCTCCGCCGTGCTGGTAGCAGATCGCGGCCACCACGGTGCAGTAGACATTGAGCATGGCCACGATCTGCGCAGGCTTCAGCAGTTCGGAGGCGTTGGTGAAGCCGCAGATGTCCACGAACATGACCGCGCGGTCGACCACCTCTTCGATCCCCTGCGGACCTTCCGGGCCGTGCTTGTCGATGGTGTCCCAGGTGGACGGGGGGACATAACGCCGCAACACTTCCTGAATGCGCACGTTCTCTTCGTGGATCGCCTCGAGCTGCGTGTAGGAGGTTTGAACCTCCGCGCTCTTTCGGGCCAGCTCCTCCTCGTAGTCGAGCCGCCGGATCAGAAGGCCCATCTGGTCGCACAGGGTGAGGAAGGCCGCTTCGTCGGGTTCCTCGATGACCTCGCGGATGTCGTCCTCGATGACGAAATACCCTCGGAAGTCGGGACCGGAGAAGACGGGAATGGCGCAGGAAAAACGCGGAGCGTGTCCGAGGATGAAGCTCTGCCTCGGCAGATGAAGCGCCTCGCCGGGCTTGGCCGTCGCCATCTGCAGCTCGAGGACGTCGCCCATGAGGCCTGGCGCCCGCGCCCCCTGGAACGAGGGGCAGGCGGCCTCGAGCGTCCACCGACCGTCGACGTGGCGTTCCAGGAACGCCGAGAACGCGTAACCCGCGCGGGTCACCGCGGCCGCGGTCATCACCGATCGAGCGGCCCCGAGGTCGGCGCGTTCCAGGGCGAGATGGACGACGTCGCGGACCATCTCGAGCCTCGACCGCAGGCGCGCCTCGATGTCGTATCGATCCCGGTTCTCGAGGACCGTGGCCACGTACCCGGAGAGCAGAGACAGGAGTCGCATGCTGTCTTCCGAGGGCCGCTGGCCGTCGTCGGGGTCTTCGAAGAGGATGTATCCCCACAGCCGATGCGGCGAACGGATTTCCACGAGACCGTGATCCCCGGGCTCGGGGTCGCGCCTGCGGGCCCGGGCTTCCGAGTAGGGGTAGCGGGGAGGCGGCCCGTTGGAGACGATGAGGGAGCCCGGAACCCAGGAGGCGAGATCGAGCTTGAAACCCCGATCGAAGGCCTTGAAGAGCTCCGTGGTCGGCACCCGATCCGGCAGGTTCTTCGCCCCGTGGACCGCGGCGCGGAAGGCGAGGCGCGGGTCCGCCTCGGTGATGTAGATCGCCGATCGCCTGAAGGGCGTGATCTCGGAGACCGCGCGCACGAACCGGCTCAGGAGTTCCTTGGAATCGCCGCCGACCTTGAGGTTCCGGGAGACTTCGAGAAGCGACACCGCCCGTCGGCGCATCCGTCGTCTCTCTCGCCCCAGCCGGGAGAGGCGCAGGGTCACTTCTTCGAGCTTCGCAAAGTCGATGGGCTTGGGGAGGACGTCGTCGATGGCCTCGCGGACGAATCCCGTGAGGGCGTCGATGTCGAAGGCGCCCGATACGACCAGGATGGGGACGTCGAGGTCGGTCTCGCGGACCCCCTGCACGAAATCGTGGCCGTTGCCGTCCTCGAGCAGGTAGTCGACCAGGACCAGATCGAAGGGAGCCTTTGCGTAGGCGGCGAGGCCATCGGCGATGCCGCCCGCGGAAACCGTCTCCCAGCGCTTGGTGGTGAAGTGGCGCTCGAGGAGTTTGCGGAAAATCGCATCGTCGTCGACGATGAGGACACGAGGCTTGGGGGAAGTAGGCACCAGGAGTCATCTTAGACCGCCCGGTAGAATCGCTCTCGTGGAAATCGACATCGACCCGCGGATCACGTCGGCTCCCAAAGTCGAACTCCACCAGCACACCGACGGCTCCATTCCCGTGGAAGTTACCTGGGACCTCATGCGCCACCACGGACTCCATCCGGTAGACACCATCGAGGAGATGCGTCGGCGTCTGGAGATCCAGGAACACGAGGAGGGCACCCTCATGTCCTATCTCGACAAGATGCACTACCCGATGTGGATCACCCAGTTCTACGAGAACATTGCAAGGGTCACCGAAGCGATCGTGGATGACGCCGCGAAGTCCGGCGTCCGCACCCTGGAGTTGCGCTATTCGCCCATCATCCATACCTTCGCCGGCCTGACTCCGAGACAGGCGATCCGCGCGGTGCTCTCCGGTATGAACCATGCGAACAAGCGGCATGGCATGAAGCTCGGCCTCATCGTGATCGCCATGCGTCAGCATGGGCCCCACATCGCCAAGATCCTGGCCCGTTCCGCGATCTCGGAAGCCCAGCACCTCCATGCGCGGACCGGGGTGGTGGGTTTCGACATCGCCGGCCCGGAGTCCGGAAATCCGCCGCATCTGTTCGCGAGTTCCTACGAGATCGCTCGCCTCGGGCGACTCGGGTTGACCGCGCACGCGGGCGAGGACGGTCCGCCGCGTTACATCTGGGAGGCGGTGGATGGCCTCGGTTGCCAACGCATCGGCCATGCCTGCTCGGCGGTGCACGATCCGGAGCTCATGAGGCGCCTCGCGAAGGACAAGATCCTGGTGGAGTGCTGCATTTCGTCGAACCAGCACACGGGTGCGGTGAAGAAGGGCGCGCCCCATCCCATCAAGACGCTGCTGGAGCACGGGGTTCCGGTCTCGATCTGCTGCGACAACTCCACGGTCTCGCGCACCAACCAGAACCTCGAGTGCTTCAAGGCGGCGGAGGAAATCGGCGTCGATGCGGTCCTGCAGATCCTCAAGGACTCCGAAGCGCACACCTTCATCAAGCCCGAGACCGCGCTGGTGGAACCGGGAACCGACTAAAGACCGACAGCCTTCCCGAGCTCGGCGCGATCCGTTTCATCGAGAATCGCGCGCCAGACGAAACCCGCGAAGGCGAGGGCCAGCCCCACTCTCGCAGAGGCTCCGCCCGCGCCGTGGTCGAACCGCGTTCCCAGAAGAAAGAACACGATGCCTGCGCTGAACGTGGCCGAAATTCGCGGCCATTGGATGGGGATCGGGTACAGCCTCCTCGAAATCGAGGCGCCCAGGAAGGCCATGAGAGCGTAGCCCGCCACCGTGGCCCAGGCCGAAGCCAGGATCCCGTAGTAGGGAATGAGCCAGAGGTTCAAGACGATGTTCAGGGCCGCGGACGCGGCGGTGATCATCGGGTAGTACCGGGCCTCCTTGGCGATGGTGATCCCCACCGACGCGAGCAGGAAGAAACCCTGGAAGAGATAGGCGAGGACCATCACCGGCACGATGGCCGCACCCGCGTGATACGCCTTGTTCCGGCTCACCAGCCGGAGCACGTCCGGCAGGACCAGGGCGAGACCGGCGGCCGCGGTGACGAAGACGATCGACATGCGGGTGGCCACGAGGGCGATCTCCTTCGGCCCGTTCTCCCTCTTCGCGTTCTCGAAGACGAAGGGCTGCCACGCCGGTTCGAAAGCGGAAAGCGGAAACTTCATGGCCGCCGCGAACGTGTTGCCGACCTGATAGACGCCGATCTCGGCCAGGCTCACGAACGATTCCAGGATCCTCCGGTCGGCGAGATTGAGGGTTTGCACCAGGACACCGTGGGGCACCTTGGGCAGGCCGAAGCGAAGCGCTTCCCGGAGCGGCGCCCAGTCGAAGGCCAGAGTCGCGCGCTTCTTCAGCTCGATGAAGAGAAGCGCCGCGAGAAGGGCGCTGCCCGCGACGTCGGAGATCAGAGCACCCGTGACCCCCAGGCCGGAAACCACCAGAATCACCTTGAGCACGGTGTTCGCGGCGTGACGGATCAGCGAGTAGGTGGAGAAGATCGAGGCTTTGCCCTCGATCCGCAGCAGCGCGAAGGGCACGAACACGAAGGACGACGCCAGCAGGTCGGCCGCCACCAGCCGCACCCAGGCGACGCCGTCGGCCCTCTCGAAGAGCGCTCTTGAAACCTCGGCCGAGAAGATCCAGACCAGGGCGAAAGTGGCGGACGCGAACCCGGCCGAGAACAGCGCCACCGTTCCGGCGAAGCGGGCGCGCGCGCCTTCCTCGATGTCGTAGAAGATCCGGATGAACCCCGAATCGAGGCCCAGGCGGAACACGATCTTGAGGAACGTCGAGAGCAGGAGCAGCAGGGCGAGCGAGCCGTAGTTCTCCGGCGTGAGGAAGGCCAGGTACAGCGGGACCAGGAGGAAGTTGATTCCCTGGGCCAGGACATCCGCGGTGCCGTAGGCGAGCGAAAGGCGCGCGAGTCCCTTGAGCGAGTGCGGGGGACTTTCGGTCAGACCCGACCCTCGTTCGTCACGAAGTGCTCTATGACCCGGTCGAGGACGCCGTCCAGGCCCACCTTGGGCTCATAACCGATGAGCTTCTTGATCTTGGTGAGATCGGGGATGCGCCGCGGCATGTCCTCGAACCCCTCTTCGTACGCCAGGGCGTAGGGCACGAGGACGATCTCGCTCCGCGACTTCGTTTTCGCCTTCACGAGCCTGGCGAGGTCCATGATCGACACTTCGCGCGAATCGTTGCCGATGTTGATCACCTGACCGACCGCCTCCTCGCACTCGGCGAGCCGGAGCAGCGCCCACACCACGTCCGACACGTCGGTGAAACAGCGACGTTGCTCGCCGTCGCCGAAGACGGTGATGGGTTGGCCCGAGATCGCCTGCCGCACGAAGTTCGGGATGACCATGCCGTAGCGGCCGGTCTGGCGGGGGCCCACGGTGTTGAACAGGCGGAAGACCACCACCGGGAGCTTCCGTTCCTTGTGGTAAGCGAGAGCAAGGAACTCGTCGATGGCCTTGCTGCACGCGTAACTCCAGCGGCCCTTGATGGAGGCGCCCATCACCAGATCCCCATCCTCGCGGAAGGGCACGTCGATGCTCTTGCCATAAACCTCGGAGGTGGAGGCGATCAGGACTTTCTTGCGCTTCTTGTTGGCGTGGCGCAGGACGATTTCGGTCGCGTGGACGTTTGTCTCGATGGTGCGGACCGGGCTTTCGACAATGAGCTTCACGCCCACCGCGGCGGCCAGGTGCACCACCACGTCCGCTCGGTCGATGAGTTCGGCGGTGAGGCTCTCGTTCATCACCGTGTCGATGGTGTACGAGAAGCCCTTGCGGCCCTTCAGGTGCTCGATGTTCTCGATCGAGCCGGTGGAGAGGTCGTCCATGATCTCGACGTCGTGCCCGGCGTCGAGGAATGTCTCCGAGAGGTGCCCTCCGACAAAACCCGCGCCGCCCGTGATGAAGACCTTCATTACTTTCCTTCCCTGGCCGCGACTATCGCGGTCTTTCCATTCGGCTCGACCAGACCCTGGGCCTGTTCCAGGACGATCTCGGCGGCGCGTGCCGCACCGTACCCGTCCACGAGCGCCCGACCCTTCACACTCATCGCCCGCCGCCGACCCTGGTCGGAGAGGATCTGCCTGACCGCGTCAAGGATCGTGGTTTCATCGACATCGACGCCGAGGCCCAGATACTCAATCGTCCCGAACCGCGAGAATTCTCGCATGCGGCGATCCTCCCTCGCGTTCTGGGTCAGGACGAGGCCGGGCGTGCCGAGGGCCGCGATCTCGTAGACCGACATGCCGCCGGAGCACAGGACGAGATCCGCGTCGAGCATAAGGTCCGCGATCTGAACATCGACGCCCTTGACCAGGGGGAGGTTCTGGCCCAGCGTCCGCTGGAGCGCCTCGAAGACATGGGTGTGGGGGAATGCGGGGCCCGCCACCGAAAGAACCTCGATGTCTTTGGTGAGAGGTGCCAACGCTTTCGCGACCTTGAGAGTGAGCCCCTGGGGATCGGCACCGCCAAAGGTGAGGAGGATCTTCACGGGCTTGTCGCGGAACACGCGTTCGCGATCCTGGAAGTGGCGCCGCAGGATGGCGAAGGCGGGACCGCCGTAGAAGCCTTCCGGCGTCTCGCGGTCTTCGTTCATCACCGAAATGACGAACTGCGCGTCCCGCGATACCCGTTCGAGGTCCTCGAGGGTGTCGACCAGATTGATGGTCACGGCTCCGAGACGTGCGAGCGACCGCAGGTACGTCTCCTCGACGAGGGGCAGGTCGTTGATCACCACCGACGGCGCGAAGTCCCGAATAGAGTCGATGAGGGCTTCGAGGCCGCCCGACTTGAACACGCGGACCGGGTAACCGCTCTTCGACACCGTGGCGATGCCTTCGGCGTGATCGGCGCTCATAAGGAACGCGATCTCCGCGCGCGAGCCTTCGCGCAGCGCCTCCGCCACCGCGAGCGACCGGTACACGTGACCCATGCCCCGCACCCGCGAGCCGTCCACCCGGAAGAGGATGCGCGGCTCGCGCAGGAGGCGCTCGGCCATCCAGAAGTCTTCGAGGTCGTGGACGCTGAAGCCCTCGCGCTTGTCGAGAACCACGAAGCCGACGGAGTCGCCGAAGCGCGCGTCGCTTTCCAGGACGTCGCGCGAAATGGCCACGATGGCGCCGTTCTCGAGATAGACGGGCTCCTGCTCGTCGCGCCGGCCGGCCCGGTTGAACAGGGGTCGGAGCAGGCCGTCCTCCGCCTTCCATCGCAGCGACAGGTCCGAGGTCACCGAGACCACGGCGCTGAACCGGCCGGTGGCGATCTTCGTGATGGCTTCGTTGATGCTGTGCGCCGACCGGAACGGTGTGGTGGCCTGGAGAACGACCACCACGTCGGGCCGTGGATGGCCCTTCTCCGATTCCATGACCGCGTGCCGGACCACCGGCATGAGGCTCGAGAGATCGCCCGACAGTTCCTTGGGCCGGAGGAAGGGAACCTCCGCGCCATGCGCCCGCGCGATCTCGGCCACGGCCTCGTCGTCGGTGGAGACGATGATCCGGTCGATGCCTTTCGCTTCCTTCGCGGCGCGGATGCTGTGGGCGAGCAGAGGCGCATCGCCAAGACGCCGGATGTTGAGATAGGGAACGCGGTCCGACCCGCCCCGGGCCGGAATGACGACGGTGACTCTCAAACCATCTCCCAGGTGAG
>JANMVV010000122.1:0-8264 GCA_031392925.1 Vicinamibacteria bacterium
CGGATCGGTCTTGAGGACGGCCGCGAGGGTGTCGCTGACCGTCTCTCCCGCGAACAACCGCGTGCCGCTCAACATCTCGAAGAGCACGACGCCGAAGGCCCAGATGTCCGCGCGCTTGTCGACGGTCTTTCCTCGCGCCTGCTCGGGCGACATGTACGCCGCGGCTCCGAGGATCATTCCCATCTCGGTCATGTGACGCGAGATGGTGGGTGAGCGCGAGAGCTGAGAGTCGGCGGCCGATGAGGCGGAATCGCCTTCGAGCGCCTTGGCGAGGCCGAAGTCGAGGACCTTGACCTTGCCGTCGGGCGTGACCTTGACGTTCGCGGGCTTGAGATCGCGATGAACGATGCCGTGCTCGTGCGCTTCTTCGAGGCCTTCGGTGATCTGCCTGGCGATGGCGATGGCTTCATCGATGGGAATGGAGCCGCGCCGCACCCGCTCCGCGAGATCCTGGCCTTCGACGAGTTCCATGGCGAGGAAGTGGGCCTTCGAGCCGTCGGCTAAGGTCGCCTCTTCGAAACCGTACACGTGCGCGATATTCGGGTGATTGAGGGACGCCAGGACCTGAGCCTCGCGCCTGAATCGTCCGAGGCGCTCCGGGTCGCTCGCCATCGCCGCGGGAAGCACCTTGATGGCCACCTCGCGTCCGAGCCTTGTGTCCTTCGCGCGGAAGACTTCGCCCATCCCGCCCGCGCCGATGGCGGCGGTGATTTCGTATGGACCGAGTCGCGTGCCGGGGGAGAGGCTCATCGGCTTCAGCGTTTCTCGGCGAGACTCGCGCGCCAGTTGAGGATGATGGTGGCCAGATGCGGCGTCGCATCGTCGACGGACACGATCGCGACGAAGCGTTGCCCGTCCGGCGTCGCCGCGTAGTTGCGTTTCAAACCTAAGGGGTCTCGGCCCGCGCCCGCGATGGTAAAGAGCAGATGCGGCGCGCCGACGAGACGATCACTGGCTCCGTGGAAGTCCGCGGCCATGACCGCGCCCCGGTTCAGGAAGTAGAGCTCCGCGCCGTCTCGACGCCACTGCGGCCACTGGCCCCCGCCCTCCGACACACGGACGGGACCTCCCGTGAGCTTCATGTTCTCCACGCGCTGAACGTAGATCTCCCGGTCGCCCGTCGCTTCTCCGCTGAAGGCAAGATACCGGCCATCCGGCGAAAACTGGCCTTCGGCCGCTCCGGATCCGGGCTGGGTCAGCCGCTCGGGCTCGGCGCTTCCTTCCGCCGGCACCAGCCACAGGTTCTGCCCGGCGGTGCCGTCGTCCGAGTGATACAAGACGAAGTGTCCATCGGGCGACCAGTCACTCGGACCACCGGCCTTGCCCCACAACCGGACGAGTCGAGCCGGCGACGACCCGTCCGCCGGCCGACGCATCAGATTCAGCGTGCCTTTCGCGTGCGCTTCCCAGGCCACGTGGCGCTCATCGTGAGAGATGGTGAAAAGGTGATCGACGTCGGGATCCGAGGTGAGGCGGCTCGGCGCGCCGCCCGAGAGGGCCTGCAGCCAGATGTCTGTGTTACCGTCCGCAGGATCCGTTCGCGAGAATCCCAGATAGCGGCCGGCGCGGGAGATGGTCACCTCCGTGTATTTGCCCTCGGGTCCGGCCGTGCCCGTGACCTTGCCGTCGCGGCTGAACCAGGTCAGTCGCGACATCTTCCCCGCACTCGCGATGTAGGTCACCGCACCGTTCGCGCTGCCCGCGAAGTCGTCCGGGCCGACGTTTGGAGCCACCGGGAATGATTCGCCTTGAACGCCCATCTCGGATGCGTTGAAGTGCTGCGCTACCAGAACATTCCCGTCGGGCCGCAGGATGAGGTCCGGTCCCGCGAACATCGCGTACGACTGCTCGCCCGGGTAGAGCAGACGTTTGCCCGGGCCGTCGAGACGGGCCGCGTAGACGCCGGTCTCCCCGCCGAACTGAGTGAAGAGCAGGGTTCGCCCATCCGGCGACAGATCGAGGCCGTCGATCTGCAGATTGCGGAAGGCATCGGTGGTGAAGCCGCTGGCCGGACGAAGAGAGCCGCCGGTTGCGGGTACGCGCATGAGACCCTCGCCGGGTATCGCGAGGAGGAGGTCGCCATCCTTCAGCCACACGCCGCTGCGTGGAGAGGCGGTGGTGACGAGCGCTGCCGGGCCTCCGCCCGGGGCGGCGCGCCGGATCTGCCCTTGCGCCAGGAAAGCGATCTGTCGGCTGTCGGGCGACCAGAAGGGCCCCATGACACCGTAGGCCGTGTTGGCGCCCTCGCTCCCTTCGACGGCGTGCGGTGTCGCCTCTCCCAGATCCCGCGTCCACAGACGCGTCGTGCCGGCGGCGTCCACGGCGATCATCGCGAGTCGCCGCCCGTCGGGGGAGAGCAGCGGCGCACCGACGAACCGGGTTCCGGGAGGCGGTGGTTCGACCAGGACCAGGGGCAGCGTCGCCGTCGCGCGTCCGGTGGAGCCGATCAGGGTCCAGGTGGCGGCCGAGCCAAGGATCAGGGCCCCGAGCGCCCACACCCACGCCGGTCGGTAGGGCGCATTGGAGCCGGCGGTGACCGGGGCCTTTGACCCTTCGAGCAAGAGCCACAAGTCCCCGATATCCCGCAAGCGCTTGCGCGGGTCGCGGTCGAGGCACTTCCCGATCAATCCTCGCAACTGGGGGGGCACAAGCGACAGGTCGGGATCCTTCATCAGGACCGCGGCCAGAGTATCGCTCACCGTCTCGCCCTTGAAGAGACGCGTGCCGGTCAGCATTTCGTAGAGCACCACGCCGAAGGCCCAGGTGTCGGCGCGCTTGTCGACCGTCTTCCCGCGCGCCTGCTCCGGGCTCATGTACGCCGCCGTGCCCATGATCATTCCCGCGACCATCTCCATGGCGAGGAAGTGCGCGGTCGAGCCGTCGGGCAGGGTCGCGCTTTCGAAGCCATAGACGTGCGCGATGTTGGTGTGGTTAAGCGACGCGAGCACCCGGGCCTCGCGCTCGAATCGGGCCAGGCGCTCGGGATCCTGCGCGAACGCGACGGGCAGCACCTTGATCGCGACGTCGCGCCCCAGCTTGCTGTCCTTGGCCCGATACACCTCTCCCATCCCTCCCGCGCCGATGGCGGTGGTGATTTCGTAAGGACCGAGGCGAGTGCCGGAGGAAAGCGCGCTCATCCCCGTCAATTGACCCCGCCCCTGGCGATGATCTCCTTCAACTCCTCGGTCCAGTTGAGGATGAGGCTCAGTCCCGCGCCTTTCGCATCGCGTCGCAGCAGTATGAACCCGCCGTCGTTGGTGACGTCGTATCCGGCGTTGGTGACGCCCTGCCCGAGGTCGTACTCGTCCTTGAACAGGACCACGGGTTTGCCGATGATGGGCACGTCCTTCGAACCGTCGAAGGAGGCCGCCATCATGTTCTCCCCGTCCCGGTAGTAGATCTCACGACCGTCCGTCCGCCAGCGCGGCTGGACTCCGAAGCCCGATGAGACCGGCCACTTGCGATCGAGGGCAGGGTAGCGACGCACCGCGGTCTCGAGTCTTCCGGACTCGGAGGTGACGTAGACGAGCCAGCGGCCGTCCTTCGACACCTGCCCCCCGCCTTCATAGGCGGGCGTCGCGATCAGCGGCTTCGGCGCGAACTTTCCCGAGATCGACAGCAAAAAGACATCGGCGGCGTTTTGCGCGGAAATTCGGGCCGATAGAAACGAGTCCGCGTCGGGGCCGGGACCGGAGAGGAAGTCGTTGGTCACGCCTCCTGGGACCGGCCCGCCTCGCCCGCTGCCATCGGTGGCGATCCAGTAGGGAGCGTTGAAGCGCTTGAAGACGATGGCGGTTCCGTCGCGGTTCCACAGACTGAAGACCGTTCCCGGAGCCTCCGGAGTCAGGCGGGAGATGGTCTGACGCTCGAAATCGAAAGCATCGAGTCGAAGCGACTGGACTTCCACCATCACGCGCCGGCCATCCGGCGACACCCGCGGGTTCAGGTAACGAGCCAGGGGGAAGGGGAGAATGGTCACGCCACCCGCGCGGGTCACCGCGGCCACCCTCGCCGCGCGATAGCTGATGGGCAGAAGGAGAAGGTCGCCGCTCGGCGAGAGACGCACGGCGAGGCCTCCCAGCATCGTGGTCGCGACCGTTCCTTTCGCGATCACCCGCGTCGCGGCCCCGGTTGCCTTCAGGGAGACCGGATCGAACGTGGTCGCGAGCAGCGCGCCGTCGCGGGCGAACAGGAGGTGCCCGGTGGGCGACCAGAGGGGTGTGCCCGCGTGTTCCATCACCGCGGTACGGGTTCCATCGATGAGGGAAACGGCCTCGGCGCGCTCCTCCCCGGGCTGGGTGGTGAGGCTGGAGAACAGGAGTGTCCGCCCGTCCGGGAGGAAGTGGAGGTACGCGTGGAGCACCTCGTGCCGCGCCTCGTCGAGTTTCGTGACCTGTCTCTCGGGCCCCCCGCCTTCCGGCTTCAGCCAGATGACGCTGTTCCTGACGTAGGCGATGCCGCTGTTCCCCCAGGCCAGGCCCCCGGTCAGATCCACTCCGTCGGCCAGACGCTCGCGCTGCTGGTCGGCCAGAGAGGCCTTCGACAGCACGCCGCTGTTGGTCACGAACGCCACGCTGTCGCCTTGTGGGGAGAAGGTGGCCAGATTCACACCATCCGAGTCTCCGACTTCGAACGTCTCGTCGCTCGCGAGCCGGCGGATGTGGAGGCGACGCGATCCGCCGCGGAAGGCGGTGATCGCGACCATGCGGCCGTCCGGCGATAGGGCGAAGCTCGCTTCCAGGGATGGCACGGGCTCGATGTCGGGCGGGAGCGAGACATCGACGTGGATTGGCGAGTTGGCTTTCGAGGTCACGCCGCCGCGACCGGGCCAGAGGCCGAAGAGGACCGCGCCTGCGGCGATCGACCACGGAACGAGCCGAGTGAGCTTCCTTGACGCGCCTTCGCGCGGCGGTGAGCCCGTAGACGCCTTCGTCGTGTCCGCAATCATCGGCGCCTCGAGCGCGATCCGCGCCTCCGCGATCGACTGGAGCCGATGCCTCACGTCGCGATCCAGGCAGCGGCGCAGGAGGCGGTCGATCGAGGGTGGCGTGGCCGGGGGCAGAGCGGTCCAGTCGATCTCACGCATCAGGACCGCGGCGAGGGTGTCGCTCACGGTTTCCCCCCCGAAGGCGCGCGCGCCGGTGAGCATTTCGAACAGCACCACTCCGAACGACCAGATGTCGGCGCGCTTGTCGACGGCCTTCCCGCGGGCTTGCTCCGGCGACATATAGGCCGCGGTGCCCATGATCATCCCCGCTTCGGTCATGTGGCGGGACATCGTGGGGGAGTGCGAGACGTCGGGGGCGCTGCCCGTTCCCGAGCTCTCGTAGGCCTTGGCCAGGCCGAAGTCGAGGACCTTTGCCTTTCCGTCCGGTGTGAGCTTGATGTTCGCGGGCTTCAAGTCGCGGTGGACGATGCCTTTCTCGTGGGCCTCCTCGAGGCCTTCCGCGATCTGCCTCGCGATCGCGAGCGCCTCGTCAACCGGAACCGCGCCGCGTCTCAAGCGCGCCGCGAGGTCCTCGCCCGCGACCAGTTCCATGGCGAGGAAGTGCGCGGTCGATCCATCGGGGAGCGTCGAGGCTTCGAAACCGTAGACGTGAGCGATGTTGGGATGATTGAGCGAAGCGAGCAGCTTCGCTTCGCGCTCGAAGCGAGCGAGGCGGTCGGGTTCCTGCGCGAGCGCTGAAGGCAGCACTTTGATCGCGACCTCGCGATCGAGCTTCGCGTCCTTCGCGCGGAACACTTCGCCCATGCCTCCCGCACCGATGGCGGTGATGATTTCATAGGGTCCGAGGTGGGCGCCGGGCTGGAGGGTCAAGGCAGCCGGCAGTCTAGTTGGCTTCGCTACCCGCGAGCGTGCCGCCACAGCCATGGGAACAGGTAGCGGCCGCCCCAGCGAAGGTCGTCAGCCAGAACTCGACTCACCCCGCGCGTGCTGGAGCGCGATCGCAAACAGTATTTGTATGAATACGGCTGATCCTTGGAGAGTCCTTCCGTGCCTAGGTCAAGACGTTAATTCACGAGTGCCGCCAGCCCTACGGCCGTCCGGCCCCGGATCCGTTTGCGATCGGGAGCGGCTGCACCGTGAGCCGAACGGGCCGGCCTGCCTCCAGTTGCACGGGCAGGCCCCGGCGCAACTCTTCGCCGGAAACCTCGCGAGCGGGCACGCCGGAGCCGTCCCTGGACTGGGGCTGCACTCGGTAGCGCATATCTGTCGCCACCGCAAACCACTCTGGAAACTGGTTGATGCGCGGCCAGTCGATGGGCAGACGAAGATTCTCCGCGTGGCGCGCCCGGTCGAACACGAGGGCGCCGCTCCAGGGCTTGTCGGCGGTCACCGATAACGCCACGCCGTCGCCGGCGCGCACCGCCCCGAGCCGCAGGTCTTCGCGCCAGGGATGCGCAGAGACTCCCTGTGTCTTCCACAGCGAGTACATGATCGTGGTCCGCGCGAAATTGCCGTCGCCGTGCCAGGCCTCGATGACGCCGTCGGGGCGCTGGCGCGACCACAGTTCGCGAGTCTCGCTGTCGAGCCAGGCGGCGACTGACTCCGCACGCGGATCGCCCTTCGGCAGGCGATTGAACAGGTTGAGCGCGCTCTCGATTGAATCGGCATACCCGTCCTGGCTGCCCTTGGGATTTCCGGGGGCGTTGCCGCTCGGCTCCCAGTCGTAGCCGCGGTACTTGTCCCACAGCGCGCCGAGCGGCCGGAAGGCCGCCTCCCGGTAGGCGTCCGTGCCGTCCACCATCCATACCGCGTAGTAGGCGTCGAAGACGTAACCCCACGAATCCGACAAGGCCGCATCCACGATCTTGCCTGTCTGCGGATCGACCGAGTTGTACAGGAGCCCATCGGCGTTTCGGCCGACCGCGAGGATGCGATCGAGCATCTCGTGGATGTGCGGAGCGTACGCGGCCCTTCTTGCCGCCCACTTCTCGCCGCCCGGCTTCTTGCCGGCGTAGTTGAGCGTGACGTAGAACTCGCACAGCCCGCTGACAATCTCGCAGCCGTGGTCGCGCAGGCGAAGCTCCGAAAAATCACGCGTCGGGTGAGACCGGTTCTCGGGCAGGAGATAGATGTCGGCCAGCCGTTGGCCCCACTCGAGGTACTTCTCCTTTTCGCCGCTCAGCCAGTAGAGCCGCGCGAGCGCCTGGAGGTAATCGCCGCTCACCTCGACGCCCGTTTCCTTGTTGCGTCCCGCCATCGGCACCCTGCCTGTCCGCTTGGAGACCACCGCGGGCGCGAACGAGTCGTCCACCAACTCGAACATGCGTTTGCTCCAGGGGCTCGGGCCGAGCCACTCGGTGAGCGCGAGCAGGCCGTCCTTCACGTATTCGGCGGAGTTGAAGATGATCCGCTCGGCGTTGGGTTGGGCGTCGCGCAGCCCAATCGGCGCCTTGAGGCTGTAGTCGTCGGTGAGCCGGAGCCAACCAGGGCGCGTGGTCAGCCGTCGCTCGGCGTCGAGCATGCGGCGCAGGGGACCGTCGTAGGCCGCGCGGTCGGTGAACCACGCACTCAGCACCATGAACGGGTAGTTGTCGGCGGCGCTGTCCTTGCCATTCCAATACGGGCTGTCGGTCAGGTTGCGTGGGATCAGGCCGGTGGTCGGCTCGGCGCGCGCCAGCCAGGCGTGGAGGTAGCGATAGCAGCGGGAGAAGCCTTCTTGCGCCAGTTGGCCATTGGCCCCTGCCTGCTCGAACGGATCCGACGCCGGCGCGGCGGCCGCGCTTACGGACCCCATGGCGAGGAGCAGCGACGCGGCCAGCAGTGCGCTTTCCCCCGCGAGCGCCCCGATCCACTTTGGAACACATTTCATCGAATGCCCTCCTCGGCTATCGAAAGACGATACAGACCGGCGTGCTGACCTTCACGACCTGCCCGGTGGCGCTGAGTGTTCCCTTTGCCTGATCGACCCGGAATTCGACGATCGAGTCGCTTCGCTGGTTGGCGGCGAACAAGCGCGTTCCCGTTGGAGTGAGGCCGATGAAGCGGGGGGTCGAGCCCTGCGTGGGCTCCCAGCCCACGGACGACAGCATGCCACTCGATTCGTCGATGCGGAAGACCGCGACGCTGTCGTGTCCCCGGTTCGACACGTAGACGAACGGGGCCTGTGGCGACACGGCAATGGCGGCGCCAGTGTTGTCGCCGGTGAAGGTCGAGGGCAGCGATGGCACGATCTGAATGGCATCGAGCGCCCCGGTCGGACCGAACCGGTAGGCAGCGACCGTCGAGTCCAGTTCGTTCATGACCCAGGCGAACGGCA
>JANMVV010000126.1:0-10979 GCA_031392925.1 Vicinamibacteria bacterium
AAGATTCCGGCGTTGCCCTTGAGGGTGTGCGCGTCGCGCTGGAGCGCTTCGATGGGCGCCTCGCTTTCGGGATGACGCTCGAGATCCAGGATGGCCGACTCCATGGTGACCAGACGTTCCTCGGACTCGGCCAGATGGACCTGGCGGAGTCGTTCCCAGTCGACGTCGTCGTTCATCTAGGTTCCTGACCCGCGCGGGCGTCCGGGTTCAACGCGCGGCCTGCGCCTTCTCTTCGGAGTTTCCCGACCCGTGGCCGGCCGCGATGGTCGCGGTGGTTGAGGAGGCGCCGTCGATGGTCTTCACTTCGAGGACGCCGACGCCGGTGCGAAAGCGAAGGCGCCGCGCGTTGGCGCCGCCCGTGTCCTCGAAGCCGACCTCGATGCCGTGACGTCGAAGGACGCCTCGGGCCATCTCCGCGTTGCGTTCGCCGAGGCTCTCGCCTTCCGCATGGGACAGTCGGCCCACGTTCGCGCCGCCCACGATCCGCGCCTCGATGTCCGCAGGTCTCGACCCGGAGGCGAAGAGGCACTGCACCAGGTCCTCGCACGAGGTGTCGCCGTAGCGAGAGCGCTCGCGCCCGGAAGCGCCCCCCGCGGCGAGGAGAAAATGATTCATGCCTCCCAGGCCGCGCGACCGGTCGAACAGGCAAACCGCGACGCACGGCCCGAGGATGGTCGTGAGTTCGGAAGGCTCGTGGGGAACCGCCCACTGGCCCGGCAGCAGAAAGATCTGCTTCATTTCGCGTGAAGAGGCGGTTCAGGCGTTCGTGCGCGAGGCGAACAGAGCGGTGGCCGCGTGCGCGGTGAGGAGGTCCATGAGCTCGAGGTCCACGTCGCCGAAGGTCCCGCCCTTCTGGGGAAGGAGGTTGAAGAGCACGATGGCCCCGGTGAGCTCGGAGCGAAGGCGGAGGGGAATCACCGCGGTGACGTCTGGAGGAACCGGGGAGGCGGGCAAGGCATCGCGGCCGGCGACCCAGGGGCCGTTGGTGTTGAAGATATCGGCCACGAAGCCCTGGTCGGCCGAGAGCTCGCGGATCGGGCTCGGGTGGGTCGGGAACTCGCCGATCAGCTTCAATTGCGCGGCGTCTCGCTCGAGGACGGCGAAGTTCTCGCAGCCTACGAGGTTCACCACGATTTCGCTGATCGCGGCGAGGACCTCCGACCTTTCGAGAGAGCCATGAAGCTTGAAGGTTGCCACGTACAGATTGGCGAGGCTCGTGCACTGTTGCTCGACCAGGGCCGATCGCTCGATGTCCCGGCGGTTCTGGGCCAAGGCCTCGTCGAGCACGTGTTTGAGCTTGCTTCGCTCGGCGCGAAGGGCGTCGCGCTCTTCCCGGAGACTCGAGAGTTCCTCCGAGATCTGCGTCTGCTTCTCCTCCAGGGAGGCGACGAGGGACTTGAGCCGCTCGTTCTGCTCGAAGAGCTCCTCGGCGTGCTTCTGCGCGGACGCGGTGAGCTTCTGAACGAAGGCACTCTTGTTGGGAGGCGTCATCGGTCTACTCTCCGAGAAGGGCGCGAACTTTGGCGACGAGTTCGGTCGCGTTCACGGGCTTGGTGACGTAGTCGTTGCAGCCGGCCGCGAAGCCCTGGGCCACGTACTCCTCTTCGCCCCGGGTGGTGATCAGGATGACGGGGACGAGGCGGGTCGCCTCGTGCTGGCGGATGGCCCGGCAGGCCTCGATTCCGTTCATGCGCGGCATCATCACGTCCATGACCACGAGGTCGGGAGGGGAGGCGATGGCTTTATCGACCGCCTCCTGACCGTCCTTGGCTGAAACGATGTTGTAGGGCTGCCGGCCGAGCAACATGGTGTTCATCATGAGGGCCGTGGGTGAGTCGTCGACGACCAGGAGAGTCTTTTTTGACATGGGGTCCTTTGCAACCTTACGGATTCTTCAAGAGGTTTCGAAATAGGGTTGGCGCTTGCCTGCGGATGATAGATGGGTCGAGCGTGAAAGTGATGAAGCAACGCACATGCCAAAGTGGATCAAGACCGGAGTGCTCCTTGTGAACTCTCTCTCTCGGGAAAACTTAGCTGGCTCGAGGAGCCCGCGCATCCTTCGAATCCGGGGGGCTCCGGACCGACTGGTTTCCGGAAGAACGTTCGGAACCTATCCGACCACCGGCTCGGGCTCAACGCTCTCCCGCAGACGGAAATACGCGATGCGCTTTTCGAGGCTCTCCGCGTGACGCATGAGCTCCTCGGCGGTGGACGCGAGCTCCTCGGCGGCCGAGGCGTTTGACTGGGTGACCTGGTCGACCTGGGCCATGGCCTTGTTCATCTGTCCGACGCCCCCGGCCTGCTCCGCGGAGGCGGCGGCCACTTCCTGAACCACGTCGGCCGTCCTTCGAATCGAAGGAGCGAGGGACGCGAGCTTCATCCCGGACGCCGCGGCCACGGTCAGGCTGGTGGTGGTGAGTTCGGAGATCTGGTGGGCCGCCTTCTGGCTTCGCTCGGCCAGCCGCCTGATCTCGGTGGCGACCACCGCGAAGCCCCGTCCCTGATCGCCCGCGCGAGCGGCTTCGATGGCCGCGTTCAGGGCCAGGAGATTCGTCTGATAGGCGATGTCCTTGATGATCGAGATCCGGTCCGCGATGGTGCGCATCGCGGCCACCGTCTTGTCCACGGCCGCAGCCGACTCTTCCGCCTGGCTGGCGCCCAGAAGGGCCATGGCCTCGAGTTGGCGGCTGTTGTCGGCGTTCTGGGTAATTGAAGCGCTCATCTCCTCGAGGCTCGCCGTGCTCTCTTCGACCGAAGCGGCCTGCTGCGCCGTGCCCTGGGAGACGGAGTTCGACGAGGCCGCGAGTTGGGACGCGGCGAGGCTCAGCGAAGCCGAGGCGGAGCGGAGGTCGGTGAAGATGCTGGTCAGTCGTTCGGCCATGTCGTTCCAGGCGAAGCTCAGGCGGTCCCGATCCGACCGGGGCTGGAGCCGCTCGGTCAGGTTGCCCTCGGCCATCTGCTGCGCTCCGTCCGCGACGCCCTTGAGGAAGTGCAGGAGCCCTTCGCAGACCTTGTGAAGCTGGCCAATCTCGTCCCTGGACGCGTGCCGCGGGAGGGTCTTGTGGAAGTCTCCCTCCGACACCGACCGGAGCACGTCGGTGACGCGCTGCAAGGGTGCGGCAATCTGCGCGACCGATCGGGTGGCGCCGTAGAAGGAGAAGAGGGCAATCAGAAGGAGCAACACGCCGGTCGCCCACTTGGTCCGAACCAGTACGGTCGTGCCCTGGCCCAGGCTCGCCTCTGCCGCATGGCTTTGCTGCACCTGGAGCACTCGGAGGAGGTTGTAGGCCTGGGTGAAGGCCTGATCCAGCTGGGCCACCGCGACCCCCGCCGCGTCGGAGGCCTCGTGCATCGCCTTGTCGTTCCTGGCCTGTTGCGCCTCCTTGCGCCTCTCCACCGCGGCAAACACCGCTCCGGTCCGCTCGTTCATGATCGTCACTGTCCGCATCGCTTCCGTGTATTGAGCGAGCCGGGTCGGGTCTTCCGCGAAGGCTTTCTCGGTGCCCGCGGCCGACCGGGCCAGGGCATCCTGCGCGCGGGCGAAGTCGCGCTCCGCCCGGGCAAGATCCCCGTCCTCGAGCACGTCCTTCCCCGGAACCCCGAGCGCTTGAAGGGCAGCCATGGTGTTGGAAAGGGCGCGGACGCGATTGAGGCCCGCCACCCCCTCCTTCTGCCGCATTTCAAAGGTGGTTACGGAGACGAAGACCGAAATCCACATCGCCAGCACGAGCCCAAAACTCACGGCCGCGCTGAAGAGCAGGCCGGATTTGATCGATCGGTTTTCCATCGTTGTCCTGGTGCAATGCGCTCGAGGCGGCGCGAGGATACCTCACCCTTGAGGGCCTCCCCGGCGGAGTCGCCATCGCCCTTCGGTACAATGACGCGTGGCCGACAATGATCAAGACCGGGGCGCCGTCTGGCAGCCGATTATGCTGGTCGCGGCCACCATCGCCCCGACGGAGTCGAAGCGGGTCGGATTTCTGAGCCTTGGTTGCCCCAAGAACCTGGTCGATTCGGAAGTCATGCTCGGGACGCTCAAGCGGCGGGGCCACGAGATCGCAACCGACCTGGCGTCCGCGGACGTGATCGTGGTGAACACCTGTGCGTTCATCGACCGGGCGAAGAAGGAGTCGATCGACACCGTACTGGAGATGGCGAGGCTCAAGACGAGCGGTGCTCTTGGCCGGAGCCGGCGCCTGATCGTGACCGGGTGCCTGGCGGAACGGCACGATGCGGACCTGCGACGCGAGATCCCCGAGATCGACGCCACCCTTGGCACCGGCCAGATTCCGGAGATCGTGGCCGCGGTGGAGGGCCGGGCGACCACGGTCGACCGGACGACCAAGCGGCCCGAATGGATCTACGACGCGGAGTCGCCGCGCCTTCAGTCCACCGCCTCGCACACCGCCTTCGTCAAGATCTCCGAGGGCTGCGACTACACGTGCACGTTCTGCATCATCCCGACCCTCCGAGGCTTGCACCGCTCGCGGCGCATCGAGGACATCGAGAATGAGGTCAAAAGGCTGGCCGCGTCCGGGGTTCGCGAGATCGTCCTGGTGGCCCAGGACTCGACCCGCTACGGCCTGGATCTTGGCCAGCGCGGCGCCCTCGCCCCGCTCCTGCGCCGGCTGGGCGCGATCCCTGGCCTTCGCTGGATCCGCGTGATGTATGCGTATCCCTCGACCGTCACCGACGAGATTCTCGAGGCCATCGCGAGCGAAGAGCGCGTGGTGAAGTACGTCGACATGCCCCTTCAGCACGCGAGCGATGAGGTGCTGAAGCGGATGAAGAGGCCGACGGGGAAGGGCCATCTTCTGGGCATGGTGGAGCGGGTTCGCGACAAGGTCCCAGGCGTCGCTTTTCGCACCACGTTCATCGTGGGCTTTCCGGGCGAAACCGACGGAGACTTCAAGCAACTCACCACCTTCGTCGAGCAGGCGGAGTTCGATCACCTCGGCGTCTTCACCTACTCGGACGAGGAGGGAACCGCGGCGTTCGACCTCGAAGGCCGGGTTTCCGCGAAGGTGAAGAAGGCCCGCCAGAGCGAGCTGATGCGCATTCAGAAGCGGATTTCCCTGCGCCGCAACAAGACGCGGGTTGGTAGCCTCGTCGAGGTCCTTGTCGAGGGGCCGCACCCCGACACCGATCTGCTGCTGGCGGGCCGCCTCGCATCGCAGGCGCCCGAGATCGACGGATCCGTCCTCATCTCCGATCCGGGCGAGGCGCCGCCGAGGCCAGGTGAGTTCGTGATGTGCGAGATCACCAAGGCTCACGCCTACGATCTCGAAGCGCACGTAGTCCCATCCGGCCGCGCCTGACCAGGACCGAGGGAGACCCCGATGCGAAAAGAAAAGTTGATGGCGCTCGGCCTGGTCGTCGGGCTGCTCGCCGCGGTTACGCAGGCCGCCGAGCCGCCGGCCCGACGCGAGGCCTTGAGGCGGTTTCAGATGGGCTGCCAGATCCGATCCGACAAGTTCAACTACGTGCTGCCCGAGGCCATGCGCGAGAACAAGGTCGATATGTGGATCGTGACCCTGGAGGAACAGGCCTACGACCCGCTCTACGAGGATCTCGGGCGGGGGTATCCAGGCTCGATGCTCGGATACTACGTCTTCACTGATCGCGGAGGCGATCGGATCGAGCGGGCGGCGCTGGGGATCGACGGTTACATGCTGGAGCAATGCGGGGTCTACGACATCGTCACCGGACCAGACCTCGCGGCGTTCGTGAAGGAGCGCGATCCGAAGCGCATCGCCCTCAACTACTCCGAGGAAATCGGGGCGGCGGACGGCCTGTCGCATTCGAGCTTCCAGAAGATCTCGAGGCTGCTCGGCGAACCCTACGTCTCGCGGTTCGTGTCCGCCGAGAAGCTGGTCTCGGACTTCCGGTCGAGGCGGGTGGCCACGGAGATCGCCGCGTTCTCGGAAGCGGGACAGCACTCGGTGGAACTGGCGGAGCGCGCGCTTTCGAATGAGGTCATCACGCCCGGAAAGACCACCCTGGCTGAGGTCGCCTGGTGGATGCAGGAGGAGCTTCTGCGCCGCGGCCTGGGGTCCTCATTTGACATGCCCTCGGTCTACATCACCGGGCCGAAAGGGAACGAGGGTCTGTCGAACGACCGCGTGATCCAGGGCGGCGATTTCCTGTCCATCGACTGGGGCGTCTGCCTGATGAACTTCTGCACGGACGTGAAACGCCAGGCCTATGTCCTCAAGGCTGGCGAGATCGCGCCGCCCGCCGGGCACCTGAACGCCTTCGCCCAGGCCATGAAGGTGCGAGAGGTGATCAAGCGGACGGCGAAGCCTTCCGGCACTGCGGCCTCGATGCTCAAGACGGTCGAGAACGCGATCGGGGCCGCCGGTTTCTCGGTGATGAAGACGTTCAATCAGCCGTACGGCGGCCAGACCACCGACGTAATGGTGGGGATGCATTCGGTGGGAAACACCGGCCACGGAGCAGGCCCGTCGATGGCATTCTTCCACCCGAAGCGTCTGACCTACGAACTGAAGCCCACCAACATGATCTCGGTGGAGTTCTTCGCCTACACCCCGATTCCGGAGTGGGGCGGGGCCAAGCTCCGCGTCCCCATCGAAGACGATGCGATCCTGACCCCGCGCGGCATCGAATTCCTCCATCCTCATTCCACCCGCCTTCTCGTCGTCAAGTAGGCCGGGGCCGCAGAAATTTCCGCCGAGCGGCAACGACAAGGCAAAATAAGAGCTTCCCTTGAAATCGATACTCTCCATTCCCAAATCGATCCTCGCCGGCTTTGGCGCCGGATGCCTGAGTTTCTCCCGTCATGTGGGGCAGATCAGCCTGCTCATCGTCGGCATCGTTCGATCGTTGTTTCAGGGCGGGGTCTCTTTGAAGATGATCTCCGCCCAGGCCTATGAACAGGGGATCGGAAGCCTGCCCCTGGTGCTCGTGACCGCGGTCCTGTCCGGAATCGTGACTTCGCAGCAGGGCGGCTATCAATTCTCGTCGTCGGTTCCGCTCTACGTTCTGGGCAGCGTGGTTACCTCCAGCGTGGTTCTCGAACTCGGTCCGGTCATGACCGCCTTCGTGCTCATCGGTCGCGTGGGCGCGCGCATCACCGCGGAGATCGGCACCATGGCGGTGTCCGAACAGGTCGATGCTCTCGTCTCCCTGGGCCGCGACCCGGTTCCGTTCCTGGCCACGCCCCGAGTGATCGCGGGGATGATCGTGACCCCGGTCCTGGTGGGCGTCGCCAACGCGATCGGGGTGCTGACCGGTCTGGTTTCCGCCCGCGCCACCATGGGTCTTGGGCCCGAGGGATTCCTCTACGGCGCCCGCATGTACTGGCACTCGTGGGACCTCTTCTATTCGCTCACCAAGGCCTTCGTCTTCGGCTTCACGATTCCGGTCATCTCCACCCACATGGGCCTCATCACCCATGGCGGCGCCGAGGGCGTCGGGCGCAACACCACCACCTCGGTGGTCTTCATGATCATCACCGTCCTGGTGGTCGACGCCACCTTCCCGCCCCTGTTCCTCAACTAGGCGCAGCCCCCCCAGGACTCATGAGCGACGAAGTCACGATCGAGTACGAGAACGTCCACAAGCGCTTCGATACCCCGGTGCTGTCAGGGGTCAGTCTGAGCGTGATGCGCGGCGAGACCATCTCCGTCCTGGGGACCTCGGGCACGGGCAAGAGCGTTCTGCTCAAGACCACCATCGGCCTCATAACTCCCGATTCCGGAGACGTCAAGATCGACGGAGAGAGCGTCTACCACTCTTCGCGAAGCGGAATTCGAGACCTGAGACGCGCTGTGCGGTATGTCTTCCAATACGCGGCTCTCTTCGACTCGCTGAACATCTACGACAACGTGGCCATGGGCCTCGATCCCGAGACGATCAGGAGCCTCGACAAGAAGACCATGCTCGACCGCATCGCCACCTCCCTCGAGAACGTCAATCTCGACCCCGGCAAGGTGCTCTCGAAGCTGCCCGCCGAGCTTTCGGGAGGCATGCGCAAGCGCGTGGGCCTCGCCCGCGCCATCGTGGGGGAGCCGCGCATCATCCTGTACGACGAGCCGGTCACCGGCCTCGATCCCGTGAACTCGGCCACCGTGAACCGCCTCATCATGTCGATCGCCGAGCGGACCAAGGTCACCTCCATCGTGGTCACCCATGACGTGCCGGGCGCGCTCGAGATGTCGCATCGGGTGGCCCTGCTGGACAATGGGAAGCTGAGGTTCGTGGGCAGTCCCGAGGAGTTCAGCAGGAGCGACGATCCCCTGGTGATGGCGTTCGCCGATCGACAGGCCGCGGCCCGGGCCGCCCTCAAGCTGATCGAGCACGAGGCGAGCGATGAAGACGAAGAATCTGGATCCGCGCGCGCGGTATCGATTGGAGTATGAGCATGAGTGAAAAAGCCGCCGTGGTGGCCCCCCCCGTTCGCGGAAAGAACCAGGAACTGTGGGTGGGTCTGTTCGTCATCATCGGCACCCTGACCACGGTCTACCTTCTTCTCACCCTCACCGACGCCGCGATGTTCCGCGGCCGCTACATCGTGTCGAGCACGGTCAAGGACGCGAGCGGGGTGCGCAAGGGCGACCCCGTCCAGATGCGCGGCGTCGGCATCGGCCGCGTTCAGAAATTCGTGATCTCCTCGGACGGGGTCAAGGTCTATCTCGAGGTCGAGGGCGAATACAGCAACATTCCCGCCGACTCTCATGTGGAACTGGTAAGCGCGGGGCTGCTCGGAGGCATGGTGGCGCGCGTCATCCCCGGCACCGCGACGGAACTCGCGAGGAACGGCACCGAACTCGCGGGTGAAATCCCGGCGAGCATTCAGCAGCAGGCCGACGACATCGCGGGTGAAGCCAAGAGGACGCTCACCCGCGTTCAGACGCTCCTCTCCGATCCGCTGATCAAGGACACCCAGTCGAGCGCCAGGGAACTGGATGCTCTCCTGAAGCGCCTCTCCTCGATCGCGGTCGAACAGCAAAAGGAACTGAAGGCTCTCACCACCTCCATGCGCGAGGCCTCCCAGAACATCGCGAAGGCGACCTCCCGGGAGGAGATCGACCGCGCCATGAAGCGCCTCGACACCCTGAGTGCCTCCGCCGAGCGGACCTCGGCCACGGTTGAATCGTCGACGAAGGCCCTGGACGCGGTGCTGGGCCGGATCCAGCGGGGCGAGGGCACGCTCGGCAAGATGTCGACCGACGACACCCTCTACAAGAATCTCAACAAGACCCTGGAGAGCGTCGATGCCACGTCGCTGGAGATGAAGAATCTCCTGGCCGATCTGAAGGCCAACCCGAAGAAGTATCTAAAGGTCAGCGTCTTTTAATCCGCGCCCCGACGGGACGGGCTAGAAGGCGAACGCGAAGGTGAAGAAGGCGGCCGGCTCGTGGCGCCGCACCGGATCCTCCAGGACGTACACCACCTTGGCCGCGAACGTCGGGTCCTTGAGGGCATGGAAGGCGCCCGACCTCGACCAGGCCGCGATCAGGCCGATGTCCTGCTTGCGGTTCTTCGAAGCCTCGCTCACCGCGGTGAGATCGTAGACCGGACCGAGGAGAAGTTTCGCGCCACTGCCCATTTCGAACTCGCGGAGCGCGAGGGCCTCGACGGTGAGCACCGTCGAACCGTGGGCCTTGACCAGGGTGTCGAGGATGGGCTCGTAGAAGAACGGCTCACCCGCCTTTTGAGCCTTGTAGTACGCCACCTCCGCCCGCACTCGCGCGACTACGGCGCCGGCCCTGGCCTTGATGGTGGGGGAGAAATAGACCCGACCGGCAAACCCTGCGGCGGCTTCTCCTTGTCGCGCCTGGATGACGTCATCGTCGAAGTTGGCGGATGCGCGGTCGAAGGGGAGGAAGGCCTTGAAGGTTCCAAAGTAGTAGATGGGCTCCACTCCGACCCGCAGATCGATGATGGACAGGGGCGAATACTCGAACCACGGCCCGACGCGCACGAAGGCGGGAGTGAACCTGTTCACAACGCCCGCGGCGATGTGGGCGTCCTTGTGGAGGAGATCGTCGCTCCGATTGATCGGCTTCGTCCATGTGACATCGAGGGAGTCCATGATCCCGAGGGGATTCAGGACGAAGAAGAACGAGTTCTCCCTTCGTCGTTTCCACGACGCGGAGGGCGTCGGCTCCTGGGCTTCCGCGGATTCGCAGATTGTGGCGAGTGCGAGCACGAGCACGAGGAGGGCGGTCTTCGACCTGGCGGAGCGCTTCATGCCTGTTTCCTGGATGCGAAGACTACTTCGCCGGAGCCGGGTCCTCATTCCTTCGCGCGGAATCGACGGCAAATCGGCGGACCGCCACCTCCGCTCCCTGGCCCCTTACGGTGAGATAGCCGGAAACGAGGTAGGCAAGCTCAGCCCGGCGGTAGGGCATCTCTTTCAGGCAGAGCCTCGCTTCGGAAGCCCTCGGCACGCGGAACCAGGCCTGCTGCCCTTCCTGCAGGAGGTCAGCCTCGCATTCTCCCATCGCGGTCATGCGGCCGAACCACAAACGGCCCTCGGTCACCGTGAATCCCAGGTCCGCGCCCTTTCGAGATGTGACGCAGACCAGGAAGAGTCTGCCTCGACCCGGGCTCTCGGTCTGTTCGAACGGGATCTGCGCCCCGGGAGGGTAATGGGCCAGGGGAGGGGCGCAGGCCTGGTCAGAGAGCATGAGCGGCGAGACCGTTCGATCGGCGTTCATATATTCGTCGAAGCGCTCTCCGGTCACCGCGAAGGCGAAGTGGGTGAATCCGACGCGGATGGCGGGAACTCCGTGCTCGACGAGGAATCGATAGGAGTCGCGACGGTCCGAGATCGCCAGGTCGTTCGCGGCGACCACGAAGAGCCCTGGCGTAATGGCGGCCTGATCCAGGATGAAGGCCTGGTCCATCTCCTTCGCATAGCGGGACACGCGCTCGCGATTCTGACCCCAGTCGAGATTCGAATCGGCGGTGTACCAGTAGGCCCGGCTCTTCGGCCAGACCGAAAGATTGGT
>JANMVV010000164.1:0-8763 GCA_031392925.1 Vicinamibacteria bacterium
AATGCGCTGCCCGCGTAGGCCGTGGTCGCGAGTCCGAGGAAGCGCGGATTCCGGAGCGTCGCCCTTCCCTTCCAGGCGAGCCAGAGGATCGCGGGAAGGAAGACCACGGTGACCGGATGGTTCCCGAACGAGAGGCCGTGAGCGATGAGCAGAAGGATCGCCAGTCGTCTCTGGCGGGGCGAGGGCGTGAGTGCCAGCGGACCTTCCGCACCCAGCCTGATCACCAGGAACAGGACAGCGGCCGAGAAGAAGGCGTTGAGCGCGTAGGCCTCGGCGGTCAAGGCCTGGAACCAGAGGGAATACGAGAGGCCCGCGAGCATGCCGCCGAGCCACGCACCGAGCCAGTTTGTACGGGGAGCGGGTTCCATCCGGGCCGGCTCGGAGGAAAAGAAGCGGTAGCCTGACTGCCGCAGGGTCAGGATCGACAAAGAGGTCAAGCCCGCGGCGAGAGACGCCCAGATCGCCGAGAACATGTTCCCCGCCTCCGCGAAGGGACGGCCCGGGCGCAGCATTTCAAACGCCGCGACAAAGGGCCGCCCAAAAATGAGGTAGATGGGATAGCCGGGGGGAAGGAGCCCGCCCCCCGCCTTTAGGGCGGCGAGAAAAAGGCCCGAGTCCTGCCAGAAGGGACCGGACCCGTGGGTGAGCCAGTAGGCGGCCAGACTGATCGCAGAGACGCTCGCGGCGAGGGCGCCGGACAAAAGACCTCGCCGCAGGCTCGGTGACACCTGGGGATTCTAAGTTGGGCCTTGTCGTGGGCTCACCGGTCCCGGGACCTCTCTCCGCGCGCATAGAGGGCGATCCTCAACTCGAGGTCTCGAGACAGATTCGAGTCGCCTTTCAACCTGGCTGCCTCAAGCGCCTCGCGAACCATGACCGTCGCGCGGTCGAACTCGCCCAGCTCCGCGAGTGCCGCCCCCAGCGAATCCAGCGAGTCCGCATCCTGCCTGCGGGTGAGTGCAACCGCCTGCTCGGCGAATCCGCGGGCCGAAGCCGGGGCGGCAGATCCGGTTCAGTGAATGCGGCTGGCCAGATCCGCCCCGAGCTTTTCGGCCTGCGCGCTGCACGAGGCGGGTGCGGTGACCACGATCTCGATGGCCCGGAGGTTCTGAATACCCATCTGGGAGACCGCGATCCAGTCCGAGTCCTTGACCGCCACGGGTTCGGGGCGAAGGGTCTGCAGGACGCGCCGGGCGGCCGGTTCGTCTTTCTGCGGTTCGCTGACCTTGAAGGTCACGGAGAAGGGTGTGGCCGGCCCGCCGTCCGCTTCGACGGTGGTGAGTCCCTTGGTTCGGTTTTCCGTGACCACGAAGTTTCCGGGAATGGGTAGACGCACCTCCCCGACGGTGTGCTCGGTCTCGATCCCGGGGACGCGGGTGGAGAGATCGGCGCGCTCCTGGATGGAGGTGAGGCCTACGCCCAAAAGGACCAGAGCGGCCACGGCGAGACGCAGCGGGCCGGGACGAGAAGGGGCCCTGGCCTCGGTCCGGTCCCGTCTCACCAGGCCGAAGGCCATGATGGCGCCGGTGAGAAAGCCGCCCGCGTGGGCGGCCATGTCGATGCTGGGAATGAACGAAATCATCAGATTGAGCAGCAGCGTCGCGAGCACGCCGTTCCGGAGGGGGCGCGGCACGGGCTGCGGCAGGATGTCCTTGCGGAAGAAGACGAAGGTGGTGAAGGCGCCAAGCAGGCCGAAGATCGCGCCCGAGGCGCCGGCGGCGACACTCGATTCATTGAAGATCAGCGAAGTCAGCGACGCGCCGAGGGCGCTTCCCACCCAAAGGGCGAGGAAGCGCCAGGGGCCGACCAGGAACTCGATGGGCGCGCCGAGCGACCACTGTGCCCAGCCGTTCATGGCCAGATGGAGAAGGCCGAAGTGGAGGAAAGGCGCTCCGATGAGGCGCTGCCACTCTCCGGCCATGATCGCGGGATGGTAGATGGCGCCCATGCGATAGGCGACGGTCAAGGTCGCGCCCCCGCCCCTGAACGCGTCCGGGTTGATCCAAACCTCCACCGCGAAGCACACGACGATGGCCACGGTCAGGGCCGTGGTGACGACGCCGCGGAGTGGCGGGGCCGACCTGAACTCGTGCTCCGGACCGTCCGAGACCAGACTCCGGGCCGTTTCAAAATCTACGGTTGGGAACGCACCCTCGTGCAGGTCGGCGGCCATCCGGTCGAGGGCGTTTTCGATGACGAGGCGCGGAGAGGAGGGGCGCAACCGCGCCCGCGTTTCACGAACGCTTCCGAGATCATCGACATGAAGGGTTCGCACCGGTGCGGTGGCCTGAAAGGCGCTCCGGCCGAATGCCTCTCCGCCTCCGATCACCACGATGGTGGTCGAGCGATCCTTTCGGTGGCGGGCGGCGAGCGCCTTGAGCCCGGGAAGGTCGTTCTCCCGGCCGAAGGCGAGGGCAGGGCACAGAACGAGCCGCCCGCACGCTCCGTCCCTCTCCACGATCACCGCGCTACCTTCGACGCTGGCCACCCGGGTGTCCGCGCGCACGTAGCCGCGATCGGAGATCAGCGCATGCAGAAGGCCCTCGGTCAGATGGCCGGCGAAGATGTCGCTGTGCCGGAAGATGGGGCGGCTCCTGGGCGCCTTGAAGCGCCTCAGGGCGCCAAAGCCAAGGTACGCGGCCAGGAGGGCAATAGCGATCACGGTGGGAGACATCGAGCCTCTCAGTCTATGGGGCGAAGTCGGGTCATGGTCAGCAGTGGTGGGATACTTGACCGGAAAAGAACCATGCGACGAACCAAGATCGTGGCCACCCTCGGCCCAGCCTCCGCAACCGAAGCCGTCATCGAACAACTGATCGCGGCGGGCGCCACCGTCTTCCGGCTCAACTTCTCGCACGGGTCTTACCAAGACCATTCGCGCACCTTCAACCTGGTCCGTTCCATCGCCAGCCGCCGGGGTGAGGCGGTGGCCGTTCTTCAGGACCTCTCCGGTCCGAAGATCCGCACCACCAAGGTGGCCTCAGGCGAGGGAATCACCCTCGAGACCGGGCGCACCCTGGTCATCACCAATGATGAAAACGTGATCGGGACGCCCGAACGGATCGGCACCACCTACGAACCCCTTCCGCGCGATGCGAAACCGGGCGACACCATCCTCCTGGACGACGGCAACCTCGAACTTCGCGTCGTCGAGTGCAAGGCGCGGGGTGTTCATTGTGAGGTGATTCACGGGGGCGTGCTGAAGTCCAACAAGGGCATGAATCTGCCCGGCGTTTCCCTGTCCATCCCGGCTCTCACCGAAAAGGACCGCTCCGATCTGGCCTTCGGGATTTCGCTGGGTGTCGACTTCGTGGCCCTCTCCTTCGTGCGGCGCGCCGAGGACCTGAAAGAGGCCAAGGCGTTGATCAGAAGCCTCGGCGCCGACGCGCCCCTCATCGCCAAGATCGAGAAGCGCGAAGCCATCGACAACCTTGCGAGCATCCTGGAAGAGGCCGACGGTGTGATGGTGGCGCGCGGCGACCTCGGAGTCGAGCTGTCGACCGAAGAAGTGCCGACGCTTCAGAAGCGAATCATCGCCATGGCGAACGCGGTGGGAAAGCCGGTCATCACCGCGACGCAGATGCTCGAGAGCATGATCGACCGGGCGCGTCCGACGCGCGCGGAAGCGTCGGACGTGGCGAACGCCATCCTCGATGGAACGGACGCGGTCATGCTGTCCGCGGAAACCGCCTCCGGCCACTTCCCGGTGGAGTCCGTGGAGACCATGGCGCGCATCGCCGACTACACCGAGGAGAACGACGAGTTTCAAAGCCCACCGAGGCTCGCCGGGTCAACGGGATCGGCGGTGAGCCGGGCGCTCGCCCGCGTGGCGGCGACCGTCGCCCTGGAGCTTCAGGCCCCCTGGATCATGGTGTTCACCGAAACCGGGTCGACCGCCGGGTACGTGTCGGGCTTCCGGCCGCGCGCCCGGATCGCCGCGGTGACGCCATCGGAGAAGGTTCATCGCCGGCTGGCCCTCCAGTGGGGCGTGATCCCCATTCTGCTTCCCTCCGTGAGCGATACGGACGGACTGATCCTTGCGGGCGAAGAGGCGCTGCGCCTGGCCGGCCACCTGAAATCCGGCGATCGCATGGTGATCCTGGCCGGTCAGAGCCACACCGCCGGCGCCACCAACCTGCTCAAGGTGCACACGGTCCGGTAGAGGCAAAAAAAGGGAACTACGGCGTGGCGCCGGAACGCAGATGCGTGGTGAGTCCGGCCACGACGCCCCAATGGCCCGTGAAATCGACGAGACCGCGGCGGGCGCCAAAGTAGAACTTGCTTTCCTTGCCGAACATGCTGTGCTGATACTGAACTCCGCCCCGAGCCTCGCGCCTGGCGATGGCTCCGGGAACGCCATCTCCGAAGAACCCGCCGGCGTCGACGAAGACTTCAAAGTGCTGGGCGACCTTGTAGGCGATGGACCCGGAGAGCGAGGCGAAGTCGCGCTGCTCGTGCGCGCGCAGGGGCTCGTCCTGGATGGCGAGGCCCGCGTTCCCTTCAAGAGTCAGGTTTCCGGTCTTGAATCCCACCAGGAGAACCGCGGCCAGGCGAATGGTGTTGGGGCCCAGGCCGTTTCCGAAGCTCGTGTTCGGCAGGGTGACCTCGAACTGAGTGGCGACCGCGGGAGAGGCGCCATTCTCGCCCTTCTTGAGGCCAAGCTTCGCGCGGAGGGTGACGTCACCCCAGTCGGAGATGGTCTGCTTGTAGCGCGGGTCCTGGACCGCGTAGGTCTGGCCGTTGAACTCAATCGCGAACTCGGCCCGTTCCGACGGGACATAGTTGAGACGGATGAGCGGTCCGTCGATGCGCGTGCGCGGCTGGATCACGCCGCTCTCGGCGTAGGTGAGGAAGTTCGGTTCCTTGCCGATGGTCATTCCGAGCAGGTCGAGCCCGAGGTGCCCGGGAGCTTCGATGAATGCGCTCGGGGTCAGCATGGGGCCGGTTTGCGCGGAGACGGTGGAGCCGATTAAGGCGAGTGCAGAAATGGTTGCGAATCGACGAAGAGAGAGCAAAGGAATTTTCCTCAGAAGCGGTTTCTAGAAGACAGGGTTTCAGGCAGGGCGCCACGAATCCTCCAAGGCAGACTGAACAAGCGACTGAATTCGGAGAGCGAAACCTGCAAGAGGCCCCGTCTCGCCGGGTCGCTATACTCGCGACCTTGAGCACATCCAAGGGGGATCCGAGGCGGAGAGTCTACTCGAACCGCCGACTGAAGATTGCGGTTCTGCTCCTCACTCTGCTGAGCCTGCCCCTGGTGGCCCTGTTCGGCTTCACCCTGTGGGTCTTCGTCCGGAGCAGCGCACTCGTCGACGCCCGGCTCGAAGAGGCCCGGAACCGGGTGCCCACGCGGGTCTATTCGCGTCCCGTGTCGATCCGGACCAGCGACCGGATGAACGCCGATGGATTCGCCTCGATCCTGAACGCGCTCTCCTACCAGGACACCCAGAAACCCGAGCCCGGGCCCGGGGAGTTCCGGCTCGCGGAGGGAAAAGTCACCATTAGACCCCGCGGTGGAGAGCCGACCGCGCCGGCGGCGGAGAGGCCGGTCTTGGCCGGAGACGAAGCGGTGGTGGTGACTTTCGAGAAGCCAAAGACGGGCGGCGAAATCGTCAAGTCGATGCGATCGCTCAAGACCGGCAAGGATTTGAAGGTTCTGACCCTTGAACCCGCTCTGATTTCCTATCTCTTCGAGGGCGAGGAGAGGGAGAAGCGGCGTTTCGTGAAGTACGACGAACTCCCGCGTCATCTCGTGGAGGCGGTCCTCGCCATCGAAGACCGGCGATTCTTCCAGCATCCCGGCTTCGACCCATTTCGCATCGTGGGCGCGGCCCTGCGGAATCTCAAGCCGGGCGGCAATCTGCAGGGCGGGAGCACGCTCACCCAGCAGTTCGTGAAGAACTTCTTCCTCACCCCGGAAAAAAATCTCAAGCGAAAGATCCAGGAAGGAGTGCTGTCCTTCGTGCTGGAGCGGCGCGCCTCCAAGAAGGAGATCTTCGAGCTGTACGTGAACGAGATCTATCTGGGGCAGGTGGGCTCTTTCAACATCAACGGCATGGGAGAAGCCGCGCGGGTTTATTTTCAGAAGGACATCTCGAACCTGTCGGTCACGGAATCGGCGCTTCTGGCGGGAATGATCCAGTCGCCCAATCCCTATAACCCGATGCGACATCCCGATAAGGCCCAGGCGAGACGCAACAGTGTCCTGCGGGCGATGGCCGATGAGGGCTTCATTTCCCCGGGGGACTTCAACCGGCTGTCGCCTGAGCCGGTCGAAGTCCGCTCGAAGTCGAGCCCGGGGCTCGACGCACCCTATTTCATGGATCTGGTGCGCCGCGATCTCAAGACGAAGTTCGGCGAGAACGGATTCCACAATCTCAAGGTGGAGACCACGCTGGACCTGAGACTGCAGCGCATCGCCCAGGAGACGCTGGAATCGGGCCTCACCGAGCTGGACGCGAAACTCAGGCGTCCGGACGGCATGAAGCTGCAGGGCGCGCTCATTTCACTCGATGTGAAGACGGGCGGAATTCTCGCGCTCGTGGGCGGGCGCTCGTACACCCAGAGCCAGTTCAACCGGGCGGTCCAGGCCCAGCGGCAGCCCGGTTCGACCTTTAAACCGTTCGTGTATCTCGCGGCCTTCGAAGCCACCCTCGACGATCCGGCGCTGCCTCCGATAACCCCCGCCACCGTGGTCGACGACTCGCCCTACGTCTTCTTCTACGAGGACAAGGAGTACATTCCCCAGAACTTCGAGGACACCTACCTGGGACCGGTGACCCTGCGCCGGGCCTTGTCCAAGAGCCTCAACGTCGCGACCATGAAGGTGGCGGAGATGATCGGCTACGCGCGGATTGCCGATCTGTGGAAAGAGCGCATGAAGATCAGCAAGTCGGTGAAGGCGGTGCCCTCGGTGGCGCTCGGATCGTTCGAGGTGAGCCCACTGGAGATGGCGACCGCGTACGAGATCCTCGCCTCCGGCGGCTTCAAGCGCGAGCCGTTCGCGCTCTATCGAGCGTCCACCGAAGACGGCACCGCCTTCGAGCTCACCGCCGCCCAGTCCACCACCCGGGTGGTCCGCCAGGAAACCACCTACCTCGTCACCCGGATGATGGAGAGCGTCCTCAACGAGGGCACGGGCGCCGCCGCGCGCTCGATGGGTTTCACGGTGGAGGCCGCGGGCAAGAGCGGGACCACCAACGACACCCGGGACGCCTGGTTCGCGGGGTTCACGCCCGACGTCGTGACCATCGTCTGGGTGGGCTACGACGACAACTCGCCGGTGAATCTGCCGGGTTCGCGCGCGGCCCTGCCCATCTGGACGGAATTCATGAAGTCCGCGGTCGCCGGTCTCGGCAATCGCGGTTTCCTGCCGCCTGAAGAAGGTGTGGTCTTCGTGAACATCGACAAGGCCACGGGCAAGCGCGCGAATCCCAACTGCGGGAAGGTCTTCAGCGAGAGTTTCCTCGTCGGCACCGAGCCGATGGACGAGGCGGTCTGCCCTCCGGGGAGCTGAGCGCGGAGGTGGGGTCGGGTCGCACGGCGCGACCCGGCGCCTTCGCGTCGAAGGCGCTGCTGGATTCGAACCTGGGTTTTCCACCGTCCATAGGCGAACCCCGGGTGTGACAGGCCAAGTAGCGTCACAGCCACCCGGATCGGGCCCCGACCTCTTTCTCTACGATCCCCAGGTCGAAGCCAATCGGCTCCGAAGGGAGAAAGGAAAGAGTCATGAGAACCAAACTTCACGTAGTTGGTCTGGTGGTCGTTCTGTCGCTTCCACGGGCAGCTCGGGCGGCGGACGAGCCGGCGAAGGCGTCACGCGCCAGTGATCTGACCCTTGGCGCCATCCAGAGATCGATGAAGACCGGCATGTCCACCGCCGAGGTCATGGATTCGGCGGGCTCGCCCAATCTCGTCACTCGCGGCCGGAACGGACGTGAGTCCTGGGTCTACGATCGCTTCGCCACCGAGACCTCGGAGGAAGGCTTTCAGGTCGGCGGCGGCGGCATCGGCGGGGGGGGCTCATTCCTTGGCGCGCTTGGGCTCGGCGGCGGGCGCAAGAAGTCGTCGACCAGCCAGCGCACGCTCATGCTGGTCGTCACCTTTGGACCCGACGGCATGGTCGAGTCCTTCACTTACCGTTCATCGAAGTTCTAGGAGCCGCCATGATTTTGAGCCTCTCCCGGCTTCCAGTTGCCGTCACCCTGGCCCTAGTCACCGCCGGCTACGCCTCGGCTGGCTCCCTGCGGGTCCCCGTGACCCCCATGGGCGTTCGCGAGGTGCAGACGCGCTCCTTCGACAACGTCAACACCCACACCGCGATGAAGGCGGTGATCGACATGCTGCAGGACGGCGGGTTCAGCATCGAGCGCACCGACGCCGACCTCGGCCTGGTCGTCGGAAGACAGGCGGTGGTCCGAAGGCCGAGCGCCGGCCTGAGGACTCTCAAATACGTGGGCGCGGCATTTTCCTACGGCCTGATCGGCCTGATCCCGTTGAACAGGACCGACGAACTCGAAGCCAGCGTCAACGTCACCGGCATCGACGACGACAGCGTTCGGGTTCGGATTGCCATCCAGCGCCGGATCCTCGACAAGAACGGCCGGCTGAAGAAGACCGAGGCGCTCACCGAAGCGCTCCTGTACCAGGACCTCTTCGAACTCCTGGGCCGGAGTCTTTTCGTCAGCCAGGCCCAGTAGCCGGATCGATATATTGGTGGGCGCTGCAGGATTCGAACCTGCGACTTCCACCGTGTGAAGGTGG
>JANMVV010000184.1:0-13496 GCA_031392925.1 Vicinamibacteria bacterium
TAACTGCATTCTGGGCCCCCGCGCGAGCAGCTTCCTCCCACGATCTCTCGACAAAGCAACGGTCCGGCTGCCGTAATAGACAATTTGGCACCTCAAATGGAAAAGCTGGCGGTGCGCCTACCACCAGCGCCGGGATACCTAGCGACTTCAGGAAATCGAGCGTCTCGCCCAGCCCAATTGAGAAGACGGCAGAAGTGCTTTCGATCTCGTGGTCGCGCCGATCGAACATCTTAAGGAGTGTCTTCGAAACATCGCGGGCGACGTGCGTGGGCCACCGACCCGCAAGGATGACCCCGGAGATTCTCGCAGCATTGCGTCGAAGTTGCTCTCGTGTGGCCTGCAGAGAGGCCCTGCAAGTTCCGTCTGGCTTGGATGGGGAATTCCGGTCCGCTGGCACGGCACCAAGTAGTGGGGGACATGCACCCTGAACCAGAAGGCGCACAGCAGAGCCAGAATCTCTCGCATAACGCGAGAGAGCAGGTGAGAGGGCTCTGGCGAAAGAGTCGCCCCAAAGTAGCAATGCGGGGTAAGTGTCGCCCGCCTTCGCCGAGAGGTCGCAACCCATCGAAGCAATCTGCGTTTCACAGGGCAGGGGCTGGGTTCGTCCAAGGCGAGCGACGAAGGCTGTGTTCTCCGGGCGAGCCAGGAAACGCTTGCTGCGGAATTCAATCGTCGCCCCGATGAGAACCGTGAAAATGATGGCACCCCCTCCCCACGCCAACACCCTAAGTGGGTCGCTGATCCGAAGCTGCCGGGCGGGTTTCTCGATCCAACGGTACGTCACCGCTGCAAGCACAAGCCCTGCGGCCAGTGGGCCGTACTCAAACCCGTGCGCGTCAGGGAAGGTGGCGAGCCTGGCAATCACCAACAGCGGCCAGTGCCACAGGTACCACGCGTAGGACATCCGACCGAGCCCAACGATCGGATCGGCACGCAGAAGCGACGACGCATGATTCGGAGAAGCTCCGAGGGCGATGAACGACGCAGATCCCAGAGCCACCAACAGTTGAGCGGCTAAGCCTGGTGGACGGATCGCGCCGGACAGTAGGATGACCAGCACGAGCGATGCTCCAGCAAGAGCCCCCACTGCTGCCGACCGGGGCGAAGTCGAACAAGGCCGCGCGGCGACACACGCTCCGAGCCCCAACTCCCAAGCGCGAAAAGGGAGAAGGAAGAACGCGGCATCCGTGTCGCGGGGAAGGACCCACAACGCCCCAACCAGACTTACAAGAACGATGCCCACGAAGCTCGCCAGAGGGAGGCGGATTCGGGTGACGCCCAGACACATTAACGGCCAGACCAGGTAGAACTGCTCCTCAACGCCGAGGGACCACGTGTGCATGAGGGGCTGTTCTTGGGCATCAACAGCGCCATAGTCATACCCTCCTCGCCAGACAGCGACGTTGTAGTAGAAGAGAGCGGCGCGAGAGAGGGCATTGCCAAAAAGCCTCTGCTCGTTCAGGGGAAGGAGAAACAGGATGGCCAGCACCGACGTCCCCACAGCCATGGCCACAAAGGCCGGAACAATGCGCCGGACACGACGAGCGTAGAACCTCTTCAGATCGATACTACCGGTGATGGCCACCTCACGAAGAAGTTGACCGGAGATGAGAAATCCCGAGATGACAAAGAAGACATCGACGCCGAGATAGCCAGCTTGAAAGCCCGGTACCCTGGCGTGATACAGGACGACGGCAAGAATCGACAAGGCACGGAGGCCATCAATCTCCGGCCGGTACACCTCGGGGCCGTTCCCGCCCGCGCCGGTCTCGTTCACAGACCATCTCCGTGATCACTCTTCTCCACGTTCACTCGAAGGTCGCGAAAGGGTGACATCAGCGTGGATCCATTCCCAAGGCCTGCACGAGCGTAGTCGCGGCAGCGCCGGGCCAGTGTGCACGAGCTCGCTCACGGCCAGCCTCGCCCAAACGACTACGCTCCGGTTCGGTTCGCCAGAGGTGAGCAATTGCCTCCGCGATCCTCGGAGGAGCGCCGGGCTCAACCAGCAAGCCGGTTTGGTTCTCCCATACGGCTTCCGGTACGCCGCCAGTCCTGCTTCCGATAACTGGGATGCCGAGGGCGCCTGCCTCAAGATACGCAAGACCAAAGCCTTCAAAGTTACCCTGTTCGGATTCGTACGGGGTGAGCACAAAGATGCTGGCCATTCGTACAACATCGGCCGCGGCCTCATCACCAAGGTCCCCGAAAAAGGTCACGTAGGGTTCCAGGCCAGAATCAAATGCTTGCTTCCGCAATGCGTCCCCGAATACTCCGTCCCCAACTATCGCAAGTCGCGCGTCGAGGCCCTCTTTCCTCAGAATGGCAAGCGCTCCGATCGTGTGCTGGATACCCTTTCTCTCGACGAGTCTGGCAACAGTCACTAGGTGCAAGACCGAAGGGTCTGCGGAGGGCCTCGGGGTCTTCTGCCCGGAAAGACGCTCCGTCTCGGTCGCGAGTGAAGGACGAACGACCGAGATATCCGAATGAATGCTCGGCAGTTGACGAACCAGGTCTCTAGTGAACCTGGAGATCGCCAGGATTTTTTCGGTCTTCCTCAGAACTGCGATTCTGAACGGCGCAAGTGCCAGGGCGCTCGGCCGAAGCTCAGCGCCGTAGCAGACAACCGCGGTAGAAGCCCCAATGGCCGCGGCCTGGCGCAGCACGTACAAGCCATCGCGGTCGACAAAACCCAGGACCACTCGCCTGGGCTGCAACGAGCGAATTAAGTGAGCGATACGCCTGCGGACCTTTAGATGGTGCAGCAAGACAAAGACCGCAGTCCGTAACTTTCTGACCGGCAGAACCGCATCGACACCACTTGACTTGCGGTCCGGATTTGGGATGGACCACGCCCGGTATTGCCGCCTCGGCGCAGGCTCGATGGCGGTTATAGCTGGAGGGAGAAGCGACAGGATTCCCGCCCTGTATCCAAGTTCGGACAGTCCGGTCAGCCACCCGTCGAGGCAACGAGCCACTCCCCCGCGGAGCGGTCTGGCATCGCTTGAGACGAATAGCACGTCAAGCCCATTGGATTCCTCCACGCCTGTGACTTGGCTCTGGAGAGGTAAGGGCAAGTCGGTTCTACCTCGATACCGTCGCCGACCTCGGGAGTCGGCTCTTCCCCGTCGCCTGAGGGAGGGCGAGGCCTATCGCATCCCCCAGCGTCACCGCGAGGTCATACGGCGCCGCATCATCCGCGTCGGACGCGCCGGCCTTGAACCCAGCACCCCAGAAGATCAGCGGCACATTGGTGTCGTAGTCATGCGTCGAGCCGTGACCCGAACCGCGGCCGGGATCCCAGTGCTGCAGGATGTGCCGTCGCGGCACGATGAATGCGTCGCCCGATCGACCCGCGTAGAAATCGTTCAGGAGGAACGGCGTGAGATCGTCCTTGGGCCAGGACGCCATCTGCGAATTGAGCCGCACCTCCTGGATCTCCTCCTTGAAGAGTGTCGTCAGCACACGGGGCAAAGCCTCATCGATGTCCGCCTTGGTGATGGGCCGCGCCGGGCCGCAGGGGCCTTCAACGCGCGTGACCCCGGGCGCGTAGCTGACCGTCCAGCCGTCGCCCAGTTGAACCGGATCCGGAGAGGCGGCGAGGCACAGTTCATCGCGCAGCATGCGATTCGCCTTTTCGGGGAAGTTGTTCATCTGCCGGGGCGAGGTAATGAGACGCCCGCCCGTCGAAGTCCGATCGCGCACGCGGGCGGCCTCGGGAATCACCGAGAAACCATGATCCGCCGAGAACCCGAGCACCACCTTGCCCGGGAGGAGCCGGTCGAATGCGTTGAGCAGCCGCGCGATCTGGGCGTCGGCGCGGCGCAGGACGTCGAGCGTCTCCTCGGACTCGGGGCCGTAGTAGTGGGAAACCAGATCGTTGGACGAGAACGACACCGCGAGCACATCGGTCACGCCGCGGCGGCCCAGGCGGATCCCGGGATTCTCCAGGAACGACACCGCCAGATCGGCCACCAGCTCGTCCAGCACCGGGCTGTCGTAGTACGCCTCACCGAGGCCTCGCACATTCGTGCGGAAGACGTGCGGAAAGTAAAGACCGGTGGTCGGCAGCTGGTAGTCCCCCAACTGGGCGGGCGGAATCGCCTGTGGCAGGTTCTCCGCACCCTCCGGCGGCGCGAGTTTCTGCCACTCTCGACCAAAGCGGGCGCCCAGGTTGTCGCCCATGGTCGTCGCGTTGAAAGCGTCGACCAGGCCCGAGGCATCAGCCGACGGCGTGTAGGCGGATGACGTAACGAAACGAAGAGAGGCGCGGTCGAACCAGTACGCGGCATGCGATCGGGATCGTCCGGCCATGAGGATCGCGGAACGATCCTTGGCGGAGACGGAGATCACGCGGGAGAGCGGCGAGGTCGCGATCAGGCGATCGCCCAGCGAGTCGACCTGCAGGTGATAGGGACCGGGAATCGACCGCCCGGTCTTCGGATCGGGCTCGGGAGAATCCGTGCAGTAGATCGCCTTCAGCGACTTGCCTGAGGCGTCGAGCTCGAACCAGGTGTTCGCGACGATCCCGGTGACGCGGGGAGCCGCTCCGGTTCCGAGCGAGGCATGGCCCGGCCCGGTCTCGGTGTTGATGTGGCGGTAGCGGTCCTTCGTCTCGATCTGCCCTTCATCGAGGAGGCGCTTCAGGCCCGCGACGTACCAGGGCCGGTACTTGAGGAGCTGCTCGGTCGAAAGGCCATCGATGGCGAGGATCACCGCGAGAGTCGGGCGCACCGGCTTCGGCGCCGCTTTCGTGTCGCCGGGCGCCGCCGGCACGCTGGCGGCGAGCGCGAGGATCAGCAGGCCGGAGGGGAACCTCGATCGGATGAGAGGCACGGTCGATGCTACCTGTTCTTTGAGTTGGACTCGTGCAGAGCGGCGAGCGCGTCGATGGCCTCGCGATTGTCCGGTTCCAGCCCCAGCACCCGTCCGAAAGCCTCGATGGCCTTCCCGGCCAGGCCGGCGCTCCAGTAGATCCGGCCCAGCGCCGCATGGACGGCCGCGACCTGCGGCTCGTTCCGCGCGAGGTCCTCGAGATTCTGCTGGGCCGCCCGCAGCAGGGCGGGGTTCATCGCCTGGGTCTCGCCAATCATGATCCTGATGGTCGTGGCCTCGGGCGTTCCCTGCGCGAGTTCCTGCGCGGTCGCGAGAGCCTGCAGAGCCTCCCATATCCGTGACTCAGCGATCAGCTTCTTCGCCTTGGCTATCTCCTCCTGGATCCGCCGAGGATCCCGGTGGGCGCCGACGGCTGCACGCTCGCCGGACGGGCGGTCCGGGGCTCGGTGCGGGGGGGAGAATGAGACCGGGCCGCGAGTCTGCGCATGAGTCGGGGTGTGGGTCGGACTTTGCGGGCGCGGCGGCGTCGCGGCCGGTGGGGAAAAAACCGCGGGAGCGGGGCCGGAGTTCCTGGCCGCCGCGTGGGGACCCGAGCCCTTGGGGCCCTGGCGATGAGTCTTGTCCGTTCCCACCAGGCGATCCGGCGCTCGATTGCCGAGGAATTCGATGCCCACGCGGGTGATGTGATCGGTTCCGCGGTTGACGTTGCGGACGATGGCCCCGGTCGCGAAGTCGCCGCCCACCTCGACCACGTTTACCCTGTCGCCCTTCTCGAGATCCGACCAGCTGGTGAGGATCCTCATGCCGCTTCTCGAGAGATCGTGGGCCACCGTTCTCTCTTCCTTCTCCGGCTTGTCACCCGGCCCCAGCTTCTTCAAGACCACGTCGGTCGGAAGGTAGATGCGCTCGTCCTTCCGAGGGTCCTTCTGTCCCGGGACCCAGGTCGACCTCTCGCTGGCCGCGGCCGGCGCCTGGGGCGCGGGAGACGCGACCGGCGGATTCGAGACCGCGACGGCTCTCAAGTCCTGCGCGAACTCCTGGGCCGAAGGGAAGCGGTCCGCCGCGGACTTGGCGAGCGCGCGTTTGAGCGCGGGCATGAAGCGAGGCGGCACTCTGGATCCCGGCTCGACGTCGAACGACGGGGTGTCCTGGATCTGCTTGAAGAGGGTCGCCATCGGGGACGCGCCCTTGATCGGCACATGCCCGGTGAAGAGTTCGAAGGCGAGGATGCCGAGAGCGTAGACATCGCTCCGAAAATCGAGGGCCTCGCCCCGGCACTGCTCCGGGCTCATGTACTCGGGCGTGCCGAAGGCCTCGCCCGCCGCGGTCTGGCCCTGAGACAGGAGGTCTTTCGCGATCCCGAAGTCGACCAGGCGCACCACCCCGCGCTCGTCCCGCGTGGCGTTCGCGGTCTTCAAATCCCGGTGCAGAATCCCCACGTCGTGGATGGCCTGAAGGCCGGACGCGATCTGCAGGACCGCGGAAATCACCTCGGCCTCGGGCAGTCCTTTGGGGTGCTCCTTGAGGGTCTTCTGAAGATCCTGACCGGTGAGGATCTCCATCGAGATATATCCGAGCGGCCCCTCCTCACCGTAGTCGTGGATGCGGCAGACGTTCGGATGAGAGACCTTTCGGGCGAGCTTGATCTCGCCGCGGAATCGGCGGACCGCATCGGCGTTCGCGGACAGGTCGGTGCGGAGGACCTTGATCGCCACCTCCTCTTCCAGCAGGCGATCGAAAGCCTTGTAGACGAGGCCCATCCCGCCCTTGCCGAGCACCGCGCGCAGCTCGTAGCGGTTGGCGAGGATCGAGCCTATGGCGAGGGTGGAAAGCGAACGGCCGCAGATCAGACAGACGTCGGCGCCGGCATCAAGGGGGGCGGCACACGACGGGCATTCCAATGTCATTTGGATAGAGGGGGCGGTTTACAGGACGTTCGCGCGGACGCGCGGACGGGGACGGACGGCCTTTGGGAAGATAACCGAGTTTAACCTCGTCGCAGGGTCGGTTACCGGGGCTTCGCGGGATCGTTCAGCACCTGGAGCGCCGCGTTCGCCTCCCGATTCTCCAGGTCGAGGGTCAGCACCTGCTTGAAGGCCATCCGGGCCCGCGCGGAAAGGCCGGCCTGCCAGTAGATTCTCCCGAGGGCGGAATGGACGGCCGCGTCCATGGGCTCGCTGCGCGCAAGGTCCTCCAGATTCTGATGTGCTTGTCGCATCAGGCTCGGAAGCTTCGCCTGAGTCTCCCAGATCAGTATCCGGAGCGCGCGCGCCTCGGATGTTCCTTCCGCGAGGGCTTGAGCCTTCGCGAGACAGTCGAGAGCCTCCCAGATCTTCGACTCGGCGACGAGCCCGCGTGCCGCCGTTCGCGCCTTCTCGATGTCGGCGAGGATGCTCTCGACTGGCCGGGGGGGGGCCGGAGGGGGGGGCGGAGCCTTGACCCTTGCGGGCGGAGGCGCGGGCGGAGCCTTGACCATTGCAGGCTGCGAGGTGGAGGCTGAGGTATCAAGAGAGGGGAGGAGCCGGAAACTGCCCGACCGGCTTGTCACCGAGACCGGCGGAGGAGTGGGACCCGGAAGGCCACCGGTCGACCCCGGAGAGGAAAGGACGGAGGTGAACGCAGGACGGGCGATCCCGGTCGTGGTTCCCACCAGCCGCTCGGGCGCCTGATTCCCAGTGAATTCGACCCCGGCGCGCGTGATCTGGTCGGTGCCGCGCTTGACGTGGCGGACGATGGCTCCGGTCGAGAAGGCCCCTCCCACTTCCTCGATCGCGACCCGGTCTCCCTCCTGGAGATCCGACCAGCTGGTGAGAACACGCATGCCACTGCGGGAGAGATCGTGCGCGATGGTTCTCTCTTCCTTCTGCGGAGCACCGTTAGCATCCAGCTTACGAAGCCGAACGTCGGTGGGGACGGTGAACCGCTCGTCCCGGCGGGATTCCTGGGAACCCTGGGCGCGCGGCGGCGGGATCGAAAGCGAGTGACCGCAGGCCGGGCAGACCTGCACTCCGGCTTCGAGGGGCGCGTCACACGACGGGCACGCAGGGGTCATACAGTGAGTCCACAGAGACTGTACAGCGGGTGGCGGTGAAAGCCGACCCTACGCTTCAGGTTTTTTTTCGTCCTCCAAGTCGCTCGCTCTCACGAGGGCCTCCTTCCCGAACTTCTTGCGCACCCTGTCCCTGAGTTCATCGATTCGGGCGCCCCGCCTCGGGGCCTCCTCCTCGAACAGGGACTTCTGAACCGGCTCGGCGAATCCGGACACGCCCAGTCCAAGGAGACGCACCTTGAGCGAACCGTGGACCTCGTCGAAGAGCGCGATCGCGGTTTCGAAGAGGTCGGAGGCCACGTTCGTGGGGGTCTGGCCCGATCGCGCGTGCGTGGCGGTCCTGAAGGTCTCATCGCGGTACTTCAGGGTCAACGTCCGTCCCGAGAGCGACTCCGCGCGAAGACGCCTTGAAAGCTCGTCGGCCAGCCGCAGGAGCGCCTTGCGCAGGATGCGCGGACTTCCCTCGTCGGCATCGAAGGTGTGCTCCACCGAGACGCTCTTCGCGGGCCCCGAGTCCGACACCACCGGCCGATCATCTTCCCCCCGGGCCAGCCGCTGCAGGTCGAGGCCGTGCGTCCCGAGAAGCCTCGTCACCTTGGCATCGGCGAGCTGCCCGACCGTGTGGATGCCGAGCTTGGCGAGGCGTTCCTCCATCTTCGGACCGATGCCCCACAGCCGGCGCACCGGCAGGGGAGCCAGAAACGCGCGCTCCGAGCCCGGAGGCACCACCACCAGGCCGTCGGGCTTCTTGAGGTCCGACGCGATCTTTGCGATGAGTTTCGCGGTGGCGACACCGACGGATGCGGTCAGCTTTGTCTCCTCGCGAATCTGAGCCTTGATCCTCCGGGCGATGGTTTCGCCGTCTCCGAAGAGGCGGACACTCGCGGTGACGTCGAGAAAGGCCTCGTCGACGGAGATGGGCTCGACCAGGTCCGTGAAGGCCTCGAAGACCGTGCGGATCTCCTTCGAGATGGCGCTGTATTTCTCCATGTCGGGCGGAATGTAGATGCCCTGAGGGCAGAGGCGGTACGCCGTGGAGATAGGCATGGCGCTGCCCACCCCGAACTTCCGCGCTGCGTAGTTCGCGGTCGACACCACGCCCCGTCCGCCCCCGCCCTTTGGATCGGCGCCGATGATCACGGGCTTCCCGCGCAGCTCCGGCCGGTCCCTTTCCTCCACGGCGGCGTAGAAGGCATCCATGTCCACGTGCAGGATGGTTCGCGAACCGGAGAGTCGCCGTGGTGAAGATGAAGGCATGATGGATGTCGATCGACGTAGTCGAAGCGTACAATCCCGCGTGAAAGACTGAGGACCGAACGGAAATGAAACCAACCGGAATCTGCATGGCTACCGCGGCCCTTCTAACCCTGGCGGTCGCTCCCCACGCGTTCGCACAGGCGAAGACCGAAAAGCCCGGCCCGGCGACCGTCGCCATGCCCAGGACCGACCGGATCCCGATGGCGGACTTCAAGAAGCTCCTGGCCACGAACGACGTGGTGGTCATCGACGTCCGTTCCGCCGACTCCTACACCGCCGGCCATATCCCCGGAGCCCTGTCGATTCCCGAGGAAACCCTCACGTCCGCTCTCGCCGAGAAGCTGAAGAAGATGGGCAAACCCATCGCGACCTACTGTTCCTGACAGGCCGAACACACTAGCGCCCGTGCGGCGCAGACCCTTCAGAAGATGGGCGTTCCCGCTCAGGCCGTCGTTGGCGGCTTCAACACCTGGGTTCAGGAGAAGAACCCGGTGAAGACCGGAGCCGACGCGAAGTAGCCGCCGGCCGGATCATGCCGGTCAAGCGCGTTGAACCACGCGAACGGCTTGTGGCATAGTGTGACATCCGTCACGCCGGTTCTGTCGGCTCCTGGCAGCCGTCAGAACTCTTCGAAGTGATTCAAATTCCCCGGGAGATCCATGATCAAGAAAGTTCTCGTTGCCGCATTCGCGCTTGCCGTCGCTAGCCTCGCCGGCGCCGAACCCAAGACCTACGTCGTCGCCGCGGCGCGTTGGGGCGCGGCCCAGAATGCCGCCGTGGCCGCCGCGGGTGGCCAGGTGACCTTCCAGCACGATGGCGCTGGACTGGCCGTCGTGATCTCGGAGAACGCCGCTTTCGCCGCCGCGCTCTCCGCCTCCGGAACCGTCCAGAGCGTCGACGAAGACATGATCGTCCAGTGGCAGCAGCCCATGAACACCGTGGTACTCGATGAAGCTACGGTCAACCCGAACAACGACACCTACTACACGAACGTGCAGTGGGCGCCTCAGTCCGTGGAGGCGCCAGCGGCGTGGGCCGCGGGCTACACGGGCGCGGGTGTTCGAGTGGCCATCATCGATGGCGGTATCTACTCCGTCCATCCCGATCTGGCCGCGAACATCGACGTGGCCGCGTCGCGCTCGTTCGTTCCAGGGTTCAACTTCAACCAGGACGTCGGCAACTTCTGGCACGGGACCCATGTGGCCGGCATCGTTGCCGCGATCGACAACAGCACCGGGGTCGTCGGCATCGCCCCGGGCGCGACCATCGTGGGCGTAAAGGCTCTTCACAACGGCTCGGGCGCCTTCAGCTGGGTCATTTCCGCGATCCTGTATGCGGCCACTCCTCGGAGCGCGGGCGGCGGCGGCGCGGACATCATCAATATGAGCCTTGGCGCCGAGTTCGAGCGCGGCGGCGGCAACACGGGCGCAGGTCCCCTCGTCGCGGCCATGAACAAGGCGGTGAACTACGCCGACCGCAGCGGCGTGCTGGTCGTGTCCGCCGCGGGCAACAGCGCGCTCGACCTCGACCACACCGGCAGCGTGATCGCGGTGCCGGCCCAGTCGGGCAGCGGGATCGCGGTGTCCGCCACCGGTCCCGAAGGTTTCGGTCTCGGTGCGACGAATTTCCGCCGCATCGCGTCCTACACGAACTATGGAACCTCCGCGATTACGGTGGCGGGCCCTGGAGGCGACTTCACGCTTCCCGGCAACGCGCTCTGCACAAAACTTACGGCCAGTGGCGCCCCGCTGACCAGACCCTGCTGGGTGTTCGACCTGGTGCTGAGCACCAGTCGCGCGGGCTACACCTGGGCGGCCGGCACGTCGATGGCGGCGCCCGCCGTGTCGGCGGTGGCGGCCCTCATCCGTCAGGCGAACCCGGGCATTTCGCTGGGCGCGCTCAAGAACAAGCTGGCCCAGTCGGCAGATGATGAGGGCAAGAAGGGACGCGATCCGCTGTATGGCCACGGCTTCGTGAACGCCCGCAAGGCCGTGCAGTAGAAAAGCAACGGCCGCCATCAAGGCGGCGTGAATTTCGGACCCTTGGGGAGGCCGGACGGCCTCCCCTTTCTTTTCGCCTATGGCGTTTTGGAGGATCAGTCGGGAATCCCCCGGCCTGAGCTATTCTCTTGGACGTCGCTCGGGGTGCCTCCATAAAAGGAGGGTAAAAGGGAAGCAGGTCGAATACCTGCGCGGTCCCGCCACTGTAGCCGGCGAGTCGTTTCTCGATCCGTACGAGTCACTCGAGCCCACAAGGCTCGGGGAAGGCTCAGAGAAGCGGCGATGACCCGGGAGCCAGGAAACCTGCCTCGAGCGAAGACGGTAAACATCAACATCGAGGCTTCTCGCGGAAGAAAGCCACGGTCCCTCATTCGGCAGGTCTCAGGAGTCCCATCGGCCCCCTGGTCCCCGTGAGTCCCGTTCTCCTTCCTCCGTCAAGGGCCTCTCCTCGAGGAAGGAAAACCAACCCCATGTCGTTCCATCGGTCCAGCCAGACCCTCTTTCGTCTCCTGTTCGTCGCCGCCCTGGGCGTGTCCAGTGTCTCCGCTGCGGAAATCCGCGGCTCGGTCAAGACTCAGGACGGCCAGGCCGTTTCGCAGGCGGTCGTCCGATTGTCCAGTTCCGCGAGCAGCCATGAAGCGGTGACGGGCACACGAGGCGAATTCAGCCTCGACGTTCCCGACGGCTCTTACGTGGCCACGGTGCGCGGGTTCGAAGTCGACGCCTCGAAGGTCGTGGTCGCGGGACACGACATCGCCCTCGATATCTCGCTGCGGCCGGCCAGAATCCGCGAAGAAGTCGTGGTGGCGGCCACGCGGTCCCGCACCGCGATCTCCTCGGTGGGCGTGTCGGCGAGCGTGCTCGACGATTCGGATCTCAAGGAACGTCAAACCCTCCGTCTCACCGACGCTCTCTCGGAGCTGCCCGGGATCAACACCGCTACCACCGGCGGAGTCGGGGCCCAGTCGTCGCTGTTCGTGCGGGGAGGGGAGTCGCGCTTCGCCCGCATCCTGATCGACGGCGTTCCCGTAAACGAGCCGGGGGGCTTCTTCAACTTCGGCACGCTCCTCACTCCGGATGTCGAGCGCATCGAAGTGGTGCGCGGCTCGTTCGGGACACTCTACGGCTCGGACGCGCTCGCCGGCGTCATCTCGCTTCAGACCATTCCCATGGACGGAGGCCGGAGGCTTCGGGGCAGCGCGAGCGGGGGCGACCTTGGATCCTCGTCCTTCTCGGTAACCGGCAGCGAGAAACGGGGTCCGCTCTCGGGCGCGATTTCGCTCGGCCGCTCGAAGACCGACAATGAAGGTCCGAACGCGGATTTCCGTTCGGATCTTCTCGCCGCGTCGTTCGAGCGCCGTCTCAGCTCGGATGGATCCATTTTCGGATCGTTCCGGCTGAATACTTCCGAGGGCGGCACCGCGGGACCGACGGTCTTCGGCCGGCCCGACCTCGACGCGCGCTACGAGCGGGACCTCATGATCGGAAGCCTGGGCTCCCATTTCCGCTCTGGCCCTCTGTCCCATTCGGTCCGGGTCGGATTCAAGAGCGACGACCAGCTCTCGACGGATCCGCTGGACTCGGGCTCGTACCGTCCCGTTTATGGCCCGCAGCGCGCCGCCTTCGATTCCTCCGACTTCTCCAACCCGAACGGATACGCGAACAACACGGACCGCCTCTTCGGTACCTATGAAGTCCGGGGTCAGATCCGCTCGCACTCCCTCACCGCGGGCGGCGACATCGAGCGGGAGACGGGTGAGCTTGGCACGGTCGGCGACCCGCCGCTTTCGCCGAAAAGGGTGAGCTACGGCGCCTTCCTTCAGGATCAGATCGCACTCACCTCGCGGGCCTTCGGCACGCTCAGTCTTCGCGCGGAGCACAACGGCTCCACCGGCACTACCCTCGTGCCGCACGCCTCGGCAGCCTGGATCGCCGCGCGCGGCTCGAGCTTCGATCTGACGCTGCGGGCGAGCGGCGGCGCCGGCATCAAGGCGCCGAGCTTCTTTGAAAGCTACGGCACCTCGTCTTACGCGCTCGGCAATCCCGATCTCCAGCCGGAGCGAGGGAGGACGTATGACGCCGGAGCGGACCTTCGCCTCGGCGATCGCCTGAAACTGCAGGCCACGTATTTCCATCATCAGTATCTCGATCAGATCGCGTACAAGGTCGTCTCGTACTCGCCCTTCATCGGCACGTATGAGAACCTCGGTGAAACCCGGGCCCGCGGGCTCGAAGCTGCGTTTGAGTGGCGGCCCTCGTCCCATCTCCGGTTCCGGTCGAACTACACGTTCCAGAACAGCGAGATCGTGACCAGCACGAGCACCGATCCGCAACTCGCAGTCGGCAAAGAGCTGCGC
>JANMVV010000219.1:0-1751 GCA_031392925.1 Vicinamibacteria bacterium
CCTCGTGCCTTTCAACCTCAGAGTCCGGGACGTCATGACTCCGAACCCGGTCACCCTTTCTCCGGAGGAGAGCCTCATGGAGGCCCTTCAGTTGATGCGGCTCCGCAAGATCCGCCGGGTTCCCGTGGTGTCCGCCGCGGGTAAGCTCGTGGGTCTGCTCACCGAGGGGGACCTGAAGCGGGCCGAGCCCTCGACTCTCTCCGACACGCAGGAGCAGTTCGTGGCCGTGATGGAAGGGACGCAGGTCAACCGGATCATGATCCAGAATCTGGTGACGACGTCACCCGACAGCCCGCTTATCGACGCGGCGCGCACCCTGTTCAGGAACAAGTATGGCGCCCTGCCCGTCCTCGACGGGGAGACCCTCGTCGGCATATTGACGGATAACGACCTCATCGGCGCCCTGGTCAAGGTTATCGAGAGCCATCCCTGAGCCTTCCGCCAACCCGTCTGGTGCATATGCATCAGCGCGCCGACCCCGCCGGAGGTGCTAAAAACTCCTTGCGCGGGCGGTGGCGCCGGGGCATGAGGTTCCGGGGCATTTCCACCCTCCGCAGGAGAACAAACATCATGAAAGCCGCAGTCCTCATCCTTCCCTTTTTCCTCGCTGCCTGCAGCGACACCACTGCCACCGCGGGCGCGGATGGCAAGGTCCCCGCGAAGGCGCAGGCCAAAGCGGCCGCCCTCCCGTCGAACGTGGCCCAGCCGGACGAAACCTCGGTGACCGGCACGATCGCCGAGACCATCGACGCCGGCCCCTACACCTACCTGCGGCTGAAGACTTCGAGCGGCGAGGTCTGGGCCGCCGTGAACGAGGCCAAGCTCAAAGTCGGCACTGAAGTCACGGTGGGGAACGCCATGTGGATGGCGAACTTCGAGAGCAAGACGCTCAATCGCAAGTTCGATCGCATTTTGTTCGGCAGCCTGATGAACCAGGGCGAAACCGCAGGCGTGCTGCCGCCCGGACATCCGACCACCTCGGCGGCCGCCGGGAGTGCAGCCCAAGCGCCCGCCGCGGCCGACCTTGGCGACGTCAAGGTTGAAAAGCCCGCGGGCAAGGATGCCCGGACGGTGGCCGAGATTTTCGCAAACAAGGCGACCCTCAAGGGAGTGGAAGTCGTGGTGCGGGGCCGCGTGGTCAAGTTCAACCCCGAGATCATGGGCCGCAACTGGATCCACCTGCGCGACGGCTCGGGCTCTCCGGATAAGCAGGACAACGACATCACCGTCACCACCAGCGACACGGTCGTCAAGGGTGACATCGTCACCATCCGCGGCAAAGTCGCCCTCGACCAGGACTTCACCGCGGGCTACGCGTATCCGGTGATGATCGAGGGCGCCAAGGTCGTCAAGTAGGCGCCTCACATCGAGATCGAACCCTCGCGGAAATCGGTCTTGTCCAGCCAGACGTTGACCAGCACCGGTCGGCCGCCAGCTGAAAGCGCGCGCGCTCGAGTCAGGGCCGCATCGACCTCGCTCGCGCGCCTGACTTCGATGCCTTCCGCGCCGAAGGCCCGCGCGACCTCGTGGTAGGCGGTTCGCGCGAGAACCGTGCCCACGTCGTCGTGGAGCATCTTCACCTGTTCGCGCGCGATCTGGGTCCAGCCCGCATCGTTACCCACCACTGCGATCACCGGTATGCCGTGACGCACGAAGGTGTCGAACTCCGCGAGGCCGTAACCGGAAGCACCGTCGCCCCACAAGAGCCAGACTTCCGAGCCCGGCCGCGCGAGGGTCGCGCCGAGGGCGAA
>JANMVV010000239.1:0-39700 GCA_031392925.1 Vicinamibacteria bacterium
GCCTGGAACATCCGGCCGAGCTGCTCCTTGTTCATTCCGATCCCGGTGTCGGAGACGATGAAGTGGAAGATCTCCGCCCCCTCCCGCCAGCTCCGATAGACATCGAGCGTGATCGTGCCCCGCTCGGTGAACTTGGAGGCGTTTGAAAGCAGGTTGAAGAGCGACTGCCGGACCTTGGTGATGTCCGCGTGGATGGCGCCCAGGTTGGGCCCCAGGTTCACCGACAGCTTGTTGGCCTTCTTGTCCACGAGCGGGGCCACCACCGAGACCACGTCCTCGATCAGGGGCGTGACCTCGACGGTCTCGAGATAGATGTCCATCTTCCCGGCCTCGATCTTCGAGAGATCGAGCACGTCGTTGATGAGGGCGAGGAGGTGCTTTGCCGAGGAGTGGACTTTCTTGAGATCGGGCACGTACTCGTCATGGCCGTTGTCCTCGGCCTCCTCCGTCATCATCTCGGTGTAGCCGATGATGGCGTTGAGTGGCGTCCTGAGCTCGTGGCTCATGGTGGCGAGGAACTGGCTCTTGGTCGCGTTCGCGGCCTCGGCCGCGACCTTCGCCTCCTTGAGCTCCTTTTCCTGGCGCTTGCGGGCCGTGATGTCCTGGGCCACCGCGATCATGCCCGAGGCCTGGCCTTCCGCGTTCTTGAGCACGCCGGTGGAGAAGGACATGGGAATCTCGCGCCCGTCCTTCGCCCTGTAGACGGTCTCGAACGTGGCCTGCGCGGACTTCGTTTTCAACGCCTCGTCCGGCACGCCGCCGCTGATGATCGAGAACGGCTGATCCACGAGCTCGGCCTCCGTGTATCCCAGGAGCCGGAGCAGGGCGCGGTTCACCGTCCGGATCTTCTCGGAACGGTCGACCACGATGAGGGTGTCCTTCATGTTGCGGATGATGTCGTCGACATAGGTCTTCGAGACCGTGGTGGAGTCGAGGCTCGCGGCCATGGCCTTAAAGGCCCGGGCGAGCTGGGCCACTTCGTCGTTGCCCACGGGCTCGATGGTCCGGCCCGCCGCGAAATTGCCCTGCGCCACTTCGCGCGTCGTCTCGGACAGCGAGCGGATGGGCGAAACGATGCCGCGCGACAAGGAGATCAGGAACACCACGATGCCGACCAGGGACAAGGCGGCGATGGCGCCGGACTGGGCGGCGCGGGTGTTCAGCAGGGCAACGGTGGTGTCGAGGGTGGTCTCGAAGGCCGATCTTCGGGATTTCACCAGGACCTCCAGGCCGGCGTCCAATGTGTTGCGAAGATCCGCCACCCGGCCGGAGAGCTGACTGATTTTCTCCGAGTTCAGGCCGGCGAGGCTCCCCCCCCGCTGCTGATCGCTGCTGATCGCGAGTTTGGCCAGTTCGAGGGCCATGGGCTGATACTCCTCGAAGCGCTTCCGCAGGGTGCGGATCTCCTCTTTTCGGCTCGGGATCGAAATCTCCTCGACGTCGTTCAAATGAGCGATGAGAACCTTGCCCGTCTTCGCGGCGCTGTCGAGGAGATCGGCTTCGCCGGTGCTCACCACCTCTTCGATCATCCCCGTGAAGTCCTTGAACGAATCGTGGGCCGCGGAGATCTGCTCGTATTCGGGGAAGGCGCGGTCCTTGAGGTCGACGAGATCGACCGCGACCCGCCTCCCCGCGTCCACGAACAGGCCGACGAGGACTCCCACCGCAACGATGAAGCTCGCCAGGAGCAATCCGAACTTGAAGGAGAGCGAGAAGCGCGACATCGCTGGTTCCTTGGGCTATCCGCGAGGCCTAGTTGCTGATCTCGAGAATGCGAACGCGGTCATCGACGGCCGAGGCTTCAACCACGCCGATGCCTCCGGGTTGCCGGGCCACGAAGTCGAGGATCTGCCCGCTCGTCCGAAACACCTTGGGCACGGTGCCGCCGCCCGAGAAGAGAAGGCGTTTCCAGTAGGTCCGGAACTGGCTCACGCTCTTCTGCATCGTTCCGGAAAGAAACACCCCGCCCGCCGCACTCTCTTCTTCCGGCATCGCGGGAACGATCCGCGTGCCTGACTCCCAGAGTGTCTTCTTTCCCAGGAAGATTCGCTGCAGGTCGTCGGTGGAAAGAGAAGCGAGCTTGTTCTCTTTGTTGACCACGATTCGAAGGGACGCATCGACGGCCTGGGCGTGGACGAGCCCGGACAGGAGGACCATGCTCAGGGTGAGGGCCCAGGACCCTAAGGGGAGAATCCTTGTTCCCATCCCTAAAACCCCAGCACCAGAGCGGCCTTTAGCTCGTTGTAGCCCTTGCCTGGGTATTGAGCGAGAGTCGACTTGGACCCTCCTCGGAAGTCGTTGTTCTCGAGTTTGAGCTGGAAGTTCTTGGCGAGCTCGACATTGACGCCCACCAGGAAGACGTGGCCGTCGACGCCCGTGGAATCCCGATTCGGATTGAAGCTGTCGTAGCGCAGATAGGGGGTGATGCCGTGCGACAGGTGCACGGAGGGCTGAATGTGCCAGCCGACCTGTCTCTGGCTTCCCCCTTTCGTCAGACCCAGTGACCCCACCGCCACTTCCGAGAGAACACGAAAGCGAGTGAGATTCAGCTCGGCCTCGAGGCCGTGGCTCTGGATGGTGGTGAACGTCGGCGAATTGAATCGATCGTGGTAGAAGGAATAGCCGACGCGAAGGTTGTCGGTCACGTCCAGCCTGACCCGCGCGGTCAGCGACTTGGACGGGTTCTCATCCATCTCGAAGGGATTCACCGTCTCCGAATCGCCGTTCGCGACCAGGACGTCATAGGTGAGGTCCATACCGTGAACCACGGCGTCGCCGTGCGCCTCGATGCCGGCGCCCCAGCGAGGGTAGAAGAGGTAGCCGCCGCCCACCACCCGCGAGTTCTTGTTGAGACTCGGCGGCTCCTTCACCGAGAGGAAAGCCGGCTTCGCGGTATGGATCTCGTTGAAGATCCCGAAGGGGGTGTGCATCTTCCCGAAGCGAAGCTTCAGCTTGTCGGAGAGCGCGTACTCGACGAAACCATATTCGAGGGCCTGATTGCCCTGATTGAGTTCCGTAGCCGTGCCGTGTTCCCAGGAAAGGTCGATGGATACCCGGACCCGCTCGGAGACCGTGACGTTGAACACGAGATCGATCTGGTCGGCGTCGAACGAACCGTTCTTGTCGCCCTTGCCTTGCTTGCTGATCTGCTTCTCGAACTCGAAGTTGGTGTAGCCGTTGATGACGATTCGATCCGCCATTTCCTGGGCCGAGAGGGGGGAGGCGAGGGCGAGAGCGGCGAGGGCTATGGCGAGGAGCCGGGGGTTCAGGTGTGCGCTCATGAGCTTCTCCCCAAGGGTCATTTAAACCAAGTGTAATCGCAACCCAGCCTTGCTTCATCTTCGGTCCCGCGAATGAAACGCCCGTGACGGCGTAACATTCCCCACGCAGCACCTGAAGTCCAGAGCCAACGAATTCGAGGAGAAACCATGCGAAGAGTGACATTGTCGAAGGGCGATTTTCTGTGGGAGGCCGGCGACGTCGCACGCAACATCGGGATCGTCGAAACCGGAAAGCTCGGGGTTCGATCGGGCCGCGGGATCGTGGGCATCGTGGCTCCGAAGATGGTCCTGGGCGAGAGTGCGCTCCTCATGCTCGACGGCCAGGCCCAGTTGCGCTCGGCCGCGGTGGTGGCCCTTGAAGACACGACGGTCACCGAGTATTCGGCTTCCCTCTTCCAACAGACCTTCGAGTCCGGCCGCCATGATGTCGGCCACCTGATCCTTCTGTCCCTCATCGGACAGGTCTGCCGCAACAACCTGCTGGTCATGGCCGCCCATGGCGAGAAGCTCGTGGTCGCCGCTCTCCTCCGCGGCCAGGTCCAGGCCATGGGCGAGACCGCGTCCCAGTGCCGGCAGATCAAGACCTGGGACCACTTCACCTGGACGTTCAACTACCTCATCCACCTGCGCAACAACTCCGACCGCATGCGCGACGAACTCGTGACCACCCAGTCGGAGGAGACGGCCGCCCTCACCAAGGCATCCGAGATGATGAAGAGCCTGGTCCAGGGCAAGGACATCCTTCCCCATATCGAGGCGCTCATCGAGGCCGATCGCGCCAAGGCCGAGTGGTTCACCCGCTAGGCCGCTGTTCACCGCCTCGGCGCCCGGTTCTTGAACGGCCGCCGATCCACGAACCGAAGAGCCAAAAGAACCGTAAGGCCAAAAAAACCGTAAGGGACGATTCATGCTGAGCTGGTTATCGGGGGGGCAAAGCCTCCAGCAACTCATTGCCGCCAAGAAGTGGGACAAGGCCGTCGTTCAGTTGCAGGCCGAGATCAAGGCCGCCCCGAAGGATTCCCGCACCAGGATGCAGCTCGCCGATGTCCTGATCGAGGCCGGCCGCGGCAAGGACGCGGTGCCCATCCTCCTCAAGCTCGCACAGGAGTTCGGCACGGAAGGGTCGGCGCCGCGGGCCATCGCGGTGCTCAAGAAGATCGAGCGGATCCAGCCGGGGCGGTCCGACGTGCAAAAAGCCCTCGCCGCCCTGATCAAGAAGTCCGCCCCCAAGACGCCGGTGAGTTCGGGCATCGACTCCATCGTGCGGGGTTCGGACCAGTTCGAGATGGAGGAGATTGGCCTCGACCTTCGTCCCTCTTCCATAGAGCCCTCGGATTTCCTCTTCCAGGCTCCCGCGGCCCTCGCCGCCCCGCCTCCCTCGACGCCCGAGGCGGTGAAGCCGGCCCCGCCTCCAAAGAAAGTGGAGGAGGAGATGGTCGAGGTGGAGGATCTGGTGATGCCTCCGCCGAAGACCCTGTTCGAGATCGCTTCGACCCCTCCTCCCCCGGCACCCGCGGCTCCGGCCCCGATTCAGGTGGTGGAGATGACCCAGGCCGCGACCATGATCGCCGCGATGAACGACGCCGAGAAGGGCCTCTTCGACGATCTGCTCGACACCATCGAGGCGGTTCTCGCCGAAGCTCCCGCCGCGGCGTCGCCGCGAGCCGCCGCCCCCACGATCTCCAGCCCGTTGTTCGCGGACTTTTCGGAAGCGGACCTCGTCGCGGTCATCCAGGGCCTGGAACTCGCGACCTACGGCCCCGGCGACATCCTCATTCTCGAAGGGGATCCAGGCACCAGCCTCTTCGTCATCACCTCGGGCGTGGTTCGCGCCTTCGTCAAGCAGCCCGACGGCAAGAACAAGCAGGTCCGGGAAATGGGCGAGGGCTCGTTCTTCGGTGAGATCGCGGTGCTCTCCGGCAAACCCCGCACCGCCACCGTCACTGCGAAGACCACGGTCGAAGCCCTGATCCTCGAGCGCAAGACCCTCGACAACATCTGCAAGACGCATCCGAGCGTTCGGACCACTCTTCAGAAGTTCGCGGCGGAACGGCTGAAGACTGGAAAATAGTCTCGTGGCCAAAGTCCTGCTCGTCGAAGACAACGAAATGAACCGCGACATGCTGTCGCGGCGCCTGATCAAACGCGGCTACGCTGTGGTGATGGCGATCGACGGCCAGCAGGGCATCGACATGGCGGTATCGGAGAAGCCGGACATCATCCTCCTCGACATGAGCCTTCCCGTGGTCGATGGGTGGGAGGCGGCGAAGGAGATCAAGGCGAATCCCGCGTCTTCGGGCGCGCCTCTCATCGCCCTGACCGCGCACGCCATGGCCGCGGACCGGGAGCGCGCCATGTCCGCGGGCTGCGACGACTTCGACACCAAGCCGGTGGAGCTGCCCCGACTGCTCGCGAAGATGGAGACGCTTCTCAAGGCCAAGGGCGTGGCTCCGCCCGTGAAGGCCTGAGACCAGGCAAACCGGGGCGCCCATAAGACCGATGTCCGCTCCAGGCCCGCAGGACCCCCAAAGCCCCGACCCGCTGTCCCAGGTCCGGCACGACCTCAAGACGCCGATCAACCAGATCATCGGTTACTCGGAAATGCTCGCAGAGGATGCCGAGGAAAAGGGAGCGACCGATACCCTCGCCGACCTAAACAAGATCGTCACCGCCGCGAAGACGCTGCTCGGGCTGATCGACAAGGAACTGAGGCCGGGCAGGATCACCCTCCCCCCCGCGGCGCCCTCCGCACCCACGCCGGCCCCCTCGCCGATCCGGCCCGTGGAGGCGAAGTCGTCGGAGGGCTCGGCGGCGTCCGAGTTGTCTCCGGCGCTACAGCCTCTCCCGCCGCTGCCCGGCAACACCGACCCCGGCGTCGATCGCCTGCTCGTGGTGGATGACAATGAGATGAACCGCGACATGCTCTCGCGGCGCCTCAAGGGCAAGGGCTACATCGTCGAGGTGGCGGAAGACGGCCAGCAGGCCCTCGACATGCTCGGGAGGGACTCCTTCGACCTCATCCTCCTCGACGTCATGATGCCGGGCATCTCGGGGATCGACGTTTTGCGCGCGGTCCGTCAGACCCAGTCGCGCGCGGACCTGCCCATCATCATGGCCACCGCCAAGGACCAGAGCGATGACATCGTCGAGGCCCTGAAGCTTGGGGCCAACGACTACGTCACCAAACCCATCGACTTCCCGGTCTGCCTCGCGCGGGTCCAGTCGCAGCTCGCCCTCAAGCGCGCGCAGGACCAGGTGAAGCGCTTGAACGCGGGACTCGCCCGCCGCAACGACCTGATCAAGGCCACCTTCGGCCGCTATCTCTCCGACGAGATCGTGGATCAGATCCTCGAGGCTCCCGGCGGCGCGCGCCTCGGCGGCGACAAGCGCACCGTCACCATTCTGATGTCCGACCTTCGCGGCTTCTCGGCGCTCTCCGAACGCCTGCCCCCCGAGCAGGTGGTCCGGATCATCAACAACTACCTCGCGATCATGATCGAGGTGATCAAGAAGCACAAAGGCACCATCGACGAGTTTATCGGCGACGCGATCCTCGCCATCTTCGGCGCTCCGGTGGGCCGCGAGGACGACGCGAAGCGCGCCACCGCCTGCGCGGTGGAGATGCAGCTCGCCATGCACGCGGTCAACGAGTACAACCGGAAGAACGACCTGCCGGAGATCGAGATGGGGATCGCACTCCACACCGGCGAGGTCATCGTCGGCAACATCGGGTCGGAGCAGCGCGCCAAGTACGGCGTGGTGGGCACCGCGGTGAACCTCACCTCGCGCATCGAGACCTACACCATCGGCGGGCAGATCCTGATTTCCGACCCGACCTACAAGGCGGCGGGCGCCGGGATCATCGTGGGCGGGCAGATGGCGGTGAAGGCCAAGGGCCTCAAGGAACCGATGATCGCCCACGACCTTCGCGGTGTCGGTGAGCCGTTCAACCTGCACCTGCAGACCCGCAGCGCCGAACTCCTGCCCCTCAAGGAGGAGATCGCCATCGACTACTTCGTCATCGACGGCAAGGCGGTGGGCGACGAGGCGTTCCGGGCTTCGTTCGTGTCCTTGTCAACGAAGTCCGCCGCGGTGAAGGGCAGCGTGAAGGTTCCCGCCCTCACGAACCTCAAGCTTCACCTCCGCGGCGCCAACGACCAGTGGATCCCCGGAGACCTCTACGGCAAGGTCCTGGAGGCGGAGCCGCCCAAAGGCGCCACCTTCGTGGTCCATTTCACATCGTCGCCGCCCGAGGTCGAGACGTTCGTCAAGGCGACACTGCAGGCCCTTCAGGAGTCCGGAGTTCCCTGAGCCGTTGTTCTCGATGGGGCGGCCTCCGGCTCCGATGAACTGTTCCTCGGCCAGGGCTCTGGTGTTTGCAGGGTTCTGCCTCCTGCTTCCGACGTTTACGGCTGCCCAGAATGTGGCGGCGCAGCAGCGGGAGTATTGGGAGATCGTGCGGGTCTATGCATCCGGCGAGCGGGCCGCGGCCCTGGCGCTATTGGGAGGCTGGACGGAAGGCCGGATCCGCCATCACTCCGAAGAACTGAGCGATGTGGTGGTGTCGATCCGCAAGTGCCCGGCCTGCCCCGCCCGCCTGGCCTACTCGCGATTTCCACTCAAGGCGGCCCTCCTGCTCCACGCCGACCGCGAGATTCAGGAGCAGCTTGGGCAGCCGAGGAGCGAGCAGCTGACACCGTGCGGCATCGGTCCGCATGCCACGATCCTCGAACATCTGGCCGCGATCCTCCTCTTGATCGACCCGAACGCGGGCGACTTCCTGAAGCCCCTGTATGTGGCCATGGCCGGTCAGGCGCAGTGGTCTCACTGCTCTCCGCAGTCACAACTCTGGGCGCGCGCGGGGCTCAAATGGTTTCCCAAGGACGCCTCCCTGCTGATGGCCCTCGGCATCGCGACGGAGTCGGGCGCCTTCTTCACCATGGCGCCCGCGCCCCGCACCATCGACACACAGCCGTCCGTCGCCCGGCCGCGCGACGCCGCCGCAGCGAGTCTGCGGAATCAGTGGGAAAACGCCCGCCATGCCTTTGAAGATGTCATCGTGGCCGCTCCCGATCTGGTGGAAGCACGCCTGCGGCTGGGCCGGGTGCTCTGGCGACTGGGGAAACCCGACGCGGCGCGCGCGTGCTTCGAGGCCGTCCTCGGAAGTTACGCGGAGGCGAACCTCCAGTATCTGGCCCACCTCTTCCTCGGCCGCATCCTCGAGGAAGGCCGGCAATGGCCAGAGGCCGAGGAACACTACCGAACCGCGCTGTCCATGCAGCCTCTTTCGGAAACCGCTTCGGTGGCGGTGTCGCACCTGCGCTTCCTTCGGGGCGATCCCGAGTCCGCGCGCGAGATTCTTCGGGAAGGACTCGAGGCGGTGCGACGCCGCACGGAGTTCGATCCCTGGGTCCCCTACCTCATCACCCAGACGCCCGATGGCGAAAAAATCCTCGCGGAGCTGAGACAGGCGGTGCGTCCGTGAGCCTCGCCGCCGCCGGCTTCATCCTGTTCCAGGGCGCGGCCCTCGTCCCGCAGGAGCCGGCCAAGGCACCCCCGGTATTTGGAGTCTCGGTCGAGAACGTGTACATCGATGCCTTCGTGTCCCATCGCGGCGCGCCCGTGCCCGGCCTGCTCGCCTCCGATTTCGAACTGCGCGACAAGGGCGTGGTTCAGCATCTCGAGCTCGCCGCCTCCGACGCGCAACCCCTTCTCGCCGTGCTCGCCTTCGACGTCAGCGGAAGCCTCGAGGGCGAAAGGCTCACGGCGCTCAAGGCCGCGAGCCAGGCCCTGCTCCTCTCCCTTCGTCCCGAGGACGAGGCGACGCTCCTCACCTTCGCCGATCAGATCGACTGGCTGGCTCCGCCGACCACCGACAAGAATGTCATTCGTCGGGCCCTGGACCAGTTGAGGCCGGGAGGGGGCACGCCGGTCATGGACGCGCTCTACGCCGCCATGACTCTTCCGAAGTCCCAGGGTCGGACTCTCGTGGTCCTCTTCACCGATGGCGTCGACAACCTGAGCTGGCTCGACTGGCGCCAGGTGCAGCTCGTGGCCGAGCGGTCCAACGCGCTCGTTCAAGTGGTCAGTCTTCAGCCCCCCATCGCCACCGTCGAAGGATCCCAGGGTCCGCTGAGGTTCGGCAACCGCATGCTGCCCGCGGAAGGCACGCATTCCCTGGAGTTCGAGAGCAGCTGGGCGTTGCGACGTATCGCGGAGGTGACCGGTGGCCGGTACTGGGAGGCCGAGTCCCTGGACCGGCTGAAGACCGCGTTCACCGCGATCGCGGAAGCGATGGGCAAGAGGTACGTGCTGAGATATGTCCCCGAGAACGTCCCTCGTCCCGGCTGGCACAAGATCGAATTGAAACTGCGCGGAAAGAAGGGCGAGGTCCACACGCGAAGCGGCTACTGGGTCGTTGAGCCCTGAGCGGCTGTCTCTCCGGGACCCTGGGGCGCTTGCCCCTGCTTCGAATTGCGGCGGGGGTCAGATCTCCAGAACCTTGGGAACGCGGGTGAGGTTCCTCGACCCTGTCTTCGTCACCAGGGCCGCGTCCTCGATGCGCACGCCGCCGATCCCGAGGTAATACAGGCCCGGTTCGACCGTGACCACATGACCGGCGCGAAGCAGCGTCCCGCGCTTCGAGATCGAGGGCGCCTCGTGGATTTCGAGCCCGAGGCCGTGGCCGGTGCCGTGAAAGAAGCCCTGCATCCGACCGTTCTTCATGCCCGTCTTGAAACCGCGCGCATCGAAAAGAGTGAGGATGTCCGCGTGGATCGTTCGCCCGTCGGCGCCTTCATGGATGGACCGGTGGCCGAGGCGCACACCCTCCTCGACCAGCGCGTAGACCTCCTTCAGTTTCTCGCTCGCGCGGCCGCGCACCACCGTCCGGGTGAGGTCGCCGAAATAGCCGGTGGCCTGAGAGCGGGGAAAGATGTCCATCACGATGGGCGAGTGAGCGCGCAAGGGGCCGTGGCCGATCTCGTGAGGATCGACCGCCTGGTCTCCGCCCGCGCAGATGGTTCGAACCGGGATCCCGCCGAGCTTCAGGATCGTGGTGTCGACAACGCTGCGCAGATCTTCCGAGGTGAACTTCGATCCACCCAGGCGAAGCCAGCCGTCGCGACCGATCCTCGTCGACTTGAGCGTCTCGATTCCGGCGAGAAGGCCGGCCTCCGCGGCGCGGAGCGAGGTCTCGATCTTCTTCACTTCGTCGCGCGTCTTGATTTCGCGCTCCGGCCAGAAAGGCTCCCTGGCCACGCGGAGCTTGACGTTCAACCCTTCGAGCTTTCGGGCGAGGCCGAGCGGGAACGAGCCGGGCACTTCCGCTCCCCTGGCGCCGAGGCGCTTCAGGCAGGCGACGATGATGTGCTCCACCCGCGGCAGCGACGCGCCCACGCCGGCATGTTTCGCGATCTGCGTCCAGGACCAGACGTGCGTCGCCTTCGATTCCCGTTTTGCACGATCCATTTCGAGGTCGCTCATCACGAGGATCGTCCGCGACCCCGCGATCAGGCAGAGGAACGGGTCGGGGGCGAAGAAACCGGTGGGGTAGAGGATGTCGGCGTCGTGCTCGGATGCCGCGTAGAGAAGTCGGACTCGCATCAGGCCCGAGCCACGTCCACCAGCACATCGTAGAACGTGGCCCCGTTGCCGAGGTCCGTGAGGGCCTGCCCGGTCACCGCGTTGGCGTTGCGACCGCCGGGGCAAAGCTTCGCCCACCAGACCGACAGGCCCACAACCACTCCCTTCCGCGCGTCGTCAGAGACGTGGGCTTTCGCGAGGAACTCGCCGCGGGCGTTGAAGGTCCGGACCATCTGTCCGTCCGCGATGCTGCGGGCGGTGGCGTCGTCGGGATGGATGGTGAGTGCCGGCTCTCCTCCCTCGCGACGCACGAGGATCGGCTGCGCCGAGAAGGTCGAGTTCAGGAAATGATGCGCGGGCGGGGAGATGAACGCGAGCGGATATATCTTCGCGAGTGCTGGATTGCTCACCGGGCCTTCGCGAGGCGGCACGTAGTGGGGAAGGGGATCGCGGCCGGCCGTCTTCTCGCTCTCCGAGTAGAACTCACACTTGCCCGAGGGAGTCGGGAAGTTGCCTTCCGCGAAAGGCGCCCATTCCGCCGGAAGGTTCAGCCGAACCGAGGTCTCGCGATTCAGGCGCTCGATGGAGATCCCCTGCAGCCGCGGGTGGGACCAGTCGAAAGCCTGCTCCATCAGCGCTTCGTCGCTTTCGAACAACCGCGGGTCGGTAAGGCCCATGTGCTCGGCGAGCTGCCGGAAGACCTCGGTGTTCGACCGACATTCGCCCAATGGCTCGATGGCGGGCCGGTTGATCGAGAGGTAAAGGTGGCCGTACGACTTGAGGATGTCGGTGTGCTCGAGGACGGTGGTTGCGGGCAAAACGATATCCGCCCAGTCGGCGGTGTCGGTGCGGAACAGGTCGTGCACCGCGACGAAGAGGTCCTCGCGCCCAAGACCGCGGCGCACGTCGTTCTGGTCGGGTGCTACCGCCGCGGGGTTCGAGTTGTAGACGTAGAGCGCTTTCACCGGCGGCTTGAGAGAAGGGTCGAGGGCCTCGCCGAGCGAACTCATGTTGATCGTTCGCGTGCCCGTGGGAACCATATCGGGTCGGGTGAGCCGGGCTGTGTTCTGGGCGTAGGTGCCCGAAGACGAAAGCTGGATACCGCCGCCCACGTGCCGCCAGTCGCCGACCAGAGCCGGCAGGCACGTGATGATCCGGACCGTGTTTCCGCCGCCCGCCGCGCGGTTCAAGCCATAGTTGATGCGGATCGCCGATGGCCTCGTGGTTCCGTATTCGCGGGCGAGCTTGTCGATCGTCTCCGCACTCAACCCTGTTTCCACGGCCGCGCGGGCCGGAGACCACTCCATCGCGCGCGTCTTCAGGCCATCGGCGCCGACCGTGTGCTTCGAGACGTAATCCTGGTCGATGAGATCCTCGCGGAAGAGCACGTGCATCATGGCGAGAGCCAGAGCGCCGTCGGTGCCGGGGAGAGGGGCTATGTGCCAGTCGGCCTTCTCCGCGGTCTTCGACCGATAAGGATCGATGACGATGAGTCGCGCCCCCTTTTTCCGGGCCGCCTCGACGAAAGGCCAGAAATGGACATTCGAGGAAATGATGTTGGCGCCCCAGGCGATGATGAGTTTCGCGTTCCCCACCTTCTCGGGATCGAAGCCGATGGTGGCGCCCATGACCGCCTTGTAGCCCTCGGAGCCCGCGGAGGCGCAGATGGTGCGGTCCAGGAGCGAAGCGCCGATTGCGCCGAAGAAGCGCCGGTCGAGGCTCCCGTAGTGGATCATTCCCGAGTTTCCGGCGTAGGAGTAGGGCAGGATCGACTCCGGCCCGTCCTCGGCGCTCACTCGCTTGAAGTTTCGGGCGATGGTCTCGAGAGCTTCGTTCCACGAGATCCGCTCGAACCTGCCCTCGCCCTTCTTCCCAACCCGTTTGAGCGGGTGAAGGATCCGATCAGGGGAGTAGACGCGATCGAGGTATTGGTTCACCTTGGCGCAGAGGAACCCGTTGGTGAAAGGATGATCGGGGTCGCCGCCGATCCTGACCGCACGGCCGTTCTCCACATCCACCGTGGCGACGCACGTGTCCGGACAATCGTGCGGGCAGACGATCTTGTGGGTCGTGGCCATGGCGTCAAGGATACCCAAACCTGCCCGAAAGCCTCTGCCCCCCCGATTGCGTAAAGTCCGTCCCGGCCTGGCGGAGGACAAAGACCTTGGCGACCCAAACCCCATTCGACCTGCAGGGCCATCGCGGCGCGCGCGGCCTGCGGCCCGAGAACACCCTGGCGGCTTTCGCGCACGCCCTCTCAATCGGCGTCAGCACCCTGGAGCTCGACACCGCGGTGACTCGCGACGGAGTGGTGGTGGTCAGCCACGACTCCGAACTCAATCCCGACATCACGCGCGACGCCTCCGGTCAATGGCTGACGAAGGCGGGTCCGGCCATCTATTCGCTGACCTTCGCGGAACTCCAGCGGTATGACGTGGGCCGAACGAAGCCGGGGAGTGCGTACGCTCTCCGTTTCAAGGATCAGGTCGCGGAGGATGGCGAGCGGATCCCGAGACTCGCCGATCTATTCGCCCTCGTCGACCGGTCCGGAAACACCACGGTGCGCTTCAACATCGAAACCAAACTCGATCCGCGAACGCCGGAGATGACGCCGAAACCCGCGGCCTTCGCCGAGGCTCTGGTGGCGGAGATCCGCAAGGCAGGCATGGAGAAGCGCGCCACCATTCAGTCCTTCGACTGGAGCACCCTCAAAGTGGTGAAGCGCCTCGCTCCCGAGATTGCGACCGTCTGTCTCACCACCGAGCAGGGGAATGACGACAACATCGGCGCAAGGAGGCCCGAGCCTTCCGCCTGGCTCGGCCGCCTCGATGTCCATGACTTCGGCGGCTCGGTGCCGAAGCTGGTGAAGGCGGCGGGGGCCGCGGTCTGGTCCCCCGACCATGCGGATCTGAGTGCGGCCGCCCTCGCCGAATCTCACGAGCTCGGGCTTCTGGTGATCCCCTGGACCGCGAACGATCCCGACGACATGGCCCGGCTCATCGACATGGGTGTTGACGGGCTCATCTCCGACCGGCCGGACCGTCTCCGCGAGGTCTTGGTGGAAAGCGGTCGCGCCGTGCCGCCCGAGGCGAAGACGGCGTAGGCCGCCCGTCGTCGCCTATCATCCCGCCGCTATGAGCGACACTTCCCTCACCGTCATCGGCGCGGGCGTCGTCGGCCTCGCCATCGCGGCCCGGCTGACCGAGCGTTTTCCAGACCTCATTCTGCTCGAGCGTCGCGAGCATCACGGCACCGAGACCTCCAGCCGCAACAGCGAAGTCATTCACGCCGGCATGTACTACACGCCCGGGTCGCTCAAGGCCCGGTTGTGCGTCGAGGGCAATCGCCTTCTCTACGAATACTGCGAGAAACGGGAGGTGCCGCACCACCGGCTCACCAAGATCATCGTGGCCATGATTCCCGAGGAGGTCGCGCATCTCGAGAAGATCCTGGCCACCGGGCGCCAGAACGGCGTCGAGCTCGAAATGATCACCGGCGCGCGGTCGCGCGAACTCGAGCCCCACGTTCCCGCGATCGCCGCCCTCTTCTCTCCCAACACCGGCGTGCTCAGCGCGCACGGCCTCATGGACGCGCTCCTGCAGGAAGCGCGGTCGAAAGGCGCCACGTTCCAGTCGAGCGCTGAAGTGGTGGGCCTCGAGAGGGCCGGCTCCGACTTCCGGATTTCCATCAGCACGCCGGGAGGGGTCGAGACCTTCACGAGCGAGCGGGTGATCAACGCGGCCGGTCTCGAGTGCGACACCGTGGCGGGCCTCCTCGGAATCGACCTCGACGCCGCGGGGTACCGCCTTCACTACTGCAAAGGAAGTTACTTCTCGGTGACCGCGTCGAAGACGCACCTCGTGCATCGCCTCGTCTATCCCGTGCCCACCTCGGTCAGCCTGGGCCTCCACGCGTTGGTGGACATCGCGGGCCGCCTGCGCTTCGGCCCCGACGCCGAGTTCCTGAAGGAGCGCGGCCTCGACTATCGGGTCGATGTGGCGAAACGCGCGGCCTTCGCGAAGGGAGTTCGCCGCCTGGTGCCGAGTCTCACCGAGGAGGACCTCTCGCCCGACATCAGCGGCATCCGCCCCAAGGTGCAAGCCCCGGGCGAGCCGGCCCGGGACTTCATCATCCGGGACGAGGGCGATCGCGGCTACCCGGGACTCATCAACCTCATCGGCATCGAATCGCCCGGCCTGACCGCGTGTCTGGCCATCGCGAGCCACGTGGAGGGCATGGTGCCCTGACCGGCGCCGGCGCCGGTTGAGGCCCGCGGGAACGCAGGATTAACATCACCGCATGCGCGGATGTCCGTTCATCGTCGGCCTGCTTGTGCTGTCTCAGCCCGGCGAGGCCCAGGTGACCGTCGTGGCCCCCGGGTCGAATCAGGGCCAGGCCGCGCGCCCGAGCAACGCGAACTACGGTCCGCCTCAGGTCATCGACCTCGACGCCCTCAACGCGATGCCCGAGTCCTACCAGCGCACCCAGGTCATCGTCGAGGGCGAGTTCAGGGAAATCGGGGTGGGCCAGTGGGGCCTTAGCCGCGGGGGCACTAGCGTCCTGATCATCCCGGGCCGGGAGTTCGATGCGGGTCAACTCAGCCAGACCGCCGGGAAACGGATGGAGGTTCGGGGGATCGTCCGCATGCTTCGCAAAAAAGTGTATGTCGGCCAGCCCCCCACGGACCTCGACCTCATCGAAGATCCGATCCTCCCGCCCATGCCTGCGCCCAGTTTGGAACTGCCGCGCGTTTCCCTCACCGTTCTCGCGGTGAGGGATCGGACCAGCCCCGAGAGCCGCATGCCGCAGGAGATCGGAGGGGGCATCCCTCGGCGGATCCTCGAAGAGCCTGCCGCGTACGCCGGCAAGACCACGAAGATCGTCGGCCAGTTTCGCGGCCGCAATCTCTTCGGGGACCTGCCGGCGGACAGCGCGCGCGGCCAACAGGACTGGGTGCTGAAGGATGGCGATACCGCGATCTGGGTCATGGGCAGGGCGCCTCGGGGAGATGGCTGGAAGCTGGATCTCGACTACAAAGGCGACAGCAAGACCTGGCTCGAAGTGGAAGGGAAGGCCGAGGTCGTGAATGGCGTGGTGTACCTGAAGGCATCGAGGGTCATTCCGTCGAAGGCTCCCGGCTCCGAACGACGCGGGCCTGGTCCCCGCTAGTCCGATCGCGGATGACCGCGGCGGATCGAATGGGGACCTGGCCGCCGTGCCATCCGGCGCGACGTTCACCGCGCTTAGCGGTCGTAGACTCAAGGCTCTCCAAGGAGCGACCAGGATGGCCATGATCGAAGAAGGAAAGAAAGCCCCCGCGTTCACGCTCGCCTCATCGGAAGGCGGCGAGGTAAGCCTTAAGGCCCTGAAGGGCAAGACCGTGGTCTTGTACTTCTATCCCAAGGACGACACCCCGGGCTGCACGCGCGAAGCCTGCGAGTTCCGCGACACCCAGGCCCCGATCAAGAAGGCCGGCGCCCTGGTCTTCGGCGTGAGCGGCGATTCCCTGGAGTCCCACGGCAAGTTCAAGACAAAGTACAAGCTCAACTTCCCGTTGCTTTCAGACGTGGGCCATGAAGTGGCCACGAAGTTCGGGGCCTATGGGGAGAAGACGCTCTACGGCCGGAAGTTCATGGGCATCATCCGCTCGACGTTCATTCTCGACGGCGATGGCGTGGTGCGGAAGGTCTTCCCGAGAGTGAAAGTCGACGGCCACGCCCTAAAGGTCCTCGAAGCGGTGAAGGCCCTCGTCAGCTAGACCGGCTCCTACCAGCCGATGGCGAGGCCATCCTTGCGCAGGTCCGAGCCGCCCATCATCAGGCCGGTCTTCGGGTTGATCATGATGGCCTGATAGCCGCCCATGGCGCCGCGACCGTCGGTAATCCGGTGGCCTCTCAATTCGAGGGACTTGCGCACTTCCGGGCCGATGCCGCTTTCGAGCGCGAGGTTCGCGCCCATGTGGCGCATGCGCGCCGCGTCTCCCGCGTCGCGCACGTTCATACCGAAGTCGACGAGGTTCGCGACCACCTGGGCGTGGGCCTGGCCCTGATTGTCGCCGCCCATCACACCGAACGACACCCACGGTCGCCCGTCCTTGAGAATCATGGCCGGCACCAGGGTGTGGAGCGGGCGTTTTCCTGGAGCGATCTGGTTCGGATGGCCGGGAGTCAGGACGAACCCGGAGCCACGGTTGTGGAGGGTGATGCCGGTATCGCCGGCCACGATGCCCGCGCCGAACGAATCGAAGAGCGACTGGATCATCGAGACGACGTTGCCCTGCGAATCGGCCACGGTCATATAGATGGTGTCGCCGAAGTCCCGGCCCGCGAACTCGACCGCCGCGCCCGAGCTCCGGCCGACGAGGCCGCCCGCCGGATAGCTCGCGGCCGCCTTCTGCATGTTGATTTCGGGCCGGCGCTTCGCCGCGTAGTCCTTCGAGATGAGCATCTGCAGGGCGCCCTTCGGCATGGAACCGCGATCGGCGAGGTACGCGGCGCGATCGGCGAAGGCGACCTTCTTCGCCTCGGCGACAAGGTGCAGATAGTCGGCGCTGTTGTGGCCCATGGCCTTCACGTCGAACCCTTCCATGAGGTTCAGCATCTCCAGGGCCACGAAGCCCTGGGTGGAGGGCGGCATCTCCAAAACGTCATAGCCGCGGTAGTTGGTCGAGATGGGCTCGACCCAGTCCGCCTGGTGCGCGGCCAGGTCCTCGAGGTCGATGAGACCGTCGCGCGATTTCATGTCCGCGGCGATGGCTTGCGCCAGGGCGCCCTTGTAGAAGGCATCCCGGCCCTCCTTCGCGATGAGTTCGAGGCTCTTCGCGAGATTCTCGTTCTGGAAGATCTCGCCGGGTCGTGGAGCGCGGCCGGCCGGCAGGAACGTCTTCGCTGCCGCCGGATCGCGGGAGAGCGTCCGCTCCGCCGCGGCCCAGTCGGAAGCGACGATCTCGTGCACCCCGAAGCCATCACGGGCATAGCCTATGGCGGGCTGCAGCACCCTGCTGATCGGCGACGTGCCGAAGCGCGAGAGCATCTGGCTCCAGCCCTCGACCACGCCGGGGACATCGACGGCGAGAGGTCCGCCGGCCGGGACTTCCTTCAGGCCGCGCCGCGCGAACTCCTCGGGAGTGGCGCGATGCGACGATCGTCCGCTCGAATCGAGGCCGTAGACCTTCCTCGTCTTCGCGTCATACACCAGGGCGAAGAAGTCGCCGCCGATGCCGTTCATCGAAGGCTCGGTCACCGCGAGCACCGCCGCCGCGGTGATCGCGGCATCGATCGCGTTGCCGCCGTCCAGCAGCGCCTTAAGGCCCGCCACCGAAGCGAGCGACTGCGAGGTGGCGATCATCCCGCGGCGCGCCTGAGGCGCCGAACGGGTGCCTCGGATGTTGCCGGCGGGCCGGTCGCCGGGGACGATGGTTTGAGCGGAGGAGGAAGTCACGAGAACAAGGCCTCCGAGAAGGATGGGAAGTGATGGGCGCACGATGGCCTCCAGGGGACGCGACGGTGATTACGAGCGCGGGGGGATCTTCGGCGATTCTAAGCAGGTTGCGGACCGGCCGCTCGAGGGGCGCCGGATCGCTAAGATGCCGACATGCGGCGACGACGCCGGCCGATGGATCTTGGGCTACGAAGGAGACAGGGATGAGACGGATTGCGAGTCTGGTGATGTTGGGTCTGGCGATCGCGTGGGGGGTCAGCCAGACCGGCGCGGTGAAGGCGCAATCCGGCGCCGGTACGGGGGTCGATCTGATGAATGTCGACGTCATGTTCATCGGCGCCCATCCCGACGACGACACCGGGGTGCTCGCTACCCTCGCCCGTTATCTCCTGGATGAGGGTTACAAGGGAACGGTGATCACTCTGACCGGGGGCGAAGGCGGCGGCAACGCCATCGGCCGCGAGAGCGGTTCCGCGCTCGGGCTGATCCGACAGGAGGAGGAGCGGCGGTCGCTCGCCATGGTGGGCGTCGCGGCTCCGCAGTTCATCGGCCTGCAGGACTTCTACTTCACGCTCTCCGCCGAGGAGGTGCAGAAGCACTGGGGCGACTCGTGGCTCTGCGACGTGGTACGGCGGGTGCGACTGGAGAGGCCGCAGGTCATCCTCACCATGTGGCCAGGCCCGGGCACGCATGGCGAGCATCAGATGGCGGCCCGTGCGGCGACCATCGCGTACGAAAAGGCGGGCGATCCCACCTACTGCGGTGACCAGATCACCCGCGAGTTCCTCCAGCCCTTCGCCCCCGCCAAGCTCTACTACTACCCGAACGATCCGAAAGGGCCCGGAATCGTTTCCGTTCCCACCGGCGAGATGTCGCGCACCGCCGCGCGCACCTACGCGGACATCCGGGCCATCGCGGCCTCGAGCTATCGCAGCCAGGGGTTCGACCGCGGCACGCGTCTGCCCGCAGAGGCGCGGCCGGAAGTGTTCCTGCTCGTACGCTCGCGCGTCCCCGTGTCGGTTCCGGAGACTCATCTTCTCGACGGCGCCCTGCGCCCCGCCGGGACATCACCCGCGGGAGTGCGTCTCGAAGGGGTCCCTGCGAGTTCCGATGCGGCCATCGGCGCCGACACTAACGTCGAGGTGCGCTTCGCCAATCACACCGCGGTGGCGATGAGCAACCTTCGGCTCGGCCTGCGTGCGCCGGCGGGGTGGACGGTGACGCCTCTCGACCGCACCGCCTTCGACTCCATAGACGCCGGTAAATCCGCCTTGGCGCGGTTCACCGTGCGTCCAGGCGCGGGTGTTTCGGTTGGCGTTTGGGGGAACCTCCAGGCTGAGTACGAAGGCGCCTGGAATGGCCACCCCGTGGCGGGCCGGAATCCCATGTGGCTGCGGCCGGCCCCTTCGGTTCAAGTCGCGTTCCGTCCGACCTTCGATATCGCGGGCTATCGCGAGTTCGCGAAGGAGACGCGGACCGAATGGGTGATTCCCTCGCTGCCCACGCGCCTCCCCCTGGTCGTGGGTCGGACCGGGAAGGTGAAAGTGAGCGTCTCGAACCGATCCGCCGAAGCGGCCCGCGGCGAGGTAAGCCTCGTCAGTCCCAACGGCGTCCGCCTCGCGAAGCCCGTCCCGGTGACGGTCGCGGGCGGCGGCGCCAGCGAGGCGACCCTCGATGTGGAGGTGACGAGCGAGTCGCTTCCCGCCGGTCGTCATTCCGTCCGTCTTCCCGTCACGGTGAAAGCCACCACCGGCGCGATGGTCAGTGAAGACGCGGCCGAGGTCTACGTCCTGCCCTGGCTGGTGGCGCCCCGCGTCCTGGCCGCGCCGAAGATCGACGGCGATCTGTCCGACATGCAGATCTTCGCCCATGGCGAGATCGGCCCGAACGACGTCTGGTGGCGGCGCCCCGCGAAGGACGCGTCGGACCTGTCCGCGGACTTCTACCTCGGCTACGACCTGAAGTTCCTCTACGTCGGGGCTCGGGTGCGCGACGAGATGGTGGTCTGCAACATCGCCCCCGACGATGTGAAGGCCCAGCTCAGGTCCGACGCGATCGGCGTCACCGTCGATCCCTCGGGGGCGAGCCGCGATACGTCGACCACCCTGCAGGCCGCGGCGTTCCCCTGCACCACCGCGGGCTTCGGCGCGCGCGGCTTCCGTGACGCGGATGCGCGCCCGGGTCTGATGGAAGACACGGCGCCCGGCATGCAGGTCGCCTCGAAGCGCACCGCCGATGGATACGACATCGAGTTCGCTATCCCCTGGTCCGCGATGCCGAAGCAGCCGGTGGCGGGAGACGAGATCGGCCTCAACATCGTTCTCTACGACGGCGACGACAAGGACGCTCGCGTGGGCGCCAACATTTCGAAGACCGCTCTCGCCTGGGCCGCTTTTGAGTGGGGCGGCAAACAGGCCCTGCCCTACCTGTGGCCGCGGGTCCTCCTCGGAAAGTAGGTCCAGGTCAGCTTGATCCGCATTTCGTTCGACGACTCGAAGCCGAGACCCTGGTAGAGCGGCCGTCCGTCCTTCGAGGCCTGGAGGACGACGCGCGCTATCCGCTGCCCAAGGTCAAGCGGCCGGCCGCGGAAGGCGCCGCCGTCATTCTCGCGATCGTCCTTTACGGCCGGGCCCTGCTTGACGCAAACTATCGGCCCTTTCAATTTCAGGAGACAACGACCATGGCCATCCGACTGGGCGACACCGCCCCCGACTTCATCGCCGAGACCACCCTGGGCCCCGTCAGTTTCCACAAATGGCTCGGCGACTCCTGGGGAGTCCTCTTCTCCCATCCCAAGGACTTCACCCCGGTGTGCACCACGGAGCTTGGCTACGTGGCAAAGATCAAGCCCGAGTTCGACAAGCGCAACGTGAAGGTGATCGGCCTCTCCGTTGATCCTGTCGATTCGCACATCAGGTGGGAAGGCGACATCGCGGAGACGCAGGGGACGCCCGTGAACTTCCCGATGATCGGCGACCCCGACCGCAACGTCAGCAACCTCTACGACATGATCCACCCGAACGCGAACGACACCCTGACCGTGCGCTCGGTGTTCGTGATCGGCCCGGATAAGAAGGTGAAGCTGATGATCACCTATCCGGCGTCGACCGGGCGCAACTTCGACGAGATCCTGCGCGTGATCGACTCGCTTCAGCTCACCTCGAAGTTCAAGGTGGCGACCCCAGCCAACTGGAAGGACGGCCAGGATGTCATCATCGGCTCATCGGTCAGCGACGAAGATGCGAAGAAGCTCTTCCCCCAGGGCTGGAAAACGGTCAAGCCCTATCTGCGGGTGCTGCCGCAGCCGAAGTAGAGATCCCTCCGTCGGGATACGAGATCCCTCCTTCGTCGGGATACGCCTGATCGCCTGGCGGCGATCAGGCTAGTTGAATTTCACCGAGACCAGCTTCGACACGCCCGGTTCTTCCATGGTCACACCGTAAAGGTTGTCGGCGATCTGCATGGTCTTGCGGCTGTGGGTGATGATGATGAACTGGGTGTCGCCGCGAATGGTGTCGAGCATCTTCACGAACCGGCCGATGTTCGCGTCGTCGAGCGGGGCGTCCACCTCGTCGAGGATGCAGAAGGGCGACGGCTTGTACTTGAAGATCGCGAAGAGCAGGCCGATCGCGGTCATGGCCTTTTCGCCTCCGGAGAGCAGCAGGACGTTTTGAAGCTTCTTGCCCGGGGGCATGGCCATGATGTCGATGCCGGCCTCGAGGATGTCGTCGTTGTCCACCAGGGCAAGGCCCGCGGAACCGCCGCCGAAGAGCTGCTTGAACGTCTCCTGGAAGTTCGCGTTGATGATGTGGAACGCCTCCTCGAAGCGTGAACGCGACTCGGTGTCGATCTGTTTGATCGCATCCTCGAGTTCCTTGATCGAATCGAGCAGGTCCTGCCGCTGGGAGGTCATGAACATGAAGCGCTCTTCGTTTTCCTCGGCCTCCTGAACCGCGAGCGGGTTCACCGGTCCGATCCGTTCGATCTTCTCCTTGACCTCGTTCAGCTCCTCGCGCACGGCGTCGAGGTCCTTGGCCTGGTCTTCCTCGCTCAGGGTCTGCGCGGCCTGGGCCGCGGTCTGTCCGATCGCGGCATGCGCCTCGCGTCCGAGGTGATCGAGGTCCGACGCGATCCTGGCCCGGCTCACTTCGATCTCGTTCAGGGCGTCCTTGATTCCATCCCGCTCCTTGCGATGCGCCTTGAGCGCCTCGTCACGGGCGTCGATCTCGCCCCGGCCGCCGCGCAGACGGTCTTCCTCCATGGCCACCGCGGCGGTGACCCGATGGCGCTCGGCCAGAGTCTCCTCGAGAGACTTCTCGGCGTCCCGGCGCTCGACCTCGAGGGCTTTCGCCTTCGCTTCGAGCTCGCGCGACCGGGTGAGCGCGTTCTCGATCCGGCTTTGCAGATCGGCGAACTCGGCGGTGAAACGCTCCTTCATCTTGAGAGTCGCGGCTTCCTTCTCCACCAGGCCCGCCAGGGTCGAGCGGGCCTCGGCCGAGACCGCCTGCTTCTCCTCGGAATGGTTGCGGGCGGCCACGAGCGACTGGCCGAGATTGGCGAGGAGGGTTGAGGTCTGGACACGCTCGTCTTCGGCGGCCTGCAGTTCCTTGTCGATCTCGCCGATCCGGACCTCGCCGGCCCCGCGTTCAGACTCCGCCTGCTTCAACTCGACGTCGATCACCTGCAGTTTGCGATCGGCGCGAACCTTCTCATCGCCCAAAGCCGTCTTCTCATGATCGAGCGAGAGGAGACTCTTCTCGGCGTCGTGGATCGCGTCCTCGGTCTGCTTGATGGCGAGAAGCGCCGCTTCGATCCGCGCTGCAACCTCGCCTTCGCGGGCCTTCACCTCGACCAGGCGCTCGTCGATCGCGACCTCGCGCTCTTTCAGCTCCTTTACTTCGCGCCTCGGGGCGAGGAAACCTCGGCCGCCGCGTCCGCCTTCCACCCAGGCGCCCCGGACCACTTCGCCGTCGAGAGTGACGAGAGGAGCGTCGAGCGTTTCGGAAATGGCGAGACCGTCTTTGAGAGTGCGCACGACCAGCGCGTCGCCCAGGCCCAGCTTGATCGACTCGCCATCGGGCAGGCCGACCCGGTACAGGCCGGTCAGTCGGCCCACGATGCGCGCGTCGTTCGGCGACGCCAGCGGAGCGCTGGCTCCGCTGGTCCGTCCGAGGATCAGGAACGAAGCGCGGCCTTCGCCCGACTCGGCGAGTCGCGCCACTCCTGCCCGCGCGGTCTCGGCGTTGGGAACGACCAGCGCCTGGAGGGCGTCGCCCAGAAAGCCCTCGACCGCCTTCTCGTATTCCGGCGCCACTTCGATGGCGTCCGCGAGGACACCCTGAACGAGGGAGGTGGCACGGTCGTCGAGCAGCGCCCGCACGCCCGCATCGAAGGCGCCGTGGGTGGCCACGAGTTCCTCGAGCGATGCGCGCCGGCCGACGAGTTGATCCCGCTCGCGATGGAGGGCGTCGAGTTCGCGGCCCAGATCCCCTCGTTTGGTTTCCGCTTCGACTCGGTCCTTCCGGGCGCTTTCGAGCTTCAAGGTGAGCTCGGCCTTGACCGTCTCGACCTCTTCGCGTCGAGATGTGGTCTGAACGAGCGCGCCAGCGACGCGCTCGCGTTCACGGGACACTTCCTCGAACTCGGTCCGGAGCTTGGACAAGGTCGCCTGCGCCCGCTCCACGCGTTCGTGAGCGGCGCCTCGCGCCGAACCGAGGGCGGAGATGCGGGTCAGGGCGGAGAGCTGGGCGGACCGGGCCGAGTCCATGTCGGCCTCGACACTGCGGAGCGCCACCACGGCCTGATCGAGGAGCGCCTCGATGCCTTGGAGCGTCCCTTCGCTTTTGGCGCGCTGTTCGGCGTAGGTGAGCACATCGGCCTCGTGCTGCTTGAGGCCTTCGCCGAGAGGGGCGAGACGCGTTCTCAGGTCCTCGGCTTCCTGGGCGGCGGCCTGCGAACGCGACACCGCGTCCCGCGCCTGGTCGCGGCAGTACGTCGAATGGGTTTCGAACTTGTTGGCCTTGAGAGTCAGATCGGAGTGCTCGGCGCGAATGGTCTCGAGTGCTCGCTCCTGCTCCATGACTCCAAGGCGGGAGGTCTCGAGCTCGGTTTCCCGGGCCGTGATGGTGGCGTCGATGCGCTCCGCGCGCCCGGCCTCAACCTTCGATCGATTCGCGAGTTCATCCGAGTCCGCCTGTAGTCTCGAGAAGGTGCGGCCGTAGACGATGCGCTCGAGCCCGAGCTGCTCCTCGGCGAGCACCATGCGGCGCCGGGCCTTGCTGGCCTGGCGTTTGAGGGACTCGAGCTGCTTCTCCACTTCGGTGACGATGTCGTTGACGCGCAGGAGATTCGCTTGGGTGGCGTCGAGCTTCAACTGGGTCTGGCGCCGCCGCGCACGGTACTTGGTGACGCCCGCGGCTTCCTCGATGAGAGCGCGGCGATCGGTTGGCTTATTGGAAAGGATCTGGCCGATCTTCCCCTGCTCGATAAACGAATACGCCTTCGAACCGAGACCCGTGTCCATGAACAGTTCGTGGATGTCGCGCAGCCGGCAGAGGGCGCCGTTCATCAGATACTCGCTCTCGCCGTTCCGGTAGAGCCTGCGGGAGATCGTGCACTCGTCCCGTCCGTCCGTGCTGCGGCCGTTGATGCCGGTCAGCTTGAGGTTGACCTCGGCCATGCCCACGGGCTGGCGGGAGGTGGTTCCTGCAAAAATCACGTCGGACATGGCCCCCCCGCGGAGGCTCTTGGCGCTCTGTTCGCCGAGGACCCAGGAGATGGCATCGGAGATGTTGCTCTTGCCGCAACCGTTGGGGCCGACGATGCCGGTAACTCCCCCTTTGAAAGTCAGCTCCTGCCTGTCGCAGAACGACTTAAAGCCAATGATTTCAACTTGATCCAGACGCATCATGAAAGCGAATTACCCCAATATGTTGTGCCAGCCCGCGACTCTAGCACAACGGAAATGGTGCCTAATCTTTGTCAGGAGGCGAGCGAAAACAGGCCTGAAATTGCGTCTTTCCACCCGGTCAAGCCAACCTCAGGGGCCACCTGAACCATCCCGGCTGCTCAGCAACAAGCACCCGTGCGGGCGTTTGAAGGCGAGCGGGATCGTCCCTTAGACGGTGTAGGTGCGGCCCTGAACGAACATAGTGACGTTCTTCCGCTTCAGGGCCGAGATCTCTTTCTTGATTCGGGACACGAAACGGGGCTTGGCGCCGTAGATGTAAACGGGAACATCCCGCTTCAGCTTCTCGAGCTCTTTCCCGAGGAGGGTAGGCGTGAGGTGGCCCGAAATCCGCGCGAGATCCTCTTCGCTGTTCGGGAATGAAGACTCCGTGATGACCGCCTTCAGGTTCTTCGTGGCGTTCACCACATCCCAGAAGTGATGAGTGGGACCGGTGTCGCTGGAGAAAGCGAGGGACCCTTCACCGTCATCCACGATGAAGCCCGTGGTGGGGACGGAGTGAGAAACCGGCACCGCGCGAACCTTGAGCTTGCCCACTTTCACGGCCTTCTCCGGCTCCAGGGTCACGAGCTTGAGCACCGGGGTCAGGTCGTCCGGGATGGACGTGAAGTCGGGCCACAAGGACCCATTGAAGAGGTGCCTTGAAAGTGCCGTGACCACCTCATGGATCCCGTAGATGCGCAGCGAGAAGCCGGGCGAAGCGAAGCTGTTGTCGATCAGGAACGGCAGGCAGCAGGTGTGATCGAGATGGGCGTGGGAGATGAAGACATCCTTCACCTTCGCCTGACCCTCGACCGGGAGAGCGAAGGACAGACCGCCCGCGTCCAGAGCCACCGTGTCGTTGACCAGGAACGAGGTCATTCCCTGTCCGGGAGCGATTCCGCCGTAGCAGCCGAGGACCTTGACCTTCATGCCACCCCAGTCGAGCTAGAAAAGTCCCATCCGAAAGCAATCATTCAACTAGAAATTCCAAGGTCACGGGCAGATCGAAAACAGTCTAGTGCCCGACTTCCCGATCGTCAAACGTAGCGTTGACGAGGGTCCTTACCGTCTTCCGTCCCGGTTCAAGTCGACGTTTCCTTGGCCCCCGAACCTGATCTTGCGGAGTCCCGAGCCGTCTTTTACATAGAAAGTCCCCTTGATCTCCGCATCGACCCGGTCCCGGTCGAGAACCTTCTTCACCGCCCCGGGAACCCTGAGGAGGTTCACGTCCACCCGGGAGACGACCTTGTCTTCCTTGAATCCGGCCAGCGTCAGGGGGTCGGAATTGAACCCGTGACCGAGGACCTGGCCGTTGAGCTTGATCTCATAATCGAAGCGTTCGATCTGAAGGCTCTCGGGATTCACATTCCTGATCTGTAGCCCCACGTCCACCCGCGCTCCGGTCAGCGAGACGCCGTCCAGATGGACGCTGGCCACGCGCACCGAAGGCGGCTTGACCGAGGCGCAGGCGGTCCAAAGGACCGCGGAGCCGACGAGAAGGAATAGGCGAGATGAGCGCATTGGGGTCTCCTGAACTGGTGGCTCATCTTAACGGGCCTCCCTGTCCCGGTCCGAGGATCAGATCCGGTGCAGGGCCTCGCGCGGTTCCAGCCGGCTCGCGGCGTAAGCCGGGTAGGCGGCGGCCAGGGTGGACATGGCGATGATGGCGAAGGCGGCCCTAATCACGCTCAGGGCCTCGAGCCGGGGGTACAGGAAGTCGCCTCCTGCGAGCCAGGCGAGGGTGACGGTGTTCATTCGGATGCCCACGTTCGCCCAATAGAGCACCATGGCCCCGCCCACGAGGACTCCCAGCCCCGCCGCCACCACACCGAGGGCCAGACCCTCCAGGAGAAAGAGCCGGACCACGCCCCCCCGCCGCATGCCCATCGCCCGTATGGTGCCGATTTCCCGCGTCCGCTCATGCACGCTCATCAGCATGGCGTTCACGATTCCGACCGCGGCGGCCGCGAAAAGGAATACCGACAGGATGGTGAGGCTCGCCTCGTTCGCCTGGATGATCGAAAAGGAGAACCGGCCCGCCTCCTCGGCACTCTCCACCGACGTTCCTGGCGAAAGTCCGGACACCACCTCGCGGAGCGCCGCCCGCGTGCCTTCGAGCGACCTTGGGGAGCCTTTGGCTCGAAGCTTGATATTGGTGACGCCCTCCGGTGAATCCTCGAGCTTCCGCGCCGCGGGCAGGGGGACGAAGAAAGTGTTGTCGTACCAGGGCGCGCCTTTCGCGAAGATGCCGCAGACCACCGCGTCGAGGGAGTTCATGGCCCCCTCCGGAGTCTGGATGAGGAGAGAGACGGAATCGCCGACCGAGAGTCTCAATATCTTCGCGACCGGCTCGCCCACGTAGACCTCTTCGGGCTCTTTGCCGAGCACCTTGCCCAGGACCGGGGGAAGGGCCCTGAAGAGTTCCGGCTCCTTCTCCGGAACGATGCCCAGCACAACCGCGGGCGTCGACCGATTCGAGGCGATCGCGGTCCCGCGGGCGTGAAGGTAGGGAGCGACTCTCAGAATGCCGAATTCGCCCGAGCGCTTTTCGATCTCCGAGATCACCGCCTCGCCGTTTTGAATGCGCTCTCTCGAGTAGGCGTCGAAGGGCGAGTTCTGACGGACGAAGCCTTCTTCGCGCTTCACCACCATCATCTCGCCGGTCTGGACCGCCACCAGATTGTCGGTGAGCTGGCGCGCGATCCCGTCGGAGAGGCCGCTGCCGAGGATCAGAGCCGCGGTTCCGAGCGCCATGGTTCCGCCGGCGAGCGCGTTTCGCCTTCGCGCCCGCAGGAGGCTCCGGAACGCGATGCCGAGGAGTCTCATCAGCCCAAGTCTAGTGAGCGCGAGCACCACCCGGGTCGTAGACTCTCGGCAGTCCAATCAAAACTCCTGACTCCTACCTGAAAAGAGAGCCCCATGAAACTTCTGATCGCCGCATCCGCGCTGGCCTTCGCGAGCCTTGCCCCCGCTCAGACCGTCGACGACATCCTCGCCAAGAACTTCGAAGCCAAAGGGGGCCTCGCCAAGATCCGGGCCGTTCAGTCCATGCGGATAACGGGGAAGATCGGCCTGGGCCCCGGCATGGACGCGCCCATGGTGATCGAACAGAAGCGAGGCGACAAACTTCGGATGGACATCACTTTTCAGGGAATGATCCTCACTCCGACTGCTCTCAACGGAAGCACGGGCTGGAAGTTGATGCCGATCCAGGGCAACCCCAACGCCGAGCCCCTCTCGCCCGAAGAAATGAAGGACGCGCTCGAGCAGGCGGACATCGACGGATTCCTCGTGGACTACAAGACGAAGGGACACACCATCGATTACCTTGGCAAGGAGAAGGTGGAGGGCACCGACGCCTACAAGCTCAAGGTCACCATGAAGAGCGGCGACGTGCGCACCGTCTACATTGACACCGACAGCAATCTCGAGATCAAGATCGAGTCGAAAACCACGAAACGAGGCGCAGAGGTGGAAGGCGACACCATCCTGGGCGATTACAAGGAGGTGGAGGGGCTGATCGTTCCCCATTCGATCGACGGCGGACAGAAGGGCTCGCCGGGCCGCCAGGTCATCACGATCACGAAGGTCGAAATCAATCCCAAGCTCGATGACGCGCGTTTCGTGATGCCGGCCAAGAAGGAAGCTCCCGCTCCCGCCAAGAAGTAACTGATCGATGAACCGCCGGACCCCGCGCTGCCGCCCTCGTTCGAACCAGGAGAAGACATCCATGAACCGACTGCTTTCGAAGAACCTCTGGGCCCTGGCCGCGTTGGCGTTCGCCGCCCTTTCCTCCGCCCAGGACATCAAAGTCGACTCCGACACTTTTGGCGGCCTCGAAGCCCGAAGCATCGGGCCCGCGGTCATGAGCGGTCGCGTGTCTGCCATCGACGCGGTCACGGGAGACCGGCTGACCATCTACGTGGGCGCCGCGTCGGGCGGCGTCTGGAAGTCGGATGACGGCGGGGTCAAGTTCAAGCCCGTCTTCGACAAGTACAACCCGTCGATCGGAGACATCAAGATCGACCCGAAGAACCCCAAGACGGTCTGGGTGGGCACCGGCGAGACCTGGGTTCGCAACAGCGTCTCGGTGGGCGATGGCCTCTACCGGTCGAACGACGGCGGCGACAGCTGGCAGAAGGTCGGCCTCGAGAAGACCGAGCGCATCGCGCGGGTGGCGATCGACCCCGCCGATTCCTCGAAAGTCTTCGCCTGCGCGCTTGGGCCTCTCTTCAACGACAGCGATGAGCGCGGCGTCTACGTGACGAAGGATGCGGGCAAGACCTGGGAGAGAACCCTCGCGGGTGCTTTGGATGCCGGCTGCGCGGATCTGTCGGTGGATCCGAAGGACGGCAAGGTCGTGTACGCGACCCTGTGGCAGCATCGCCGCAAGCCCGACTTCTTCACCTCGGGCGGGCCGAAGAGCGGTCTTTTCAAGTCCACCGACGGCGGCGCCACCTGGCGCAAGCTCACCAAGGGCCTGCCCGAGGGAGACCTCGGACGCATTGCGGTGGCGGTTTCGCCGGCGAAGTCGAGCGTCGTCTACGCGACCGTGGAGGCGAAAACGACCGGCCTGTATCGTTCCGATGACGCGGGTGAAACCTGGGCCTTGATCAGTACCGCTGCGGTGGTTCAGGGGCGCCCGTTCTACTTCTCTCGCCTCGTCGCAGACCCGGTCAATCCGAACCGCGTCTACAAGACGAGCTTCGGCGCGGGCACCTCCGACGACGGGGGCAAGACGTGGAGCGCTCTTTCGGGAAACTTCCACGGTGACGTCCACGCGATCTGGGTGAATCCGAAGAACACCGATGAACTCCTTCTCGGCAGTGACGGGGGCGCCTATCACTCGTGGGACCGGGGCAATCGCTGGCTCTTTGTCGAGAACCTTCCCCTTGCCCAGTATTACCACGTGGCCGTCGACATGGAGTTCCCCTTCAACGTCTACGGCGGCCTTCAGGACAACAACTCGTGGTGGGGCCCGTCGAAGAAAAGCGGTCCCATCGGGAACCGGGATTGGAGCGCGCTCACGGGAGGCGATGGCTTCTGGGTGTTCCCCGATCCCAATGACGAGGATCTCGTCTACAGCGAGGCTCAGGGTGGTCACGTTGCGCGCACCAGTCGAAAGACGGGCGAGCAGAAGGACATTCAGCCCTCGCCGGTGGTGGGGGATCCCAAGTACCGTTTCAACTGGAACACTCCCATTCACATGTCGCCCACCCAGAAGGGCGTCATGTACATGGGCGCGCAGTTCCTGTTCCGCTCCGCCGATCGGGGCGAGAGCTGGGAGAAGATTTCTCCCGACCTCACCACCAACGATCCGAACCAGCAGCGCCAGAACGAGTCCGGCGGTCTCACCCGCGACAATTCCACCGCCGAGAACCACACCACCATCTTCGCGATCAGCGAGTCGCCGAAGAATCCGCAGGTGATCTGGGTGGGGACCGACGACGGCAACCTTCAGGTCACACGCGATGGCGGCAAGACCTGGACGAACGTGGCCGCGAACACCGGCGTGCCGAAGGGCACCTGGGTGTCACGGGTCGAAGCTTCGTCCCACGACGAAGCCACGGCCTTCGCCACTTTCGACGGCCACATGACCGGCGACATGAGCACTCATGTTGCGAAGACCACCGACTTCGGCAAGACCTGGACATCGCTCTCGACCGCGGAAACCAAGGGCTTCGCGCACGTGATCAAGCAGGACGTGGTCAATGCAAATCTGCTCTTCCTCGGGACGGAGACCGGCCTGTTCCTTTCCATCGACGGAGGGAAGCAGTGGGCGCAGTTCACGAGCGGCCTTCCTATGGTTCCGGTGCGCGATGTCACGGTGCATCCTCGCGACCACGACATGGTGCTCGCCACTCATGGACGGGGCCTTTACGTGGTCGATGACATCACGCCGCTGCGGGCCCTGACCCCCGAGGTCCTCAATTCCGATTTCGCGTTCCTTCCCACCCGCCCCGGGCAACTCCTCCTCGACGGGGGCGGCTTTGGCGGCGGCGGGGGCTGGTACGGAGACCACGAGTTCTCCGGCGTGAGCCCCGAGGGCGGGGCTTCCATCGTCTACTACTCCAAGCGGCGCCACGTGGTGGGCGACTTCAAGTTTGAGGTGAGAGACGCTTCGGGCAAGCTCCTCGCCACCATTCCCGCGACCAAGCGTCGCGGGGTCAATCGGATCCTGTGGTCCACCCGCGAGGCCGCGCCGAGGTTCCCGGCCGGAGCCGGCGTGATCGGCAGCGCGGGCGCTTTCTTCGGCGCCCGGGCCACCCCGGGACGCTATTCGGTCACCGCCCTCAAGAACAAGGACACCTACAAGAGCGAAGTCACGCTGGCCGCCGATCCCCGGGTCGCCTACAGCGCGGCCGACCAGGTGAAGCAGCATGAAACCGGCGCCATGCTGTTCGGTCTGGTGGAGCGGCTCACCTGGCTCGTGGAATCCATCACCGATCTTCGCGATCAGGCCAATGACCGGGCGAGCAAGCTGGGCCCGAAGGACAGCGTGTTTTCGAAGCGCGTGCTGGCCTTCTCGGGCGGCCTTGAAGCCCAGCGCGTGGCCCTCGTGGCGCAGCAGGAAGGCGAGGGGATCTCGGGCGAAGAGAAGTTGCGCGAGGAGATCGGACTGCTCTACGGCAACGTCAATGGCTACGATGGACGTCCCACGAAGTCTCAGCTCGACCGCATGACCGCGTTGTCCAGGGACCTCGACGCGGCCTGGGCGAAGTTCACCGGTCTAGCGAAGGAGATGGGCCTCCTCAATGCCGATTTCACGAAGCGGAAACTGGATCTGCTCAAGCCTATGACCGAAGAGGCCTGGCGCAAGAAGTAGCCCCTGACCCGCGGCTCTTTGAAGAAAGCGCTTGACCTCCGCCCGAAGCTGTGATTAACATCCGCCCCCTGTCATGAACCGCTCGACTTCCTCGCGACCCGAAAGCCCGACCAGGGGCTCCGTGTCGATTGTCATGTCGCTTGGAATTTCGATTCTCCTCCTTGCGGTCCTTATTGGGCCCCGGGGGATGGTGATCTAGGCAAGCGAGCCCAGGATCACCAAGACCCCCGAGGGAAACCTCGGGGGTTTTGCTTTTTCAGGGCTTCTCGAATGAAAGGGCGACGCGGCATGAAGCAGCATGAACCAACCGGACCAAAGCTCACGGGCGGCCGAATCGTCTGGGAGTGCCTGCTTCGCGAAGGGGTCGATGTCGTGTTCGGTTACCCGGGCGGATGCCTTCTGCCGGTCTACGACGTGATGGCGGAGTACCCCATCCACCACGTCCTTGTTCGCCATGAGCAGGGCGCCGCGCACATGGCCGACGGTTACGCCCGCGCCTCCGGCAAGGTCGGCGTGGCCTTCGCGACCTCGGGCCCCGGGGCCACCAATCTCACCACCGGTATCGCGAACGCGATGCTCGACTCCGTGCCCACCGTGTTTATCACCGGCCAGGTCGCGTCCCATCTCATCGGCAGCGACGCGTTCCAGGAGACCGACGTCACCGGGATCACTCTTCCCATCACCAAGCACAACCGCCTGGTGATGAAGGCCGAGGACATCGCTCCCGCGCTGCGGGAGGCCTTCGCCATCGCGCGTCATGGCCGGCCGGGACCGGTGCTGGTGGATATCTGCAAGGACGCCCAGCAGAAGGAAGCGGTGTTCGAGTGGCCGGATGTTCCCGACTATCCGAGCCTGCGCGAGCGCGCGCCGGTGACCGCGAGTGACCTCGACCGGGCAGTGGCCCTGATCCGGGCCGCCGAGCGGCCGGTCATCCTCGCGGGTCACGGGGTCATCAAATCCGGCGCCACCCGGGCGCTGGTCGCGTACGCGGAGCGAACCGGCACTCCCGTGGCCTCGACGCTCCTCGGGCTCGGCGGTTTCCCGGCCTCTCACCCGCTCTCTCTCGGCATGATGGGCATGCACGGCGAGGCGTACGTGAACCATGCGATCCAGAACGCCGACCTGCTCCTCGCCTTCGGCATGCGCTTCGACGATCGGGTGACCGGGAAGCTCGCCACCTACGCGCCGAACGCCCGCAAGATCCATGTGGAGATCGACGCCGCGGAGATCGGCAAGAACGTCGCGGTCGACGTGGCCCTCGTGGGCGACCTGCGCGCGGTTCTCGACGCACTCAATCCGCTCCTTCCCGAGAAGCGTCACGAGGCCTGGATACGCTCCATCGACCAGGGCCGAGCCGACACGAAGGGCCGCGACATCCTGCATCAGGAAGACGACGGAAACCTCTACGCCGCGCACGTACTACACGACCTGTGGGAAGCCACGAACGGCGAGGCCATCGTGGTCACCGACGTCGGTCAGCACCAGATGTGGGAGGCCCAGTACTACGCGCACGAGACGCCGCGCAGTCTGATCACCTCGGGCGGGCTCGGCACCATGGGGTTCGCGCTGCCCGCGGCGATCGGCGCCAAGTTCGCGCGGCCGGACGCGGAGGTCTGGGTGGTGGTGGGCGACGGCGGTTTCCAGATGACCCAGGCGGAACTCGCGACCATTCAGCAGGAAGGTCTCGACATCAACATCGCGATCATCAACAATGGCTTCCTGGGCATGGTCCGCCAGTGGCAGGAGTTCTTCTACGAGAAGCGCTACGCCCAGACCCCCATGCTCTCGCCCGACTTTGTGAAGCTCGCAGACGCCTACGGCATGGCCGCGCATCGGGTCACGAAGCGCAAGGACGTGGTCCCGACGGTTCGTGCCGCGCGCGGGTCCGGCAAGGCTGTGCTCATCGACTTCCGGGTGGTGCAGGACGAATCGGTGTTCCCCATGGTCCCCGCGGGCGCCGCCCTCGACGCCATGATCCGCAGACCCGCTCTGCAGGAGGCGGTGGCATGAGGCACACCCTGGTGGCGCGCGTGCAGGACGAGCCCGGCGTCCTCAATCGCGTGGCGAGCCTGTTCCGTCGGCGGGCCTTCAACATCGAGAGCCTCACCGTGGGGCAGAGCGAGGTGAAGGACTACTCGCGCATGACCGTGGTGGTGGATACGGCACGCGTCCCGGCGCGCCTCGTGGAAGAGAGTCTCCGAAAACTCATCCCCGTGAGCGAGGTCAAGGATGTGACGGAGCTGCCCACGGTCGATCGCGATCTCGCCCTCATCCGCGTCTGCTGCGCGCCGACCGATCGGGCCGAAGTGGCGCAACTCGCGGACATCTTCCGCGGACGCATCGTCGATGTCGCGCCGGAATCGGTGATCGTCGAGGTGACCGGGGATGGCCCCAAGGTTGACGGACTGGTCGAGCTGTTGCGGCCGAGGGGAATTCTGGAAATGGTGCGAACCGGAAAAGTGGCGATGCTGCGCGGCGTCACCCCGGCCGCGTAGACGGAGAACCGAACAAGGAGAGAGACATCATGGCGAAGATCTACTACGACAAGGACGCTAATCTCGATGAGTTGCGAGGACGCCGCATCGCGATCATCGGCTATGGGAGCCAGGGCCACGCCCACGCCCTCAATCTGCGCGACAGTGGGTGCGACGTGGTCGTGGGCCTCTCACCCGCGAGCGGATCGAGGAGCAAGGCCGCCTCAGAGGGCCTCACCGTGCTCACACCCGCGGCCGCGGCGGACCAGGCGGACATCGTGATGGTCCTGACTCCGGACACCACTCAGGCGGCGCTCTACCGCGAAGACCTGGCGCCGAATCTGCGGGCCGGGAACACGCTGATGTTCGCGCACGGCTTCAACATCCGCTTCGGCGCGATCGACCCGCCTCCGGGCATCGATGTGTCCATGATCGCGCCCAAGTCTCCGGGACATCGGGTCCGGGAAGTGTTCAAGGAGGGTCAGGGCACGCCCGCGCTCCTGGCCGTGCATCGAGACGAGAGCGGACGGGCGAAGCAGACGGCCCTTGCCTATGCGAAGGCGCTCGGGTGCACGCGCGCCGGCGTCATCGAGACGACGTTCGCCGAAGAGACCGAGACCGATCTCTTCGGAGAGCAGGCGGTGCTGTGCGGCGGCGTCTCCGCGCTGGTGAAGGCCGGATTCGAGACTCTGGTCAAGTCCGGCTATCAGCCCGAGATCGCGTACTTCGAGTGCATGCACGAGCTGAAGCTGATCGTCGACTTGATGTATCGAGGCGGTCTCTCCTACATGCGCTACTCGATCTCCGACACCGCCGAGCACGGCGACTACACCGGAGGGCCGCGCCTCGTGACCGACGAGACGCGCCGCGAGATGTTCCGCATGCTTTCGGAGATCCAGAGCGGCGCCTACGCGAAGGCCTGGATTGCCGAGAGCGAGGCGGGCCGGCCGTGGTTCAACGAGCAGCGACGGCGGGAGCGCGCTCACCCCATCGAGAAGGTGGGCGCGCAGCTTCGGGGGATGATGCCTTTCCTCGACCCCGTCACCGTTTCCGCGGAAGGCGAGGCGATCAAGGCCGCGGCTCCCGTCTCCGAGCTCACGCCCGCTTAAGCTCACCTCCGCGCCGGGGCGAGGCGCATCAACGCCCGAGGAGACCCGAAAGACGCATGAGAAGCCAGCTGATCAAGGAAGGGCCGGAACGTTCGCCGAACCGGGCCATGCTGCGCGCGATCGGCTACACCGATGACGACTTCAAGAAGCCCTTCGTCGGGATCGCCAACGCCCACAGCACCACCACGCCATGCAATGCCGGCCTCCAGGCCCTGGTGAACCGGGCGGAGGCAGCCTGTCGCGAAGCCGGTCTCGCGCCACAAACCTTCGGCACGCCCACGGTGTCGGATGCGATCTCGATGGGCACGATCGGGATGAAGTATTCGCTCGTCTCCCGCGAGGTCATCGCCGACGCCATCGAGACGGTGTGCGGGGCCGAGCGCCTCGACGCGGTCCTGATCGTCGGCGGCTGCGACAAGAACATGCCGGGCGCCATGATCGCGATGGCGCGTCTCGATATCCCAGCGGTATTCGTGTACGGCGGCACGATCAAGCCGGGGCATCTGGATGGCCGCGATCTCACCATCGTGAGCGCCTTTGAAGCGGTGGGGCAGTGGAGCCAGAAGAAGATCTCCACCGAGGAACTCGGGCGGATCGAGCGCGCCGCGTGTCCGGGCGCCGGTTCGTGCGGAGGCATGTTCACCGCCAACACCATGTCCTCCGTGATCGAAGCCATGGGTCTGTCTCTGCCGCATTCCTCGACCATGGCCGCGGTGGATGCGGAGAAGGCAGACTCGGCCGCGGAGTCCGCGCGTGTGCTCGCCCGGGCCATCACATCCGATCTCACCCCGCGAAAGATGATGACCCGGAAGGCGTTCGAGAACGCGATCGCGGTGGTGATGGCGATCGGCGGTTCGACCAACGCGGTGCTCCATCTGCTCGCCATCGCCCATAGCGCCGAAGTGCCGCTTACTCTCGACGACTTCGAGACCATCCGCGGTCGGGTGCCCGTGCTTTGCGATCTCTCGCCGTCGGGCCGGTATGCCACGACCGATCTCCATCGCGCCGGAGGCATTCCCCAGGTGATGAAGATTCTCCTCGAGCACGGTGTCCTTCACGGAGACGCGCTCACCATCGCAGGAGAGACCCTCGCCGAGTCCCTGCAGAACATTCCCGCCGAACCGCCCGCCGGGCAGGACGTCATTCGTCCCTGGAATCGGCCGGTTCATCCGCAGGGCCATCTCACGATCCTGCGCGGCAACCTGGCCGAAGAGGGCGCGGTGGCGAAGATCTTGGGCCTCAAGACCATCAAGATGACCGGTCCGGCCCGCGTGTTCGAGTCGGAGGAGGAATCGCTCACCGCCATCCTGGGCGGGAAGATCCGGCCCGGCGACGTGGTCGTCATCCGGCACGAAGGACCGCGCGGGGGACCGGGCATGCGGGAAATGCTCGCGCCCACGTCGGCCCTGATGGGCGCGGGTCTCGGCGACAGCGTGGGTCTCATAACCGATGGCCGATTCTCCGGCGCAACCCACGGTCTGGTCGTCGGACACGTGGCGCCCGAAGCAGCGACCGGAGGCCTGATCGGCCTGGTGCGGGAGGGCGACAGCGTCACCGTGGACGCGGAAGCGCGCCTCCTCTCGCTCAATTTGCCCGAGGCGGAGATCCTGAAACGACGCGCCGCCTGGACCGCACCGCCTCCCCGATTCACCCGCGGCGTTCTCGCGAAATACGCCCGGGTCGTCTCATCCGCCAGTCGGGGCGCGGTCACCGACGCGGACTGACCGCCCTTCGCGAATAAACTAGGCCCTTCATCCCATGAAGTCCTCCCGGAATACCAAGCCTGAGCCGACCGAGGTTTCGATCGGAAACGTCGTCATCGGCGGCCAGCAGACCGTGGTGATCGCGGGCCCCTGCGCGGTCGAGGGTCACGATCACCTGATGCGCATCGCACGGTCGGTGAAGGCTTCCGGCGCCCATCTCCTCCGCGGCGGCGCGTTCAAGCCCCGCACTTCGCCGTATTCCTTCCAGGGCCACGGCGATGAAGCTCTCAAGTGGCTCGGCGAAGCTCGCGCGATCACCGGCCTCAAGATCGTGAGCGAAGTGATGGACGTGCGCAGGGTCGAGTCGATGTCCCGTATCGTCGATTGCCTTCAGGTAGGAACGAGGAACATGCAGAACTTCGACCTGCTTCGCGAGCTCGGGCGGGTACCGAACGCAGTCCTGCTCAAGCGCGGCATGTCCGCGACCATCGAGGAATGGCTGCTCGCCGCGGAGTACATCCTGGCCGAGGGAAACCCCAACGTGATCCTCTGCGAGCGGGGGATCCGCACCTTCGAGAGCGCCACCAGGAACACGCTTGACCTTTCCGCCATTCCGGTGGTCCGATCCCTTTCCCATCTTCCCATCGCGATCGATCCTTCGCACGGCACCGGCCGAAGGGATGGGGTGGCCCCCATGACCAAGGCGGCGATCGCCGCGGGCGCCGATGCGGTGATGATCGAGGTCCACGACGACCCTGAGCGCGCCCTCTCCGATGGCGCTCAAAGCCTGTCCCTCGAGGCCTTCGACGCGCTCATGAAGGACGCGAGCCTCATCGCCGATGCCTGCTCCCGGCCGTTCCAGAGCCCGCGCGTGGTCGCCTTCGCCAGCCGGACTTCGGGGGGGAGGGTTTGACAATGTCCGGCCACGGGATTTACTCTCTTCGTCCAATGTCCAATCCGACCCTTGCGAGAACCTTGGCCCTGCGGAGCGACGTGTTGTCGCTCGCGCTGGTTATTGGTCTCATTCTTATCGTCCTTACGGGCGGGGGTCCCGTCTAGCGAGGCAAGAAAAGCCAAGCGAGACGAAAGGCCCCCGAGGGAAACCTCGGGGGTTTTGCTTTTCAGGAAAGAAAGATCATGAACACCAAGAACGAGAACGAAACACCCAAGGAAACCCGCGAAGTCCGGACCCATCCGCCGGGCGCCGAGCCCTACGACTCCGAGGCGCCGCCTGCCAAGGAAGGTTCCGACTTCCGCGAGACCCCCGAGCGAGGTTACGGCTGGGGCGTCTAGGCGTCTAGGCGTCGAGCGAAGACGGGATTGACTCCCGTCGCAGCGCAGGGGTGGCGCGCAGCCTCCCCTCGGGGGATGGGGGCTGAGCATGGCATCCTTACCTATTCTGTGGCCCCCCTAAAGGAAGAACCATGAACCTCGAGTCGAAATTCGTGTGGATGAACGGCGCCCTCGTGCCTCACGAGAAGGCTAACGTACCCTTTCTCACCCCGGCCCTGCACTACGGCACCGCGGTGTTCGAGGGCATGCGCGCCTACAGCACGCCCGACGGTCCGGCGATCTTCCGGCTGAAGGATCACATCGCGCGCCTGTTCCAGAGTGCTGCCATCTTCGGCTTTACCGAGCTGCCGTGGACCCAGGAAGAGGTAGTCGCGGGTTCGAAGGCGGTGGTTCGAGAGAACGGCTTCACCTCGTGCTACGTCCGTCCACTCATCTTCGCGGCCTCCGGCCACATGAGCCTGAATCTCCTGGGCATCGTCCCGGGACTCGGCATCGCGGCGTGGGACTGGAAAGGCTTCGTGACCCCCGAAGCCGAGACCCTGGGCCTGAGGGCGAACGTCTCGTCCTTCACCCGTCACCACCCGAACGTGATGATGACCAAATCGAAGCTCGCGGGGAATTACGGAAATTCCGTCCTGGCCCGCACCGAGTCGGCGCGGCTCGGGTTCGATGAGGCACTCATGCTCGATCCCACCGGCCTCGTGGCCGAGGGCACGGGGGAGAATCTCTTCGCGGTCCGCAAGGGCGTCATCTACACCCCCCATCGCAGCACCGTGCTCGAGGGCCTGACCCGCGACAGCATCATGATCATCGCGAAGGACCTCGGCTACGAGGTGCGCGAAGAGCCTCTCTCCCGGGACCAGCTCTATGTGGCGGACGAGCTCTTCGTCTGCGGCACCGCCGCGGAGGTCCTCGGCATTCGCGAGCTCGACTTCCGGCCCATTGGCAAGGGAGTGCGCGGTCCCATCACCACAAGGCTCGCGGAGACCTTCAGGCGCGTCGCCTCGGGTGAGGAGAAGAAGTACCTCGACTGGATCGACC
>JANMVV010000248.1:0-7602 GCA_031392925.1 Vicinamibacteria bacterium
CATCCTCCTGCCGGAGTTCATACCGAAGCGACTCTGGCACCATCTCCTTCACAACCAGCAGGCGCTGCTGATCAAGGCCGCCCTGCTGTTCCGGCCCAACGTGGTGGTGACGAGCGTCCCCTTCCACCTTCGTCGCTAGAAGGGGTCAGGAGTCGGTGCGGAACCGTACCCGACCCCTGCCCGCGCATCAAGAAATCGTCAAGTTCACCTTCGCCGTACAATCGCGGGCGCAATGGATGGCCTTCCGGGCAGCGAACTGATCACCAAGGGTCTGGCCGATCTCGCGCGTGGCGAGGAGACGATCGAGTCGCTTCTCGTCTCCATCGGCGGGCCGAAACTGCGCTCCCTCGGCATCGAGTTCAAATCCCCATTCGAAAATCCCGAGCGCCGTCTGTATTCCCTGCTCGGCAAGGAGCACGGCGACAATGCCCACGGCCAATACAACGCGCTGGTGCGCCGCCTGGTGAGCTATGAAAGAGCGCTGGCATGCGCCCGGCCGTAGACCCGACCCGTCTCCAGGCGTTTCTGGAGCAGTTGTCCCGCGCCGTGAAGCAGCCGACCCGGCTCTATCTGACCGGGGGCGCCTCTCAACTGGCGCGCGGGCTCCGGGACTCAACCGTCGACATCGATCTCACCCTGGACCCGGAGAACGACGACGTCCTGCGTTCCATGGTGGCGCTGAAGGAGAGTCTCGATATCAACGTCGAACTCGTCTCGCCGGCGCATTTCGTTCCCGCCCTTCCCGGGTGGCGCGACCGGTGTGAGTTCATCGAGCAATTCGGGAAGCTCGCCGTCCACCATTTCGACCCCTACACGCAGGCGCTGTCGAAGATCGAGCGCGGACACCAGCGGGACAGCACCGACGTCGAGACCCTGATTCGCGAGGGCATCGTCGATCCGTCGAGGCTCCGCGCCCTCTTCCGCGAGGTTGAGGCGGAGTTGTTCCGGTATCCCGCAATCGACGCCAAAAGCCTCAAAGCCTCGGTCGACCGCCTGGGCCGCTGACGCCCCCGACTTCAGATAAAGTCAGCCTCGTCCAAACACGGAGGCGAATTCATGAAGATCACACCGCTCGGCAAGGCCATCATGGTGCTGCTCGGGCTCACCATCATCTACTTCGGCTTCCGGAATTTCGGCGCCGATATCAAGAAGTGGGCGACCGGCGGCAAGGACGCCGCTCCTGCTCAGACCGCCACCAGCACGGACGACTTCGGCGCGCTCAAGAACGCCCCCTCCGACCCGGGCCGCAACGCGGGGTCCAACGGCGTCACCGCGGCCGTGCTCGCGAGCGGGGGCAAGCTTTCCCGCCCGCTGGTGGTGGCGATCAATACCTGGGCCGGCCACGCTCCCGGCATCGTCGCGAACGGCGGACTCGATCCGGGAGCCGCGTCCTCGCTCTACAAGAAGCAGTTCGGCCTCGACGTGAAGTTCGTCCTGCTCGAGGACCCGGCGGCGAAGCTCGCGGCCTTCCGCAACGGCGACGTTGACATCATGTGGAACACCGTGGACAACTGGGCGCGTGAGGCGTCGATCCTGGCCGAGCAGAACCAGAAGGCCCGCTCGGTAATCATGCAGGACTGGTCCCGAGGCGGTGACGGCATCGTCTCCCTCAACACCATCAAGTCGATCGAAGGCCTGAAGGGCAAGAAGATCGCGTGCACTCAATTCACGCCTTCGCACTTCCTCCTTCTCTATCTCCTCTCCCAGTCCGGCCTTTCCTCCGAGGATCGCGCCGCGGTCGAGAAGAACATCATCTTCACCCAGGACGCGCCTGCCGCGGCCGCCATGTTCAAGGCGAAGCAGGTCGATGCGGCCGTGACCTGGGAGCCGGACCTTTCGGGCGCGGTCACCGCGCGTGAGAGCGAGGCTCACGTCCTAGTTTCAACCACCGCGGCCACAAACATTATCGCCGACACTCTGGTGGCCCGGCAGGACATCATCGACTCCGCGCCCGAGACCGTGCGCGACTTCGTCCACGGCTGGTTCGAAGGCATTGAGATGATGCGCAAGGATCCCGCCAGTTCATACGCGGTGGTGGGGAAGGCGCTCAAGCTCGACAACGAGACGGTGTCCGGGATGCTCTCCGGCCTCAAGCTGACCGCCTTCGCCGACAACGCGCAGTTCTATGGCCTTACCGGCGGACGGGCCCACTACGAGACGCTCTTCGAAACCGCCTTCGTGATCTGGCGCAAGAAGGGGCTCGTGACCCGCGCGGTCAGCGCCAAGGATTGGGCCGACACCCGGTTCATTGCCGCCCTCGCGCCGGCTTATCCGGGCGAGAAGGTGGAAGAGGCGAAGGTCGCGGCCAAGGCGCCGTCCTCCCAGGATCGCGCGATCATCAACAAGCAGATCGATATCCACTTCACCCCCGGCTCCGACCAGATCATGCCCGGCTCGTTCTTCGTCCTCGACGCCCTGGGTGACACCATGACGTCGTTCGGCGCCACCTATCTTCGGGTCGAAGGAAACACGGACTCGACCGGTGCGGCCTCCGCGAACATGACCCTGTCCGAGCGTCGCGCCCTCGCGGTGAAGACCTACATCCTGAAGAACTTCCCCAACATCGAAGCGGCTCGCTTCCAGACCATCGGCCGGGGTTCGTCGCAGCCAGTGGCGAGCAACGACTCAGAGGCCGGGCGCCAGCTCAACCGCCGAACCGAGATCAAAGTCGTCCTGGCCCAGTAGGGGCGGCCGCGCCGCCCTCATTTAAAAGAAAATGGCTAGGGAAATCCTCGGCCTTCGGACGAACCTCTCCCAGGGCACGTCGTTCGCTCTGGGACTGGTCTCGCCCGTCCTGCTCCTCGGGGCCTGGTGCGGCCTCACCTACGGCGGTTTCGCGCCGCCTGACTTCCTACCCTCGCCCACCGAGGTAGTGAAGGGGATTCTTCAGCTCTTCTTCGAATACGACCTGGGGACGGCCATCATGGTCTCGAGCCGACGCATCGGAATCGCGTTTCTCCTGGCCTCGGCGGTTGCGGTGCCCCTCGGTGTTCTGATGGGATCGTTCGAGGCGATCAACCGCCTGTTCGAGCCGGTGGTGTCGCCGCTTCGCTACATGCCGATTTCCGCGTTCATTCCCCTGCTCATCCTCTGGTTCGGCATCTACGAGAAGCAGAAGATCGCGTTTCTGTTTCTCGGGGTGTTCGTCTATCTGCTGCCGGTCGTGGTCACCGCGATCCGGGCAGTTCCGGAGGAACTCGTCCAGACCGCACTCACTCTCGGCGCCTCGAAGTTCCAGGTCATCCGCACCGTCCTCGTACCCGCCGCCCTGCCGGAGATCTGCGACTCCTTCCGGGTTATGAACGCGATCTCGTGGACCTACGTGATCCTCGCCGAGGCGGTGAATCCGGAGCACGGACTCGGCTATATGGTCGAACTCGCGCGCACGCATCAGAAGGCGTCGTGGTCCTTCGCTGGTCTTTTCGTGATCGGCGGGATTGGCCTCATCACCGACTCCGCGATCCGCATCTTCTGGAACGTGGCCTTCCGCTGGAAGGAGAAGGCGTCATGAGCGCGAAGGATCCCGCCAAGCCACCGGCGGCGCCCCAGGCGGGCGAACCGGGCACGGTCGCGGTCACCATCGGCGAAGGCACGGCTCAGGCGAGCTACCGACCGGAACTCAAGGCCAAGGGCCCCAAGCTCCGCGCCTCCGGCCTGTGCGTGACGTACATCGGCCGCGATGGCAAGAACACCGAGGCGGTCCGGGACGTGTCTTTCGAGATCGAGGACCGCCCGGGTGTGGGGGAGATCGTGGTGTTCCTCGGCCCCTCGGGCTGCGGGAAGTCGACGATCCTCAAGGCCGTGGCCGGGCTCCTTCCACCCACCAAGGGCACGGTCCATGTGGATGGCGAGCTCGTCACCGGCGTCGGGCGCGACCGTGGGATGGTCTTCCAGGCCTACACGTCCTTCGGCTGGCTGACCGTGCGCGAAAACGTCGAATACGGTCTGCGCCTCCGCGGGGTCGCGGTCAAGGAGCGCGCGGAGCGCGCGAACAAGTACCTCAAGGCGGTGGGCCTGCTCGATTTCGCGGACCGGTACCCGAAGGATCTGTCGGGCGGTATGAAGCAGCGCGTGGCCCTCGCCCGCACCCTCATCAATCAGCCGCGTCTGGTGCTGATGGACGAGCCGTTCGGCGCCCTCGATCCGCAGACCCGCTGGGGCATGCAGGGCCTGCTCCTCGACATCGCGCGCACCGAGGACAACACGTCGATCTTCATCACCCACGACGTGTCGGAAGCGGTCTATGTCGCGGACACGGTGTACGTGCTCTCGGCGCGACCCGCTCGGATATTGCATCGCGTGAACGTGCCGGTGTTCTCCAACCGCGAGATCTCGGTCAAGTCCTCGTCCGAGTTCCGCGCGGTCGAGCGGCAGTTGCTCGACCTGCTGTACGCCCCTTCGTCGTAGCCACCACCCTTCGCTACTTAGTTCCGGCCCTCAGCTCGCGCACCAGCCGGAAGCCGATGCTGTACGAATAGATGTCGGCGGGCGCCTCGTGCCGGTGCGTGAGCACGAGCAGAGCCACGTCGTTGTCGAGCCACGCGCCTCCGCGCACGATGCGCTGCGTGCCCGTGGCCGGACCCGATGGATCGCTCGCTGCGGTCTTCGGATAGGGCGCGTAGTAGTCGCTGACCCATTCCCACGCGTTGCCGATGATGTCGTACAAGCCTGCGGGCGTGGGCTTGTAGGAGCCGACAGGCTTCGTGGAACTCGTCTCCTTGTCCTCGGCGCGCAGAAGGTAATTGGCGCGAGAGGGGTCGATGTCATCGCCCCACGGCCGCTTGCCCAGGGCGCCCAGGCGGGCAGCCTTCTCCCACTCGGCCTCGGTGGGGAGACGGTAGATGGCGCCCGTCTCCTTCGAGAGCCAGGCAGCGTAGGCCACCGCGTCTTCGAACGTGATCAGGACCACGGGATGCTTCTCCATGCCCGCGGGCGCCAGGGCGCCGTTCCACGCGAATTTCGCGCCGAGCTTGCGGAACGCGTCCGCGCGTTCCGGCGTCACCGCGCTCGGCAGAGCGTAGATACCGGGCGGGCGGTGACCCGTGCCTTTGACGAAACGCGCGTACTCTTCGTTGGTGACCTCGTAGATGCCCACGTCGTAGGCGGCGAGGGTCACCGGGTGCGCGGGGCGGGCGTCCTCGTCTCCCGCGTTGTCGCCCATGAGGAACTCGCCCTGGGGAACGCGGACCATGAGGGGCGACTCGGCAGGGGTGTTGAGAGCCAGGATCAGGAGAAGGGAATGAAGCATAGGGGGGAATTATGCGCCGCTCGCGGGGCCCGAGAGCGGTGGTATGGTCTGAGACACACCCGGGAGGAAAATATGAAGCGTTCCGTAGCTATCGTTGTGTTCTTGTCGATCACCGCCGCGGCGGTGCCCGTGAGTCGGGCCGAGCAGGCGGCCGCCGATCGCCCCATGCTGACCGCTCGGATGAGCCGCTGGCTGGGCGATCCGGCCAAGAAGCGGAAGGGCCCTCCGGGGTTCGACATCCAGTTCCGCCTCGTCGGCTCCCGTTTCGACGGGACCTTCGGGGTCGAGGGCGTTCCCCAGAGCGTGCCCCAGGGCGAGCCGTTCGATGCCCAGATCAAGCTCACCAACATCGGGAGCAAAAACATCAAGGTGACTTCCGTGACGGTCACGGGGGAGTCCGGGACCATCGCCACGGAGATCCTCGCGAAGAAGGTGGATCCGAAGACCTCGGCCACCGTCCCCACTTTCAAGGTGCCCTCGCAGTCTACGAGCGGATCCGCCTTTCAGATCGTCGTCGTGCTGAGCAACGGCGACAAGCACACCGCGACTTTGACCTTCTCGAAGCCTTCCTGACCCTCAGACAGTAAGATCCCGGGCTTCCCTTGAGCAGCCCAGGTCCCCGTCCACGCGTCGTTGTCCTGGGCGGAGGGCTTTCCGGGGCCTCCGTGGCCTGGGGCCTCGCCCGGACGAACGCGTTCGACGTCACGGTGATCGAGCGGGGCGCGGCGATTGGGGGGCTCGCGGGAAGCTTCGAGCGCGACGGCCACTTCTATCCGCTCGGCTATCACCACATCCTTCACCGGGACAAGACGCTCCTCTACTTTCTCGACCGGATCGGAGCGCTGCCCAGCGTTTCGTGGCGGCGGATCCGGATGCTCTTTCGAGTCGGGGGACGTCTTTACAACCTGGCGAACCCGCTCGACTTCCTGGCCTTTCCCATGTCGCTCGCCGACAAGGCGCGCTTCACCTGGATGATGGCGCGGGCCTTCGGAAAGAGCGACTGGTCGGACTGGCAGGATCGAAGTGCTTCGGATCTCCTCGATTCATGGGCCTCTCCGGGTGTGCGGCAGGCCTTGTTTGAGCCCCTGACCCGTCTCAAGTTCGAGTTGCCTTGCGAAGAGGTGAGCGGCGCGTGGCTGGGCGCCCGCCTGCACCACCGCGAGGGATCGGCGGCCCTTGGCTATATCCCGGGCGCCAACTGGACGAAGGTTCTCTGCGAGGGCGTCACCCGGCTCGTCGCGGGGGCCGGAGTCACGATCCGGACGAGGGCCGCGGTGGCCAGACTCTCGCGAGCGAATGGCCGGATCCAGGCGGTTGAGCTCGATGGGGGCGAGAGGATCGAAGCGGACATCGTGGTGAGCTCGGTCCCGACCGAGGTGTACATGGGCATGGTGCCCGAGGATCAGACGCCGGAACTTGGCTCGATCCGTTACACCGCCCTCGTTTCGGTCATCTGCGCGTCGAGGAAGAAGGTCGCGCCGGACTTCTACTGGATGAACCTTGCCTCGCTCGACCGCGCGGCCTGCGGGGTGTTCCTGCTCAACTCTCTGAACCCCAGCATCGGCGCGCCCGGCGATTCATGCGTCAACTTCGTGACCCATCTCAACAGCCGGTCCCGGCCGTTCTTCGCGAAGTCCGATGACGAGCTGCTCGCGGGCTACCTCGAGGACTTCCGCGCCATCTTCGGCTTCGACCTCGACCCTTACTGGACGAACATCGCGCGGGTTCCCAATTATTCGCCGGTCTTCACCCGCGGCTATCGGAATCCGCCGCCGCGGTCGTCGACTCTCGTCAACGTCTATTTCACCGGCAACTATCGGACGTTCCCGTCCATCGTCTCCACCGGCACCGCTCTGTGGTCGGGCCTCGAGACCGCCGACGTGATGCTCCAGGATCACGGCCTGCCCGGCGACCTCGCCGAGACCGCGCGGAGTTTTCGCGCGTAATATCCCGGCGTGATGGTCGCGCTTCGATGACGGAGCGAAGCCTGTTCCGGTCGGTTGCCTTCATGACCGCCCTCGCGTTCAGCGTGGGAGCGCTTTTGGCGCAGGCCTCAACCGACCCGGGGGGGGAGCCGGAAAACCGGCCCCTCGAGTACGACAAATCGGCCGGGCTTCCTCTCTTCGACGGCTCCATCGCCGCGTTCGCTCTCGCCCCCGGTGTTCGCCTACTCAAGGTCCGTGGGCAGCGACGGGAACGTCCTCTTACAGTTGGGACTCCGCTTCTGAGGCTCTCTACCGCGGCAGGCGCACGTCCGGGTCGCCGAGCAGAACCCAGCCGTGGAGGAATTCACGCTCCGCCGGATGGGTCGCGAGCATCTCGGTCTTCGTCTCCCGGACCGCTTCGCCGAGGGT
>JANMVV010000260.1:0-2481 GCA_031392925.1 Vicinamibacteria bacterium
CGAGGGAGCGGTGGCGGAGGGCGCGGTGGGCGCAGGGACGGGGACGATCGCGTTTGGGTTCAAGGGCGGGATCGGAACATCGTCGCGGCTGGCGCCGGTCGAGGGCAGGAACTACGTAGTGGGGGTCCTGGTCCAGTCGAACTTTGGGGGGGTGCTTTCCATCGATGGGGTTCCGGTGGGGAAGGAGCTTGGGAGAGTTGGGGCTCGAACGGGCGATAGCGGGGAGAGGGGGTTGCTTCGGCCCGGTACCTACGGAGTGGGTCGTCGCATTGACGAGAGGTCAGACGGACCGATACTGGCGAGCGGTGACGGGTCATGCATGATCGTGGTGGCGACGGATGCCCCGCTCTCGGCGAAGGACCTGAGCCGCCTCGCTGCTCGCGCGATCTTCGGGCTCGCGCGCACAGGCTCGTCCTACTCGAACGGCAGCGGCGATTTCGCGATTGCGTTCTCGACCTCGAAGGAGCTTCGAGTGGCGCATGGATCGACATTGATCCAACCGCGACCGACGCTGCCGACGGAGGCGGTGTCGCCCCTCTTCGAGGCCGTACTGGAGGCCACGGAAGAGGCGGTCCTGAACTCGCTGTTCAAGGCGGAGTCGATGACCGCCAACGGCCGCACGGTCAACGCCCTCGATCTGGAGAGGGTCCGCGAACTGCTGAAGAAATACGGCCACTAGCCAAGCCCCGTCGCCGCCCCCCTACCCAGCCCCGCTCGCCCTCTCGTCATTGCGAGGCCCCAGTCCGTTTTATAGTGGGCCGAAGCAACCCCCTCCCACCACTATCTTTTGTTGCGCGCCAATCTCGCCCGACGCTTGAGCAGGTCGTCTTCAAGACTCGCGAAATCGGAACGGCCGGCGACCAGGTCGAGGCCATCGTCCACGATTCGGAGCGCCTCGCTCTTGTCCTTGCGCGTGTGCTCGAGGAGCATGGCGAGTTCTCGGTGGGCGATCGCGCTCGCCAGGCTCACCGCGACCCGCCAGAGGCGCTCGGCTTCGTCGTGGAGCTTGCGGGCCTTGGCCCGATAGGCGAGGCGCACCGTGGCGTCAACGCGCGCCCGACCGACGCCGGTTTCCGCGATGGCGCGATAGGCTTCTTCCGATCTCTCATCGAGTTCGGCTCGTTCGAGGACGCGGCCCAGTGAGAGAACGTCAAATGCGTCCTCCGGCAGCGCGCCCGGTTCGGAGACCATGGCCAGGGCCTCGCCGGTGAGCGCGGCGAGGGAGACGATGTCCTGGAGGTTGTGCTCGAGGACCTGGACCATCAGTCGGCCGTCCTTGCGGCGGAGATATTCGAAGTAACGCTCGGGAATGAAGGCGCCGGGGATGTCGTCTTCGCGATGGAATCCCATCACGCCGCGCTCGAGTGACTGAAGAGAGCACGACTCCAGGCGCGCTTTCCACAAGCGCCGGCCGGGATGGAGCATGTCGAGGTGCCGCGCGGTCTGCCGGAAGACGCGCCGCTGAAGGCGGAAGCGACTCTCGAGCAGTGGCACGTCGAACTGCTTGCCATTGAACGAGACGATGGTGTCGAACCGTTCGAGGTCGCGCTCGACCGCGCGGATGAGCGCCTTCTCCTCATGGAAGTCGCGCATGAAGTACTGGCGGACGATGAAGGAGTTGCCCTCGATGAAGCCAACCGCGACCAGGAACGCCGCGGTTCCCGCGCCACCTGAAAGCCCCGTGGTCTCGGTGTCGATGAAGGCGGCCTTCCGTGGATCGAAGTCGTCGAGATCCATGGATGCGGTGAGGATGCGTGCCGCGTCGGGCAGCGCGTTGACGAGCTTCTCGAGCGACGTGCGTCCCACCCGCGCGTCGAGTCGATAGGTCGCGTCGCGAAGGAGGAACTCGCCGTGAATCGACGAGACGATTTCTCCCCCGATGAGCTTCGCGAGATCTTCGGGCGGGCCTTCGAGGTCGTAGATGTCGATCGCACGCGCGGGTGGAGGCCCGATCCCTGGATCCGCGCTGTCCAGCTCGAAGTAGGCAGGACGCTCGGCCTCCGCGCCCCCACTCCGTCGGCTCCGCATCTGCTGGTCAATAAGCGCCTGCAGCCGCGTTTTCAGAGATGTTGATTCAGGGCTCGTCATTGCGAGGCCGCCGCCAGAGGCGGCGTCCGAAGCAACCCCCTCCTCCAACGATGATCCCGCAGTGAGGTCCATACCCTCCAAACCCGCAGGCCGTGCTGGCTCGACGCGTCCGCGTTCGTGAACCTCGCGCAGGCGATCCTGAAGAGAGCGGGCCATCAGTTCAGCCTGGTAGTGGTGGCAGGGGGTTGCTTCGTCCCCCAAGGGGAGGCTTCGCCTGGCCCAAGGCCAAGCTCGCGCTCGGAAGCCCTCTGATGGCCTCGCAATGACGGCGCATTGTCATCCCTGCATCGCCAACCGCAGCAGGTGCAGCGCCACTTCCTTGCCCTTCGATCCGACTTCGCCGGCCGGTCCTACGCAGGACGGGCAGCCGTCGAAGCAGGGGCAGTTCTCGAT
>JANMVV010000297.1:0-3098 GCA_031392925.1 Vicinamibacteria bacterium
GATGGCTCTGGTCTGGGCAGCGGTCGATGCGCGGGCCGCATGGCTCTCCACGAACACCGGGCGCCGTCTCTCGCTGGCCCTTCTCGTGGTGTGCGCGTCCGAGGCCGCGTTCGCCGCGTTTCAGTGGTCCACTGACCGAACCATGCTCTTCGGGCAGCGGAGCGGCTTGCAGACGATGCCGTTTGGCTCGTACGTCAACCACAACAATTTCGCCGGGCTGGTTTCCCTCAGCGTGCCGCTCGCCATCGCCATGGCGATTGGGGATCTGAGACGTTCCGGAAAACTCACGCCCCGCGGCCTGGCCTTGATGGGCCTGTCCTGCGGCCTCGGCATCATCGTGTTCGCAAGCGGGAGCCGGGGTGGAACCATCGCGCTCGTGTTCGGTCTCATCACCCTCGCGTTGATTTCGGGCGATTTGCGGCAGAAAAAGAAGCACGAAGACCATCACCGTTCGTGGCTGGGCCCCCTCACAATCGGAGCCGGCATCCTGCTGGGGGCGGCACTCGCCGTTCCCGCGCCAACGCGAGCGAGACTCGTGGATCTCTTCGACAAGAGCGGATCCATCGGCTATCGCGTCGACCTTGGCCGCGCGTCACTTCGCGCCTTCGCCAGCCGACCTCTGCTCGGCTCGGGCCTGGGCGCGTTCGCGGATGCGGCGGCGCCCTTCAAGACGGGACATGGCGATGTCCGTTCGGAGCGGGCTGAGGCCGATCTCATCGAGTTCGCGGTGGAAGGCGGCCTCGCTCTGATAGTCGGCCTCGTTCTCTTCGGACGATTCGCATGGCAGTCGTCGCGTCACGAAATGGTTCATGGCCGCGACCGAAGCGGTAGGTGGCTTCGGGCGGGCGCGCTCGCCTCCTGCCTCACCATGCTCTTTCACTCCTTCTTCGACTTCGGCTTCCGGATCCCCGCGAACGCGCTGGCCTTCGCCGTCCTTTTGGGCATCGCCACCGCCGGGTCAAAGGGGGCCAGACCCAGCAGCACGCTGGGGTGTCGCGCGTTCATCGCCTTGCTCGGCGTGCTGGCCACGGCCTGCGCGTACAGAAGCGTCGGAGCCGCTCAGGAGCGCGCGGCCCTCGCGCGAACCTCGCCGGAGAGTCGCCTCGATGCTCTTCAGAGTCTCGTCGCTGCCCATCCCTACCTCGACAACGCGCGGCGCCAGCGTGGGCTCGCCTGGATGGCGCTTGCCTACAGCCGGGGTCAGTACGACGCCACCCGCCTGCAGCGGGCGCGCGCCGATCTTCAGGCCGTGGTGAACGCTCGTCCGCAGTGGGGGGAGGCCCGCGCCGATCTGGGCTGGGTGAAATACTACGAGGGAAGAACCGACGAGGCGAAGGAGGAGATGCGGCTGGCCACCCGCTTCGATCCGACGCACATAGGAGTGGGAATCGCCTATGCGCAGATCCTCGCGTGGTCGGGCGATACCACGGGCGCCATCGAGGAGCTGGCGCGGCTTCGCCGGGCCAATCCGGCCTGGTCGCAGGCGAGTGCGAGAGATCTCGCCGCTTCGTGGACCCAGAATCCCGTGCTTTTGGGGAATATTCCCTAGAATGAACCCAACTGGTGAAGTGATTGTCTTCACAAGCCTTTAGCCCATCGCGGAATATCATTGCGGTTTCCCACCGAAAAGCGTGCAGAACCAAAGAATTCGCAGGTCCGTGCCTTGCCTGAAGACGTCCCAGGTGTGCCCGAAAATCCATGACTCCTTCCGCCGTAATCATCATTCCCGCCGCTACCGCTCTCGCCACGGCCGCGCTGGTGCCGCTTGCGAAGTTCCTGGCGCGCCGGACCGGAGCGATCGATCACCCGGGAAAAAGAAAGATCCACAGCACGCCCATCGCCCGCCTGGGAGGGATCGCCCCGGCCCTGGTCTTCTGGGCGATCGCGGTCCTCGGCTTTGCCGCTCTGAGAGACCCCTTCTTCCAGAGATTTCTCGGCGAGGGTTTGCAGGATGCGCCGAAGGTCGGGCCAAAGCTCCTGGGCATTCTGCTCGGCAGCCTCATCGCCTTCGCAACCGGACTCACCGACGACATCTTCGGAAGCCGGTTTCCCTTCTGGGCGAAGGCTCTCGGGCAGGTTTCCGCGGCGTTGTGCGTGGTGCTGGGTGGAGTTTCAACGACGTTCCTTCCACATCCCGTCCTGAACGCGGTTCTCACCATCTTCTGGTTGGTGGGTATCACGAACGCGTTCAATCTTCTCGACAACATGGACGGCCTGGCCTCGGGTGTGGCGCTCATCGCCGGCTCGGTTCTGCTGGTGAACGCGCTCACCTCGGGCGAAAACCTCATCGCGGCTCTCACTCTTGCGTTCATCGGGGTTCTGATCGGTTTTCTTTTCTTCAACTTCAACCCGGCGACGATCTTCCTGGGCGACTGCGGTAGCCACTTCATCGGCTTCGTGCTGGCGTCCATCCTGCTCCTCGACCGCTACGTGACGAGCGCCAGCAGTTCGTACTTCCCGATATTGATGCCGGTGCTCCTTCTGGCCGTGCCTATCGTCGACACCACCACCGTCGTCATCATTCGTCTGCGAGAAGGCCGGCCCATCTACGTGGGCGATGCGCGGCATCTGTCCCACACTCTGGTCGCCCGGGGGTTTTCCCAGAAGGGGGCCGTGCTGCTCATCTACCTGATGACGCTGTGCCTGGGGCTCTCGGCCCTGCCCCTGCGCGATGCCTCGCTCACTGAGACTTTCATCGTGCTTCTTCAGTCGTCCTGTTTCATTGCCGTCATTATTCTGCTGATGTTTTCGGGGCATCGCCCCGAGGAAAATTCATGATTGTTTCCATACTCGCGCTGGCGGTCGCGTTCTCGCCGCAAGCGCAGCCGCCCGTTGCGGGGACGAACTACATCGTTTCCATCGTCAACGAACGCGCGGGCGACGATTTTTCCGTGCGTTTCGTTCTGAGCGGTCCGCCCTCGTCGTACTCGGCGGTGAAGGACGGCGACGACATTCTGGTGCGCATCGAGGCGACTCCACTCCCCGGCCTCAGTCTGCCCGCGGCTTCGGGCCCCATCCGTGCGCTGGAATTCGGTCCGGCGCCCGGTTTCAGCGTCCGCCTGAGCCTGTCCGAGATCCGGCCCTACGAGATCGTGCGT
>JANMVV010000298.1:0-2539 GCA_031392925.1 Vicinamibacteria bacterium
TGCGTCACCGGCGATCGCATCGCGGCGGTCGGCAACCTGACCGGGGCCACGGCTCGACGGCGCATCGAAGCGCGCGGGCTCGTCATCGCCCCCGGCTTCATCGACATGATGGGCCAGTCAGAGTACCGCCTCCTGGTGGATGGCCGTGGCGCGAGCAAGATCACCCAGGGCATCACCACCGAGATCACGGGCGAAGGGGGGTCGATCGCGCCTCTCAACGCGCGAATGCTGGCCGGAGGAAGGCCCACCTACGAGTACTACGGATACACGCCCACCTTCACCACCCTCGCCGGCTACTTCGACGACCTCGTGAAGCGCGGCGCCGCCCTAAACGTCGGCACGTTCGTGGGCGCGGGCGGCGTGCGAAACCTGGTCCTTGGCGAGGACGACCGGCCCCCGACGGCCCCGGAGCTGGAACAGATGAAAGCCGCGGTGGACCAGGCCATGCGGGAAGGCGCCCTCGGGATTTCCACGTCCCTGATCTACGTTCCCGACCACTTCGCCACCACCGAGGAGATCATCGCGCTCACCAAAGTCGCGGCGAGCTACGGCGGCAGCTACATCACCCACCAGCGCGACGAGGGAGATGACAACGGCGGCGGACTCGACGCGAGCATGGACGAGGTCTTCAGGATCGCGCGCGAGGCGAAGATCCCGGCCGAGATCTATCACCTCAAGGCGTCGGGCAAACGGAACTGGGGACGCATGAAATCGCTGCTGAAGAGGATCGAGGACGCCCGCGCTGAAGGCCTCGATATCAGCGCCGACCAGTATCCCTGGGCCGCGAGTTCCAACAACCTCGACGCGAGCCTGCCCGTCTGGGCGCGCGAGGGCGGCGCCGACAAGATGGTGGCGCGCCTCACCGACACCGCGCTCAGGGCGAAGACCCGCGAGGACTTCCTCAAGCTGCCGGAAAACACGGACTGGCCCGCCGGCGCCTCCCGGATCCTGGTAACCAGCGTTTTGAACGCCGCGCTCAAGAGCTACGAGGGGCAGACCATCGCGCAGATCGCTGCGACCGAGAAGAAGGACCCCGTTGACGTCATCATGGACATCGTGGTCAAAGACAAAGGGAACACCGCCCGCGTCTCCTTCTCGATGAGCGAGGATGACGTTCGCGATGCGCTCAGAAATCCCCTCGTGTCTTTCGCCACCGACTCCGGAGCCTCCGCCGAGGACGGCATCCTCTCGAAACAGAAGTCGCACCCGCGGGCCTGGGGGTCGGCGTCGCGCATCCTCGGGTATTACGTGCGCGAGCAGAAGGTCCTGAGCCTGGAGGAGGCCGTCCGCAAGATGACCTCGCTTCCCGCGGCGCGCATGCACCTGTCCGATCGGGGCCTCGTCCGCGCGGGAATGGCCGCCGACCTCGTGGCCTTCGATCCCGACACCGTGGCCTCCCGGGCGACCTACGCGGATCCGCTTCACTACAGCGCGGGGATCCCCTACGTCGCGGTGAACGGCGTGCTCGTGGTGGACGGCGGCGCGATCACGGTCGCGCGACCCGGGCGCCCGCTCCGCGGCCCCGGATACAAGCCTCGCTGATCTACTTCGAGCGTTCGAGAAAGCGGCCGTCGCGAGTATCGACCCGGATCTTCTCTCCGGTCTCGATGTACGAGGGCACCATCACCTGAGCGCCGGTCTCGGTGATCGCGGGCTTGAGCTGAGCCTGAGCCGTCGCTCCCTTGATCGCGGGTGCGGTGTCCTTGACCTCGAGGTCGACCGCGATGGGCAGGATCAGCGCGATCACCCGGTCCTGGAACAGCGTGGTCCGGACTTCGAGGTTCTCGAGCATGAAACCTTTGGCGTCACCCACCCGGTCCGCATCGAGGGTGAACTGCTCGTAGGACGCGAGGTCCATGAACACGAAGTCCTCGGCCTGCTTGTAGAGGAACTGAGCGTTTCGGTAGTCGACCTCGGCGCCCTTCTCCAGGTCGCCGCCGCGCCAGGTCTTCGCCTGGGTCTGGCCGGTGCGGAGATTCTTGATCTTGGTCTTGATCAGCATCGACGCGCCTCGCGCCGAGGGGGTTTGGGTCTGAACTTCGCCGACCTGCCACGGATCGCCGTCGATCTCGAGAATGTCGCCGCGTTTGAGGTCCGATACGTTGACTACCATAGCCGGCAAGGTTATTCGCTCGCCCCCGTCGCACACAAGGCCCGCGACGCACGAACTGCAGGACTAGCCCGGATTATTCATGAGTCCGGCACGGACTCCCGTTTAGGTCGCTTTTCCGATGGGTTTCTCGCGATGTCGGCGCTGGTCAACGAGAAACGACGACCAACGCGGCAACGCGCACGCGTGGGTGTTGTCTTTGGCCGTCACGACGCACGCCTCTCCCCGTCGAGGGCGTTTGAGTTTGTCCGCGGCGGCGTCAGGCCGTGAGCGGGTGGGCGAGAGCCAACCACTCGGTCTTGAACGCGCAATGCCGGGGCAGGCTGAACACGATGCGCCGAGCTGACGCGGTGACGCGCGCGGCGAGTTTGATGAGTTCAAGCCGGAGTCGTGCGACGGTGGCGCGAGCGAGCTGGGTGGCGCGCCGCC
>JANMVV010000004.1:0-5392 GCA_031392925.1 Vicinamibacteria bacterium
CGCGGCCATGATGCGCCCCTTGCACGCGCCGGTGCTGTCGACGACGGCGGTGGTGTATTCGGCAGTTCGACTCGCGCCCACGGCTTTGTCGGTCACCTCGATGTAATACCGGAACGACTTCAGGGTCTTCTTCGGCTTGGGAAGCACGCCCACGAAGGCCGTCCCTTCGGGCTTCATCGCGACCGAGTACCACTCGGGACTCTGCCCCTGGAACACGATGCGCGCGGCCGCCACCGACTCGGCGGGCGCGAAGCGGGCCTCCAGCCGGGGGTAGCGTTCGGCGGCCGCGCAACCCACAGGCTGATGATCGATGTTCAGGGTTTGCGCGCCGGCGGCCGCCGCCGCGAGAACCAGAAACCCGAAACCAACCGTCATGTGACCGCGCATAACACCCCCAGGGTCGACCCGCCGCCGCCTCACAGGCGCCGGGGTCGACCGATAGTACGCCGATTCCAGGAGAGCGAGTCGGGATTCGCATCGCGACCGGCGTTCCCGTGGTTAAGATCGAAGCGTGGCCGACCTTGAACGCGCGACGATAGCCGCCGAGTGATGCTGCCGACCACAATCCTGTGTCTCTTGCTGACTGGAGACACTCCCGCCCAGGCACCCCAGTTCATCCGGCTCGAGGACGCGTGGCGGATCGGCCTCAAGGAAAGCTTCAGCATGGCCAACGCGCGAGACGCCGTCCGCGCCGCTGACATCGGGAAGTTCCAGGCCATGTCCCGCTTCTTTCCCAAAGTCACGCCATCCTATTTTCAGGGACCGAGCGAAAGCGGCTGGTCGATCGCCGCGTCCCAGGCCCTCCCCTGGCTCGGCGGAGAACTACACGCCGAGCGGAACAGCCGGACCTTCGAAGGAGTCTTGACCCCGGCAGCCCGCGCGACCGACACGTCCTTCACGTGGTCGCAGCCCCTTTTGCGAGGCCTGGGACCCAACGCCTCCCTCTACGACCTTCGCAACGCGCGCCGGGCGCATCAGGCGCAGGAGAGAAGCCTCGTCCTCGCCAAGCAACGGTTCATGGTGGACGTCGCCAGGGTCCACTACCAGACCCTCGCGCAACGGGAGCTTCTCTCCGTCGCGCGACAAAGCGCCGCCCGCAGCGTGGCTCTGCGCAAGGCCTCGGAGGCGCGGCTGGAGGTGGGTCTGTCGAACAAACTCGACGTTTATCGCGCTCAGCTTTCCGAGTCCCAGGCGGAACAGGGCACCATCCAGGCCGAGACCGGCCTGCAGAGCGCCATCGAGCGATTCCGCTTCCTCCTCGGTCGTCCCCCGAGCGACCCGGCCGAGCCCGCCCCCGCCCACATCCCCGAGCCAGGAACCGACGAACTTGGCCCGGTGGAGGCGCTGGTCGAAATCGCCCTCGAGACCCGGCTGGACCTCGTCGAAGTGCACGACCAGATCGACGATGCCCGGCGCACCGCGTCCCTTTCAAGGCAGAATCTTCTCCCCGACATGACCTTGAATCTTCGTTACACGGAACAACGAGGTTCCGGCCCCACCGGGCCGTCCGCGGTGACCAATCGTCGGTGGGAGTCCTTTCTATCCGCATCCATTCCGCTGGAGCGAGCCGCCGACGTGGGACAACTCCAGCTCTCCAATCTGGAAGTGGTCTCGCGGGAACGCGCCTACGCGCAGCGACGCTACGAGGTGGAAAGCGAGGTGCGAGCGGCCCATCGGGACCTCCTCGGCCTGGCCCGGAGCATCGCCACCCAATCCGGCGCGGTCGCGGTGGCGGACCAGCAGCTGCAACTGGCGAACCTCCGCTACCAGCGAGGCCTCGCGTCGAACTTCGACGTGGTGGACGCGGAAGGGAGCCTACTGGCCGCGCGCAGCTCCCTGGTTCAATTGCTCGCCGCCTATCAGGTCGCCCGCCTGGATCTGGAACGCGTCCTCGGGCGCATGAACGTCAATCTGGAGCCGGCTCCGTGACGCGAAGCAGGTGGTTGAGCGCCAGCGCGGTGGTCGGGGCGAGCCTCGTTCTTGCCGCCGTGCTTCGTACCCTCGCCGGGGGCGCACCGGAGGTCGCCACCGCTCTCGCGCGGGAAGGGCCATTCGACCTCACCATCGTCGAGACCGGCGCGCTGCAGGCCTTGAAGTCGGTGTCCTACGCATCCTCCATCCAGAGTAACCAGGCCAAGATTATCGCCCTCGCCCCGGAAGGGAAGGTCGTGGCGAAGGGCGACCTCCTGATCCTGTTCGACTCGACGCCGTTCGAGGAGCAGATCCGCGAGACCGAAGCCTTGCTCGCCCAGGCCCTCGCGGAATCAGTCAAGGCCCGCCAGGACCTCGCCCTTCAGGAGGTTCAAAACGGCGAGGAGATGGCGGCGGCGCGACAGAAGGAGGACAAGAGCGGCCTGGAACTTCGCGATGTCGAGGAGGGGAAGGGCAAGCTGCGCGAGGATGAAACGAGGGCTGAACTCGCGGAAGCCGATCGGGAGTTGCGTCGCACCACCGGGGCCCGCGACGACCTGAAGCCCTTGCTGGCCGCGGGATTCATCACCCGGCAGGAGATGGACCGCGCCGATCAGGAAGTCGAGAAGGCGGCGGAGAAGCTCGCGATCGCGAAGCGCCGGCACGACTCCTTCTTCGAATTCGGAAGGCCGATCGAGCGTTCGCAGGCCCGGGCGGAGGCATTCGCCTCGCGCGAATCGTCGCGAGCCCTCTCGTCGGCCGCGGCTTCGCGGCTGGAACAGAAACGGGCCGCGATCGAAAGCGCCCGGAGCCGCATCCGCGAGGCCCAGTCACGTCTCGACACCGCGCGCGCGCAGCTGGGCCGCTGCGAGGTCCGCGCGGATGTTCCGGGGATCGTGGTGTACCGGCCGGTCTTCTTCGGCTCCGAACAGAGAAAGCCCCAGGTGGGCGACCAGGTCTGGGCCAACCAGCCCCTGCTCATCCTTCCCGACGTTTCGAGGATGATCGTGGAGGCGCGCGTCCGTGAGACCGACGTCCACCGCGTGGCCCAGAGCCAGAAAGTGCAGATCCGGGTCGCGGCGTACCCGGACCTGAGGCTCACCGGCCGCGTGGCCCTGGTCGGAACCCTGGCCCAGGAAGACCTGGTTCGACGCGGCGGGAAGTACTTCGGCATAACCGTGGAAATCAACGAACGCGACGAACGGCTGCGGCCGGGGATGACCGCCACCGTGGAGATCCAGATCGAGCGAAAGGAAAAGACGCTCTTCGTGCCGATCCAGGCGGTGTTCGATCGGGACGGGAAGCGCGTGGTGTACGTTCGCGAATTCGGCGGATTCCGGGAGCGCGAAGTGGTCGCCGGTTCGGTGAACCGCGACTTCGCGGTGATCGAGAAGGGTCTCGTCGCGGGCGATCGCGTGGCTCTCTCGGACCCGAACCTCGCGGGGGCGGGCGGCGATCGTTTCTAGCCGCGGGGTCATGACTCAGGCTCCCTCACTCGTCTCGCTGAGCGACGTCCGCAAGACGTACCGAAAGGGCGAGACCGAGATCCGCGCGGTCGATGGCGTGACCCTTCGAGTCGGGCTGGGTGAAAGCCTCGCCATTGTCGGCCGGTCGGGATCGGGAAAATCGACTCTCATGTCCCTGATCGGCTGCATCGACATCCCGACCTCCGGACATGTTGAGTTCAAGGACCGGCAGGTCGAGTCGCTGAGCGACCGCGAGCGCTCGCGGCTCAGGAATCAATCGATCGGATTCGTATTCCAGTCCTTCCATCTGATCCCGGAGTTGACGGTCGAGCAGAACGTGGAAACCCCATTGCTCTATTCCGGAACTCCGGAAGCCGAGTGGCGGGAGCCGGTGCGACGCGCCCTCGCTTCGGTTTCTCTCGAATCGCGCGCCACCCACCTGCCGGCCGAGCTTTCGGGTGGTGAGGCGCAGCGTGTAGCCATCGCGAGGGCTCTGGTGCGGGATCCCGAACTGGTCCTCGCGGACGAGCCCACGGGCAACCTGGATTCGGCGACGGAGGCGGAGATCGCCGATCTGCTCTTCTCGCTCACTCGAAGCGGAAGAACCCTGGTCCTCATTACGCACGACCTCGTCCTCGCAAAGCGGGCGGACCGCCGGATCGAACTGCGCGACGGCCGCGTCATCGAGGAAACCCGTTGACCCGCTCGGCGATTCACGCCCTCGTCCGCCGCGCGGTGGCCAGTCTTCGGGCCCACGCCCTTCGTTCGGCGCTTTCGATTCTGGGCATTCTCTTCGGCGTCGCGTCCATCACCGCCATGTCGTCGGTCACGGAAGGAGCGCGGCTCGAAGCCCTTTCGCAGATCGGCGATCTGGGCGCCGACACCCTGGTGGTCCGCGTCCGCGCCGCCACGGATAAGGGAACCCGTCTTGAATTGACGATGGACGAGGCGGCGCGCCTTCGCTCTGCGTTGCCAGGCTTGTTGACGCTCGCGCCCATAAGGAACGCGGCGATGGACATCCCCGGACCGAGCGGCGCGGTCCCGGCCACCATCGTGGGAACCACCGAGACCTACGCCGCGGCCGCGCGTTCCACGCTGTCCATCGGGCGAGCCCTGACCTCTCTCGATATCGCAGAGGCACGGAGGGTCGCGGTTCTTGGAGCCGAGATCGCCTTTGCGGTTTTCTCAGGCGGGTCTCCCCTGGGTGAGCGAGTCCGGATTGGCGATGACGTCTTCGAGGTGGTCGGCGTCCTCGAAGCCCGCGCCTCCCGAAAGTCGTCTCGCGGTTCCTCGCCCATGCTGGGGCGGGACCTGAACCGGTCGGTGATCGTCCCATGGAACTCGATCCCTGGCCCAGGATCTCAAACCGCCATCGACGAGGTCCTGATCCGGCTGAAGGGATCCGAAGACGTTCGGGCACTGGCCGCGGCCGCGAGACGAACCATGGAGCCGTCGCACGGCCGCGAGGGTGTGGAGGTGGTTGTCCCCCTCGAGGTCCTGAAGCAGCAGCAACAGACCCAGACCGTCTTCGGGGCCGTCACCGGCGCCACCTCTCTCATCTGTCTCCTGGTCGGCGGGGTGGGCATCATGAACATCCTCCTCGCCAGCGTGACCGAGAGGGTGAAAGAGATCGGAATAAGGCGCGCGGTGGGCGCCACGCGCGAAGACATCGCCGCGCAGTTTCTGGCCGAGGGCGCTTTGCTCAGCGCTTGCGGCGGAGGGCTGGGGTTGTTACTCGGCGGCGGCGCGGCCCTGGTCATCCAGCGCTGGGCCTCGTGGCCGATCGCCGCCGCTCCCGCGATTGTGCTTCTGGGATTCCTCACATCCCTTCTCACCGGCGTGGCCGCCGGCGGTTATCCGGCGTGGAAGGCCGCCCATCTCGAAGTCATGGACGCGCTACGCCGGGGTTAGTCGCCGCCTTCCCCCCGAGCTCGCTACACACCCGAGAGCCCGTGGGCCTGTCAAGCCATTTGAGAAAGTAACCCTAGCCTGACACCCTGGCGGTCGGAAAAAGA
>JANMVV010000384.1:0-3506 GCA_031392925.1 Vicinamibacteria bacterium
GGAGGATACGCACGTCTGGGTCATGAACGCGGACGGAACCGGGCGGCGTGAGATCGGAGCCGCGATCGACAACCGCCAGGGCAACCACAGCTTCTCGCCGGATGGCGCATCGGTGTACTTCACCGCGCTTGACCGCGGCCACGTTCGCCTGCATCGCGTGGCCCTCAAAACCGGGCAGGCCGAGACCGTGATCTCCGATCCCGGCTCGGTGGGCGGCTACTCGATCGCGGCGAACGGATCGATCGCGTACACGTTCGCGAGCCCGTCCGACCTGGCCCAGCTCTTCATCCGCGAGACGAGCGCTCCCGCACCCGCTCGCAAGGGCACAGCCGCCGGGGCGAGGGTCATGGGTCCCGGTGCGGCGCGGCAGCTCACGAGCCTCAACCAGGACGCGCTCAAAGGCGTCGACATCGCCCCGGTCCAGAACTTCACTTTCCTCGCTGCCGACTTCAAGTTCGAGATCGAGGCTTTCCTCACCCTGCCTCTCGGCCGCACCGCCGACTCGAAGCATCCGATGATCGTCATGATCCACGGCGGACCGCACGGCCAGCAGGGACCCGCGCTCAACTTCAAGTCGCAGTTCTACGCGGGGCGCGGCTACGCGACCCTGCAGGTGAACTTCCGCGGCTCCACCGGATACGGTCAGAAATTCGCGGACGGGGTCTTCGCCGACCAGAACGGCCAGGAAGGCATGGACGTTCTCTACGGCGTCTCCGCCGCGCTGCGCCGCAACCCCTGGATCGATCCGGCGCGGCTCGGCGTCGAGGGCACGAGCTATGGCGGCCAGCTCTCTTCGTGGCTCATCACCCAGACCCCGATCTTCAAGGCCGCGATTCCCACCGCCGCCATAACCAACATCATTTCCTACAACTACATGACCTACTACAACCAGTACGAGGAGATGGAGTGGGGCATGAGGCCGCATCAGGGAAACCTGATGGACGTGCTGTGGGAGCGTTCCGCGCTCAAGCACGTGGCCAAGGCCAGGACGGCGACCATGATGGTCCATGGCGAGAACGACAACGACGTGCCCATCGCGGAGGCCGAGCAGTTCTACATCGCCCTGCGTGACGTCGGCGTCGACGCCATCTTCGTCCGCTATCCCCGCGAGGGCCACGGGGTGCGCGAGCCGAAGCACAACGTCGACCTGATGGATCGCTCGGTCGCCTGGTACGAGAAGAACTTCGGGAAGAAGTAGGAGCCTCGCGGTGGCCGGCGACGGAAATCGACGAACCTTCCTGAAGCAGGCTGCGGGAGCGATCGCACTCGGCCTGGCCCCGCGCCGGGTGCGCGCGCAGGGCCCCACACCCGGCCCAAAGACCCTGGCGCAGAGGTTCCCCGATCTGCGCCAGCACTTCATCTTCGAGTATTACCCCTGGTACGGCGGGCCGCCGGATTACAACCACTGGGACTATCTCGGCCGCAAGCCGCCCTTCGATCTCGGGGCGACCTACCTTCCCCAACTTGGAGCGTACGACGTGCGATCGACGGCGGTCCTTGAACAGCACGCGAGGTGGATCGCCGACGCCGGAGTGGGGTCGCTCGCGTTGTCCTGGTGGGGACCGAACAGCTTCGAGAACCGAGCGGTCCACGGAATCATGGACGTGATGAAGGACCACGGGATCAAGGTGACGTTCGCGATGGAGCCCTACGAGGACGTTCGCTCCCGGCGGTTCCGCGACGACATCGTGTTCCTTCTGACCGAATTCGGAGAGAAGCGCGGCTACGACTGTCTGCTCCTCCTCAGGAATCAGGACGGTTCTTCGGGGCCGATCTTCAAGGGCTTCCGGTGCATCCTGCCCAGGGAGGGCACCGACTGCAGGGGCCGCACGAGCCTCGTCGCGGACTACACCCCCGACGAGGTGTGGCGCCAGCAGATCGACCGGATCCGCGCCGACCTCCGGCACGATTTCGATCACATCACCCTGCTCGCGGATTCGCTGGAGTTCGCGCGCACGCCCGCCTCGGGTTTCGACGGCATCGGAATCTACGACAACTTCATCGCGCCGGAGGCCTACGCGGGCTTCGCCGAAAGCGCCTCGCGCGCGGGCCTGCTCTTCTCCTTCAACGTGAACCCGGGATACGACCAGCTCGAGCCGCGACCGGCGCCCGCCGATCCCTGCTATGCGCCTCGCGCCTTCGCTCCCGCCTCGAGCCCCATCGACTGGTCGAGCGCCCTCGAACGCGAACGCGCTTCGGCTTTGTCGCAACAGCGAATCGAGGCCTCATTCAAAGCGGCGGTGGCCGTGCAGACCGATCCCGGGCTCAACAACTTCAACCGCGGTTTCTTCGCGATCTATATCAACTCGTTCAACGAGTGGCACGAGGGCCATGCCTTCGAGCCCATGAGGAACGCCGTGGATCTCCTGCCCGAAGAGCGGGCGTTCGGATATCACAACCCCGCGATCGGTTCGGCCCGGATCAAGACCCTGGGCCGCCTCCTGCGCCCGCTGGTTACTTCCTGAGATTCGCCTCCACCCAGGCGGCGTAGGCGTCGATGAACTTCTGAAAGAACGCTCGGGTGGCGTCGCTTTTCAACTTGCCCTCGGTGTCGAAGAGGTCGGCCGCGCCGCCGATGTAGGCCTCGGGCTGCGGCATCGCGGGCACGTTCAGGAAAACGAGACTCTGACGCAGATGATGGTTGGCCCCGAAGCCGCCGATGGCCCCGGGAGAGACGCTCATCACCGCACCCGGCCTGCCGCTCCACACGCTGTGACCGTAGGGCCTCGAGCCGACATCGAGGGCGTTCTTCAAGACTCCGGGCACGGACCGGTTGTACTCCGGGGTCACGAACAGGACGGCATCCGCGGCATTCACCCGGCCGCGAAACTCCACCCAGGGAGAGGGCGGCGCGGCATCGAGATCCTGGTTGTAGTGAGGCAGGCCCGAGATCTCGACGATCTCGAGTTTGAGCGACTTGGGAGCGAGGGCGGCGAGCGCCTGCGCCGCCTTGCGGTTGAAGGAGTCCTTGCGAAGACTCCCGACGAGAACGGCGACATTGCGTAGTTGACCCATGGCTTCGTGACTCCGGTTCTGCTGACGTTCGATTGTGGCACGCGAGGGTGTTTGGTCTCACCTGAGCCTGCCTTATCTGCAGCCTCTCAACCGCCTCCTCGCGGCGCCGCGAATGGGTTGAAATTGGCCGTACTCGCACGGGCTTCTCAGCGGCGGGGCACGTCCATCGGACGTGACGGTCGCGAGAATGACCCCAGCCGTCATTGCGAGATGTTCAATCCGCTCCAGTAGATCCGGTTTCAGTCCCCTCTTGAACGGGGCTTTGGAAGCGACTGGCGCACTACACGGTCGAGGTGACCATGACCCCGCAGTTTCAGTCCCCTCTTGAACAGGGCTTTGGAAGCGACTGCGCGTCGTGCATTTCGAGTGCCTCTGGGTCAAGCCGTTTCAGTCCCCTCTTGAACGGGGCTTTGGAAGCGACTGAAGCGGGTAGAGGTGGTCCATCGGAAGGTGTTGTTTCAGTCCCCTCTTGAACGGGGCTTTGGAAGCGA
>JANMVV010000389.1:0-16383 GCA_031392925.1 Vicinamibacteria bacterium
GCTCGTGCGCGGCGATGGGGTCAGCCACGTCGGCGTCGCCTTCGATCATGTGATCGAGTCCTTCCGCAACGAACTCTTCAGCGGCTACAAGACCGGCGAAGGCGTTCCCGAGGAACTCATGTCGCAGTTCCCGCTCGCCGAGCGCGCATCCCATGCCCTCGGAATCGTGACCTGGCCGATGATCGGCTTCGAAGCGGACGACGCTCTCGCCACCGCGGCCGCGCGCTGGGCCGACGCTCCCGGCGTCGAGCAGGTCCTGATCTGCACCCCCGACAAGGACCTGGCCCAGTGCGTGACCGGTCGTCGCGTGGTGCGCCTCGACCGAATGCGCCGGCAGCTGCTCGACGAGGCCGGGGTGAACGAGAAATTCGGGGTGCCGCCCCGTTCGATTCCCGACTGGCTCGCGCTCGTCGGCGACAACGCGGACGGAATTCCGGGCATCCCGCGCTGGGGTGAGAAGGCGGCGTCCACACTGCTAAGGCGCTTCGGTCGGATCGAGGACATTCCCGACGACCCCTCGCGTTGGGGTGTCGCGGTGCGTGGTGCTTTGGCCCTCGCCACGAGCCTCGCGACCCGCCGCGAAGACGCGGCTCTCTACAAGACTCTCGCGACACTCCGGCGCGACGTTCCCCTCACCGAGACGCTCGACGACCTCGAATGGAAGGGCGCCCGGCGTGAGGAACTTCAGGCGTTGTGTCGCGAGATCAACGACGAAGAGTTCCCCTCTCGCGTTCCGCGGTTCCGGGAGTAATCCATGCGCCGGTTCGAACGCTACGTCGCCCTGGGCGACAGCACGGTGGAAGGACTCGACGATCCCGATGGTCGCGGCGGCTATCGCGGCTGGGCCAACCGGCTCGCCGAACGAATCGCCCGGGAGCAGGGCGAGCTGCGGTACGCGAACCTCGCGGTGCGCGGCCGGCAGACCCGCGAGGTGCTCGACGAGCAGCTCGGACCGGCCCTCGCAATGAAGCCCGACCTCGCGGCCGTGGTCGCGGGCACTAACGACATCCTGCGGCCGGCCTTCGACCCCGAGGAGGTGGCGCGCGACATTGAGCGGATGCAGCGCGTGTTGATCGAAGGGGGCGCCACTGTATTCAGCTTCACTCTCCCGGACCTCACCTCGGTGATGCCGCTGGCGCGGCCACTACGAGAGCGGATTCGCCGCTTTGCCCGTGCCCTTGTCGAAGCGAGCGCGCGCAGCGGCGCCATCGTCATCGATTTCACGACACACCCCGTCGCTTCCGACCCGCGCCTGTGGAGCGAGGATCGACTTCACGCCAACTCGCTCGGACACGCCCGGATCGCCAACGCCCTGGCCCACGCGCTGTCGCTGCCCGGCGCGGGTTCCGAGTGGGCGATGGCGCTGCCCGCGCGCGGGCCGCGGGGTCTGTCTCGAGCGCTCACCGCCGAGCTTCTCTGGGGCCGCCGCTACCTGTTGCCCTGGCTGTGGCGACACGCTCGAGGTCGCTCCTCGGGCGATGGCTGCCGTCCCAAGCGACCCCGCCTCGAGCTGCTGACCGCGTCCGATGAGCGCGCGGATGCCTGACGACCCCCGGCCGTCGCATCCGGCCTCGTCTACAATCGCGTCATGACGCGACCCCTTCCTGGACTTCTCACCGGCCTGCTCGGCATGGCGGCACTCTCCAGTGCGGCCGCAGCCTTCGCCCAGCAACCGGGCGAACCGGCGTTTCGCGCGACCTACAAGGAACTGATCGAAACCAACACGACTCTGTCTTCGGGAAGCTGCACCCTCGCCGCCGAGCGCATGGCCGCGCGCCTGAAGGCCGCCGGCATCGCGGATAGCGACCTGCACTTCATCGCCCCGAGGGACAAGCCAAAAGAAGGCGGCCTCGTGGCCGTTTTCCCGGGCGCCGATCCGACGGCCAAGGCGATTCTGCTCCTGGCTCACGTCGACGTGGTGGAGGCGAAGAGGGAGGACTGGACCCGTGACCCGTTCACCCTGATCGAGGAAGGCGGTTACTTCTACGCCCGCGGGACCCTGGACGACAAGGCCCAGGCCGCGATCTGGGTCGACATGTTCGTCCGTTTCAAGGCGGAGGGCTACAAGCCCAGGCGCACACTGAAGCTGGCGCTCACCTGCGGTGAGGAAACGTCGGGCGCCTATAACGGCGCCGAGGATCTGGCCAAGAACCATCGCGCGCTGATCGATGCGGAGTTCGCGCTGAACGAGGGTGGCGGCGGCCGCCTCGATGGGACCGGCCGGCCGCAGGTCCACACCATCCAGGCCGGTGAAAAACTGCCGCAGAACTATTCGCTCGAGGTCACGAACCCGGGCGGCCACAGCTCGCGGCCGGTCAAGGACAACGCAATCAACCGCCTCGCGGCGGCGCTCGTAAGAGTCGGCGACTACGAGTTCCCGATGGTCACCAACCAGACGACCGTGGGCTTCTTCAAGGCCATGGGCCCGATCCTCGGCGGAGAGGCCGGCAAGGCCCTCAGCGCGTTTGCGAGCGACCCGTCGAACCCCGCGCTGGCCCGGCAGATCGCCGCTTCGGATCCGTCGATGAACGCCATTCTCCACACCACCTGCGTCGCCACCATGCTGAGCGGCGGCCACGCCACCAACGCCCTGCCCCAGCGCGCGGTCGCCAATGTCAATTGCCGCATCTTCCCGGGCACCTCGGTGGAGTCGGTGCGCCAAAGCCTCGAGGCGGCTGCAGCCGACCCGATGGTGAAAGTGACGACACTGGAGACCCGCTCCGAGGCCTCAAACCCGCCGCCCCTGACCCCCGCCATCATGGGGCCGGCCCGGCAGGTCTCCGAACAGGTGTTTCCCGGCGTGCCCTTCGTTCCGATGTTGCAGGCGGGCGGCACCGACGGCGCCTTCCTGACCCCGGCGGGCATCCCGACCTATGGACTGTCGGGCCTCTTCATTGATGCCGACCTCGGCGGCATTCACGGCCTGAACGAGCGGCTGCGCGTGAAGTCCCTCCTCGATGGGCGCGAGTATCTCTACCGCCTGGTGAAGATCTTCGCCCAGTAACGCGGTAACCGATGACGGTAACGCGTTCCATCCTTTTGTGGGTCGTCCTTTCCGCGATCTGCCTCGGTTGCCAGAGTCAGCCGCGCGTGCTTCAGGACCTTTCCGCCACCCTGTCGGTGGCGGATCGCGAGGCGCCCTGGCAGACCATCCTGTTCGGCGCGGCGGCGGCGGAGCAGAACCAGGAACACGGCTTTCTGGCCGCGGATGGCCGCTTCGCATGGGCACAGCGCCGTCCTGATGTGGTGTTCAGGCTCGCGACGGTGGAGCCGAGGATCGCGTTGCTGGACGCGAGCCTGCCGGCCGGGCTACAAGAGCAGACGGCAAAGGTCACCTTGAACGGGGCCGCGATCGGCACCCTCGAGCTGCGCGGACGGCGTCGGCGGTACCGCATCGATCTGCCGGAAGCACAACAACGCGTGGGCGCCAACCAGCTCTCTTTCGTGTTCAGACAAGTGACGATGCCTTCCGATCCCGATGCGCCGCGGCTCGCCGCGGGATTTCACAGCCTGACCGTCGGCGCCGCCTCAAGCGCGCCGCTGCTGGAGCTGCTCGCCTCGGATGCGCCGCCACCGCTTTCGAGCGAAGAGCAGGAGGGCGTACCCGCGATACTCCAGGCCGGCCCGACCAGCGTTCACTACGTGATGGAAGCGCGACCCGGCGCCGAGTTGCGCTTCACACCGGGCCTCAATGGCGGGGCGCGCGCGCTCGGCAGTCGCGTCCGGCTCTCGGTCCGGGTGGAGAGCGAGGGTTCGCCCGCACGCGAGCTTTGGAGCGCCGAGGTGTCGGGGCCGGCCCGCGAGGTCGTGGTCGGGCTGCCCTTCAGCGGGCCAGGCCCGCTGCGAGTGTCGTTGCAGGTCGAAGGCCCGCACCATGCTTGGGCGGTCTGGCGCGCGCCGCGCGTGGTCATGCCGGACGGAGCCGCGCCCACGCCGGAGCCGCGCCGGGCGCCGACGCCTGCGGGGCTCGCAAACCTGAACGTCGTCACCATCGTGCTCGATGCCGGTGGTGCCGCACACTTCGGCTGCTACGGCTACACGCGCGCAACCACGCCGGAAATCGACCGGCTGGCCCGCGAAGGCATCCTGTTCGAGCAGGTCTTCACCCCAGCGGTGTTCACATTGTCGGCGATGGCCTCGGTGTGGACCTCCCAGTACCACGAGCAGCACCACGCGGGCGCCGCCTACGACGCCGCGCTTCCAAGAGAGAGCCCGACGCTGGCCGAGGTGCTCTCGGCCCAGGGGATCCACACCTCGAGCCTTGTCGCCAATGGCATGGCGGGACGCGGCCTCGGCCTGGACCGCGGCTTCAACGACTACCTGCGCGTGCCGTCGCCCTACGACGCCGACACGCTGGCCGAGATGGCCATGCCGCTGTTTCAGGCCAGCCGCACGGGCCGTTTCTTCGCCTACCTCCATTTCCGCGAGCCCCACTTCCCTTATGACCCGGGACCTCCCTACGTCACCATGTTCGGGCCCGACGCCCCCCTGGGCCGGGAGCAACGTACCGAGATGTACTGGACTAACACCGTCAACGCACGCAGGGTGGCCGCGACAACGGAGGAGCGCGCACACCTGGTGAGGCTCTACGATGGGAACCTGGCCCGGGCCGATCATGCGATTGGTGAGCTGCGCAAGGCCCTGGAGGCGGCTGGACTCTGGGAGCGCACCGCGGTGATCGTCACGGCCGACCACGGTGAGGCCCTGGGCGAGCACGGCTTCATCGGCCACAACGAACAGCTCTACGACGAGAGCGTCCACGTCCCCCTGGTGATTCGGTTACCGGGCGGACCCGCGGGCCGGCGCGTGGCCGGACTGGCAGACCTGCTCGACCTCGCGCCCACCATCGCCGAAATCTTGGGCGTGCGCGGTCAGGAGGGACAGCGTGGCTTCCAGGGCCGGAGCCTGCTCAGCAGGATCGAGGGCGGCGCCCCTCACGACTTCGTGGTGACCCGCAATGCCGGGCCGCGGCCCCAATACGCATGGCGGGACCTGAGATTCAAGCTCATACTGAACACCCGCTACGGCAATCAGGAGCTGTACGACTTGAAGCAGGATCCCTCCGAACAGGAGGACATTCGAGAACGGCGACCTCTGCTGGCGTCGCTGTATCGTCAACGGCTGCTCGCGTGGATCGAGACGCACCGCAGCAACCGCGTGGCCCACGGAAAAGCGACCGTCCTGACCAAGGAAGAGATGGAGAACCTGAAGGCGCTCGGATATCTCCACTGATGCGTTCCGGCCAGCCGAAGAACAGGTAGCTGACCGCGACCGCCCCCAGAAAACCCGCGAACTCCGCATCTTAGGCGGGCCGAAGACGGGAGGGCGACGTATCCTCAAATGATGGAGGTCCCCGCCGATCCGGACCTGACGAGCGATCAAAGGCTCGCCCTGGCCAGGGGCGTGGCGCAGTTCAACCGCGGCCTCTACTTCGAGTGCCACGAGACTCTCGAGGAGCTGTGGTCGGGTCTGCGAGGGCCCGCGCGCGATTTCTTCCAGGGGTTGATCCAGGTCAGCGTGGGATTCCACCACCTCCATCGGGAAAACCACGTGGGCGCGCTCAGAACGTTCACGCGCGCGATGGGCCGCTTCGAGCCCTATCCCGCTCGTTACATCGGCTTCGACCTCGCGGCCGAGCGCGTCCGGCTTCAGGCCCTGCTGGCTGCGCTCAAGAACGAAGACGCCCTCGTACCGGGACCGCGCCCGACGTGGCGCTTCGACGATCTGCCGGACGCCTAACGCCGTCGGGCGCGGACCGGTCGGTTGAAGTTGCGCGTCGAGCACGCGCGCGATGAGGGCGGGCTGGGGGGCCTCTAGCAGGGCTGGGGCCGGGGAGACTCTCCAAATCCGCGCCCATCGCGGGCGAGTTGCTCGAGCAGCGAGGACGGCCGGACCAGTGCGCCCTGTTCCGCATTCATACGGTCAACCGCAGCCGCGATCTTCCCGAGCCCGAAGCCATCCGCCCAGTGCATGGGACCACCAAGATGGCGCGGGAAACCGTAGCCGTGGATCCAGATCACGTCGATGTCGCCCGCGCGGAGGGCGACGCCTTCCTCGATGAGAAGCGCGCCCTCGTTCACGAGCGCCCCGAAGCAGCGAAGGACGATCTCCTCGTCGGAGATCTCACGGCGCTTGAAACCAAGCTCGCCGCTGACCGTGCGTACCAGCGCGTCGACTTCGGGATCGGGCACGGGGGTTCGGCTCCCCTTCTCGTATCGATACCAGCCGGCTCCCGTCTTCTGGCCGAGCCGGCCCATCTCGCAGAGCCGATCCGCGATCTCTGAATAGCGCAAGTCCTTCGCCCTCGTCGCCGCCTGACGTTTCCGAATCCGCCAGCCGATGTCGAGGCCGGCGAGGTCGCCGATCTGGTACGGACCCATGGCCATGCCGAACTCGCGCAGCGCGCGGTCGACCTGGGCGGGCAAAGCGCCTTCTTCGAGAAGGAAGTCAGCCTGACGCCGGTACGCATACAGCATCCGATTACCCACGAAGCCGTCGCACACGCCCACCACCACGCCGATTTTCCCGATCCGCTTCACCACGTCGAGCGACGATGAGAGCACGTTCGCGGACACCGTGGCCGGTCGCACGACCTCGACGAGTTTCATGATGTTCGCGGGCGAGAAGAAGTGCAGGCCCAGGACACGCGAGGGATCCTTCGTCTCTTCCGCGATCGCATCGACGTCCAGGCTCGAGGTGTTGGTGGCGAGGATGGCCTGGTCAGAGCAGACCTCGTCGAGCTTCTCGAACACCCTGTGCTTGATTTCCATCTCCTCGAAGACCGCCTCGATCACCAGGTCGGCCTGAGCCAGGTCGCGGTAGTCGGTGGCCCCGCGAATACTGCCGATCCGAGCCGCGCATTCGTCGTCGGAAAGCCGGCCTTTGGCGAGCGATTCCTCGTAGGTCGCGCGGACTTTCGCGAGGCCGCGGTCCAGCGCCTCCTTCGTCTCGTCGATCACCACCGCGGGAATCCCGGCATTCGCGAAGGCCATGGCGATGCCGCTGCCCATGGTGCCGAAGCCGATCACGCCCACCCTGCGGATGGCCCGCATGGTCGTGCCCTTCTTGAGCTCGCCGGCCTTCTGCGCCTCGCGCTCGGCGAGGAACACATGCCGCAAGGCCCGAGACTCCTCGCTGCCCAGGAGCTCGAGGAAGGCTTCGCGTTCCAGCCGCAGGGCCTCGTCGAACGGAAGGGACATCGCCCGCTTCATGCAATCGAACGCCGCCGCTGGCGCCTTGCGCCCGCGGGCGGCCTTCTTGAGGTCGGCCTCGATGCGGGCGAGGCTTTCGGGAGCCAACGGAACCAGGGCGATGTCGCGCGTGCGCCGGGGAGAACGTCGACTGACCCGTTCCGCCAAAGCGATGGCGCGTTCGCGCGCGGTGTTGCGCGGAACCGCTTCATCCACGAGGCCGAGTGGGACCGCCTCGTCCGCCCCCACGCGACGTCCATTCAGAATCAGGTCGAGCGCCTCCTCGAGGCCGACGAGGCGCGGCAGGCGAGCGGTGCCGCCGGCGCCGGGCAGAATCCCCAGGGTCACTTCGGGAAGACTCAGTTCCGCGCCCGCTTCAGCCACCCGGTAGTGGCAGCCGAGCGCCAACTCCAATGCGCCCCCCGCAGCGGTTCCGTGCAGTGCAGCCACGACCGGCTTGGGCGACCTCTCGATACGGTCGATGAGATCCGGGAGCGACGGGCCTTTTCTCGCGGCTCCCTCGAACTCGCGGATGTCGGCGCCCGCGCTGAAGTGCTTCCCCGCTCCTGCGATCACCACCGCGCTCACCGCGACGTCGGCGAGGACCGCGTCGAGCTGCTCGAGGAGCGCTTGCTTCACCGCGGCGCTAAGCGCGTTCACCGGCGGGTGGTTGAGCGTGAGCACAGCCACGCCGCCTCGCATTTCGAGAATCACAGTCATCGAGGTGGTCGTCTCTCTCTGGATGGAGGCGTCTAGTCTCTCAGAAGGTCAGGGCTTCGGTTCGGATTCCTTCAGAAGACGCGCGAGTTCGTCGCCCCAGACCGCCGGAAACGAATGAGTGGAATGACCGCGTGTCTTGTCGGAAATCGGGATGATCACCGCGCGACCCCTCTTCACGCGCTTGATCTGTTCCTCGAGAATTCCAAGCTCGGGCGGATTGACCTGGTCGTCCGCGGAGTTCACCGCGAGCAGCGGGCACACGATCTGGTCCAGGTCGGGCTGCGGGTTGTAGTCGCGCGAGGCCTCGAACTGATACAGCATGTCGTTGGCGTCGTTCGCGGCCAGGCGCGTCGCTACGGTCTGGTCGAAGAATTTGTCGGCGGCGTCGCGCGTGGGCGCCGTCTTTTGCCACTGAAGCGGCACGCTGGTCATGAAGATGAGGGTGTACACGGCCGAGACGAGGCCATGGGGCTCGGTCGTGTACTCGCCGTTCTTCCACTCGGGATCCCTGCGGATCGCGTCGCTCACCATCCGACGGAAGAACCGATTTCGCCCGGCGATCTGGACGGGAAGGCTCGCGAGGGGCATGGCCGCGTCCATGAAGTCCGGATATCGCGTGGCCCATATCCACGTGTGCATGCCGCCCATCGATGTCCCCATGACGAGACGAAGGTGATCGACCTTGAGGCCCTCGGTGACCAACCGGTACTGCGCGGTCACGAGGTCGCCATAGCCGTAGCGCGGGAACTTCGCGTGAAGGCCGTCACTCGGCTTGCTCGACTTGCCGTGACCGATGCCGTCAGGAAGGATGATGTAGTGCGTAGCGGCATCGAGGAGTTGCCCGGGACCGAAGAGCACGCCGCCGAAGTTGTCGCTGAGGAACCCCAGCCCCGTGCCGCCGGTGCCGTGCATGATCAGGACCGCGTTGGTGACGTGGCCTCGCGCGTTTCGAACCGGCTGGCCGAGCGTTCGGTAGTGGAGGTTCAGGGTCTGCAGGGTCTCCTTCGACTCGAACTTGAAGTCGCGAATCTGGAAATCGCCCTCGGTCACTTCGGGTTTCGCGAGGGGGGCAGCCGACTGGGCAAAGACCGCGTTGGCCGCGAAGGTGGTGAAGAGTGCCGCCCGAAGGAACGCGCCGTTCAAGGTCATCATGGGCTCAACTTACGCGACGCGGCGCGAGCCGGACAAGCGGCGCTACACTTCGCCGATGCGAACTCCCTCCAGAATTTCCATGGTCCTGCTCCTCGCCCTGGCGCCGATCGCGCGCGCTGCCGACGTCCCCATCACCGTCCGGGCGGCCGCGGTGCTCGACGGACGCGGCGGCGTCATCCCCAACGCGCGGATCACCGTGGTGGGCTCGCGCATCACCAAGGTCGAAGCCAATGCGCCGGCCGGGGCGACCTACGATCTGGGTGGCGCGACCATCCTCCCCGGCCTCATCGACGCGCACGCGCACGTGGTCTGGTATTTCAACTCGAAGGGCCGCTTTCACCAAGGCAACGACGGCGACACGAAGACCGAGGGCATGCTGGCCGCCGCGGGCAACGCGTACGCGACGCTGATGAGCGGCATCACGACCCTGCAGAGCCTGGGGTCGCCCGAAGACAAGGAACTGCGCGACGCGATCAAGCGCGGCGTCATCGTCGGGCCGCGCATCCTGACTTCCCTCGAGCCCCTCACCGAGCGTTCGGGGACTCCCGACGAACTCCGCGCGCTGGTCCGGGCCCGCAAAGCCGAAGGGGCTGACGTCATCAAGGTTTTCGCCTCGAAGAGCATCCGCGAGGGCGGCGCGCAGACCATGACCGACGCGCAATTGGAGGCTGTGTGTTCCGAAGCCAGGGCCCAGGGCCTCCGCTCCCTCATCCACGCGCACAGCGCGGAGGCGGTGCTGGCCGCGACCAAGGCCGGCTGCACGCAGATCGAGCACGGTGTCTTCGCGACCGACGGCGTTCTCAAGCTCATGGCCGAACGGGGCACGTATCACGATCCCCAGTGCGGCCTCGTCTTCCGCAACTACCTCGACAACCGGGCGAAGTATCAGGGTATCGGCAACTACAACGACGAGGGTTTCGCGTCCATGGAGAAGGCGATCCCCTTGGCCCTCGACGGTTTCAAGCGCGCTCTCGCGACACCGGGCCTGAAGATCGTCTGGGGCACCGACGCAGTGGCGGGCGCCCACGGCCGCAACGTCGAGGACCTCATCTGCCGCGTGAACGAGGGCGGCCAGAAGACGATGGAAGCGATCATCTCCGCAACCTCACTCAACGCCGAGGCCATCGGCCTCAAGGACCAGATCGGCACCATCGCCGCGGAGATGGAAGCCGACATCATCGCGGTGAGCGGAGACCCGACCAAGGACATCACCGCTCTGCGCAACGTGAAGTTCGTGATGAAGAGCGGCCGCGTCGTGAAAAACGAGAGATAGACAGAGCCTTCGGGGCCCGGCCAATCGGAGTCACTATCGTTCCGGGCACCTGAGCGAAGGCGGGCTTCACGCCCGCCGAAGCGAACCGGGGGTTTGGGGGGCTGAGCATGGCAGTCCGTTCCCAGACCTGCGGCCCCCCAACTAAGAGGTGGTGCGCCCGGTGGGGCTCGAACCCACAACCAACGGCTTAAAAGGCCGCTGCTCTACCATTGAGCTACAGGCACAACGCGCGGTGTGCGGAAAACGCGTTCGCGAGCCGCGGATTATATGTCGCCCGGAAGGGCCCGGCGTGTTTCAGTTGACGACCTGAACCCGGTCGAACGTCCGGCCGTTCCAGATGTACACGCGCTGCCAGGACTCGTAGCCGGTGAGGGTCACGGCATCGTTGTTGGTACTTCGAGCCGTGGCACTCGGGAGATCGGTGTAGGTGCCGGGGCCTTTGCGCCCCACCACCGCGGTGCTTCCCTGGTCCAGTTCGTCGACCTCCACGAAGGTCCACGCAGAAAGAGCGGGCCTCGCCACCACGAGGCGAAGATTCTTCTTCGGCTCGACCTGGAGGAGGACGAGGGCGATGGCCGGGCGCTGGCCGGAACCGAAGAACTGCCCGCGCGCGATTCCGGGGCAGGCGCCTGAATGCTCCTTCTGGAACAGACCGCGCTCATCCTCATAGAGGTCGGCGGACTTCAAGACGCGTGCGGACCCGAAGCGCTGGTGAAGCGCCTCGCGCAGTCCCGACGGGAGCGTGCACGCGTCCCCTTTCGACGGGGCCTCGGCGGCCTGGATCGAAAGGGTCAGGGCGAGAGCGACGAGAGCGAGAGTCATGGCTTCAGGCCCTCAGCCAGCCAGAGGTTCGCGCGCGGTTGTCGATGACCGAGGCGTCGCGATCGGGGCCCACGGAGACAAGAGGCACCTCGACGCCCACGAGGTCGCCGATCTTCTTGATGTAGTCGCGGGCTTCCACCGGGAGTTCCGCCCACTCGCGAGTGTGACCGGTCATGGTCTTCCAGCCCTTCATGTTCTCGTAGATGGGCGTGCACTCTTCGTAGATGGTGACGTCGGCCGGGATGTCGTCGAGCCGGGTGTTGCGGTACCGGTAACCGACGCAGATCGGTATCTCCTCCAGCGGATCGAGCACGTCGAGCTTGGTGAGGGCGATGCCCTCGAAGCCGTTCACGCGCGCCGAGTAGCGCGCGACCACCGCGTCGAACCACCCGCAGCGACGCGGACGTCCGGTGGTGGCGCCGTATTCTCCGCCGCGCTCGCGCAGTCCCTCCCCCGTTTCGTCCTTGAGTTCGGTGGGGAGCGGGCCCGTGCCCACGCGGGTGGTGTAGGCCTTCACGATGCCGAGCACGCCGTCGATCTTCGAGGGCGGCACGCCCAGGCCGGTGACCACGCCGCCGATGCCCGCGGACGACGAGGTCACGAACGGGTAGGTGCCGTGATCGAGGTCGAGAAGCGTCGCTTGCGCGCCTTCGAAGAGGACCGTGTATCCCTCGGTCATCTCACGATGCAGCAATGCCGAGACGTCCCGCACGCGCGGGGCGAGGCGCGTGCCGAAGGCCTCGAGGTCGTCAGCCGTCTTCTTCCAGTCGATGTCCTGGGTGACCCCGTAGCCGCGGCAGAGAGCCTCGAAGTGCTCGCGCAGGGCCGCGAGCTTCACATCGATGCGCTCGCGAATGAGGACGTCGGAAATGCGCATCCCGCGGCGAGCCGCCTTATCCTCGTAACAAGGACCGATCCCGCGACCGGTGGTGCCGAGTTTCGCGCTTCCCTTCCTCTCCTCGGCCATCAGGTCGAGCGCGCGATGGTGCGGAAGAAGGACGTGTGCGCGATCGGAAACCACGAGGTTCGCCCAGACATCGATTCCGAGCGCTTCGACCTCCTTCGCCTCGGCCTCGAGTGCGGTGGGATCGATGACGAGGCCCGGCCCGAGCACGCAAAGAACGCCCTCATGCAGGATCCCGGAGGGAATGAGGTGCAGGACGAGTTTCTTGTCCCCCCGGATGACGGTGTGGCCGGCGTTGTGCCCGCCGTTGAAGCGAGCCACGATCTCGAAGGCCGGGGTGATCAGGTCGACGATCTTCCCCTTGCCCTCGTCACCCCACTGGCCGCCAATGATTGCAATATTCGGCATAGAGACGCTGGTCGGGTGGCCTTCGGGTTGGAGGGTTTCTTGAGAGAGACCCGGAAAGTCCGGGCAGGAACGCGAATTGTACTAACGGATTCCCGTCGCGAGATAGAGGTCGCTCATCTTGCGGACGTAGTTGTATACGTACGACTTGCCGTCGGGCGAGATGAGGATCCGGTAGTCGCCGAGGAGGCCGGAGAGAGGTCCGGGGCGCAGGCCCGTCCATGGTCGGGCCCGGCCGGTAACGATGTCCACGCGATCGATGCGCAGCGGCGTGTCTTCGTAGCGGACCACGAACAATTCGCGACCATCCTGGGACCAGGCGACCGGGGTGTCGAGATATCCAAGCGTCGGAATCACGCGGGGCTCGCCTCCGGCCAGCGGATACAGCTCCGGTACCCCGTCCCCTCCAATTCCCGCGATCCACCGGCCGTCGGGAGAGACCGGACGACCGAGCTTCGCGAGGCTGATGCCTTCCTCGGTGAAAGCCACGGGCGGCTGTTGGCCGGACGCGTCCTGAGCGTAGAGTTTCGAATCCTTGTTGAGTTGCGCTCCGGAGAAGATGACGCGCTTCCCCGAGGGATCCCAAACCGCGCGGCCGTAGCTGACGATCGGTCCGAGCGGGAGATCGCGCGCCTCGCCCACGCCCGTGGGCTCGATTCTCAGTTTCGGCGGCGAGGTCCGCAGTAGCAGCAGCACCGATCCCTCGTCGGGAGAGAGAGCCTGGCCATCACCCTCTCCCAACCGCACGGGTGGCGATCCGTCCGTGATCTGGACGAACGACGTGAAATTGGGACCGCCGCCCACCCCCGCATCGGTGCCGAGAACGCGCTTGCCGTCGGGCGTGAGATCGGAGAGGAACGTCAGGTCGGCTCCGGCCATCTCGATCTCGTCCTTCGATCCACGGGGCCGCGCGCGCATTTCCGTCCATATGGTTTGCCGGGCGAGAAGCACGAGGCCGGACGCGGCCCGGTCCAGGAACTGAATGGAGCCCAGCGATTCGGTGAGGAGACGGACCTCGCCTTTGAGCGTCGTGGCGTTGAGCTGTCTCGGCGTGCCGCCGTCGCGCTGGCCGCCGAAATAGATCTCCCTCCCGTCGCGTGACCAGGCCAGGCCGTCGATCACGCTGAATCCGGCCGCGACGGTCGTCACCTTTCCCCTGAGATCGACGACCTTGACGTCACCCCGTCCATCGCCACTCTGCGGATGTTCAAGGAAGGCGACCTGCTCGCCGGTGGGGGAAACGCGCACGACATTGATCCAGGTCGGCGGATCGGGTGCGTAGAGAACGTGCCCGATGGGGAATTCGATCTGGTGGCGGTCGGCCACGGCATGACTCACCGCGAGCTCCTTGCCATCCGGCGACCAGTCGGCGCCGACCGTGCCCTCGAGGAGTTCGCGGGGCGCCCCTCCGGTCATGGGGACCTTGGCCAACATGCCCTCGAAGGCGTTCCAAGTCAGCAGTCGCGGCTGCAGGAGAACCGCCAGTTCCTCGCGACTGGAGACGCTCATGACCAGGGCCTCCTTGATCCCGAGACTCCGCGGTCCTCCGGCCGCGGCGCGGGTTGTGAAGATCTCCAACGGCGCGGTGCCCCACTGCGCCGAATAGACGAGGGTCTCTCCATCGGGAGCGAACCGACCCAACTTCACGTCGCCGAGCTGAAAGGTCAGGCGCTGGTACCGCGGAGGCGTATTCTGGGGCACGAGCTTAAGGGCGGTCCAAAGGAGGAGCACGGCGCCCCCGAGCAGAACCGCGGCGAGCGCCGCGGCGCGTGGGAGAGTGAACGCCGGGGACCAGGAACGAACCGCGAGGAAAAGCGTCTCGTTCGATCTCGCCTCGACCGATTTCGTGTCGTCCGGCGTGAACTCGAGGGCACTCACCAGTTCGCGCGCGGTTAGGAAGCGATCCTCGCGGGATTTCTCGAGGCAGCGGGTCACGATGCGAATCACGCCGCCGGGAATCCGGCCGGTCTCCGACAAGGCCGGCGTCGGATCGGAATGCAGGATCGCGCTCATGGTGTCCGCCGGCGTCGCGCTCTTAAACGCGCGGCGGCCGAGGAGCATCTCGAAGAGAACCGCGCCGAACGAGAAGAGATCGGACCGCTCGTCGGCGGCGAGGCCCCGGACCTGCTCGGGAGACATGTAGCCGCTCGTGCCCATCACCGTGCCGGGCGTGGTGTGAGCGGCGGTGTCCGCTTCGGAGCTGACGTGCTGTTCCCCGGGTTGGGTGAGCTTCGCGATCCCGAAATCGAGAATCTTCACGACGCCGCTCTTCGTAAGAAAGAGATTCTCTGGTTTGAGGTCGCGATGGACGATCCCCCGCTCGTGGGCCGCGGCCAGACCGCGGGCGACCTGGATCCCGTACTCAACCGCCTTGCGCACATCGAGCGGACCGGACTGGAGGCGCTCCCGGAGGGTGTCGCCCTGAAGCAACTCCGACACGATGTACGGCAGGCCGTCGCTCTCTCCGGTGTCGAAGACGGTCAGGATATTGGGGTGATTGAGGGCGCCGACCGCTTTCGCCTCCTGTTCGAAGCGCCGGACCAGGTCGGGATCGCGGGACACGTCCGCGCGCAACACCTTGACCGCGACGTCCCGCGACAAGCGAAGGTCGCGGGCCCGATAGACCTCTCCCATGCCGCCGCACCCGATGGAGCCAAGCACCTGGTAAGGACCGACGCGCGAGTCGGCAGCAAGGGCCATGGTCTCAGAATCCGGAGCGCGAACCGGTCTGGGTGGTCAGGCTCGAGAGCGACCGGCGAAAGACGAGTACCGCCGGACCCACGCCGATCTCATCTCCGTCCTGGAGGTCGACAGGATCAGCGACCCGGCGTCCGCTCACGAACGTGCCGTTCTTGCTCGCCAGGTCCTCCAACACGACTCGTTCGCCACTCACCACGATGCGGGCGTGCCGCCGCGACACCCGGCCGAGGTCGATGGTCACGCGGGCCTCTGCGTCGCGACCCACCAGGTTCTCACCGGGGAGAAGATGGATCTGGCGTTCGCCCCAGATGAGGCGGCAGGGAGGTCCTTCCACGCCGGGCGAAGGGGTCTCCGCGGCGACGAACGCGTAGCCGTACGTGTGGAGGGTGCGGATGAATCGGGGTTTCTTCGCGTCGTCTCCGAGGGCCGCGCGCAACTCCGCCGCCAGACGCGGCAGTGAGGACTCAGAAACGAACTCGTCGGGCCACAGCCGATCCATCAATTCGCCCTTGGCCAGAGCCTTGGGCCGCGCCTCGATGAGGAGTTCGAGGAGACGGAAAGACCGCGGGGAGAGATCGCGCGGCCTGCCATCGACCAGCAACTCGCGCGTCTCCGGGTCATAGACGCAGTTCGCGAATCGGAGCCGCATTTCAAGGAGGCTACGAAATCAGGAATACCGAAGGATTCGCGAATGACATTCGTCTCTGCCCGCACCTAATATGGTGGAAGCTTAGCTCACGAGCGGAAGGGCAGAAGTGGCCGACGGAGAAGAAAGGGAGAGGCTGATGCGCAACTCGCGAGGGGTCGTGTTCAGCGCATTGGTCTGCATCGGGTGTCTGGTGGCGATGACAGGGACGGCCTCGGCCCAGGCCTGGGTGCCTCCGAAGGGCGAGGCGACACTAAGCCTTGGCTGGGGTTTCAGTTGGGCCGATCACCACACGAGCTACACTGGAGCCATCCAGACCCCAGGTGACATGCTCTTTCACAGCGCCCTTGCGGACCTGAGCTACGGCGTCACCAGCCGCCTCGCGGTGGGCGTGAGTCTTCCTTTTGTGGTGTCGAGGTACGGTGGGGAGACACCGCACAAAGCGAGGTTAGCCGCGCCGCCCGGCGCGCCGCTGTATGATGACGGGACGTGGAACGGGACGTTCCAGGACTTCAGAGCCGAGGTGCGCTTCAGAGCCACTTCCGGTTCTCTCGCGATCACCCCGATCGTC
>JANMVV010000433.1:0-2073 GCA_031392925.1 Vicinamibacteria bacterium
GCCGAGCAGGTTCTGACGGAAGCGACCCTGCTTGCCCTTGAGGGTGTCGGAGAGCGACTTGAGGGGACGGTTGTTGGCGCCGCGCAGAACACGCCCACGACGACCGTTGTCGAAGAGAGCATCGACCGCCTCCTGAAGCATTCTCTTTTCATTGCGAACGATGACGTCGGGCGCCTTGAGTTCCATCAGCTTTTTCAGACGGTTGTTGCGGTTGATGACCCGGCGATACAGGTCGTTCAGGTCGGAGGTGGCGAAACGGCCGCCATCGAGGGGAACCAGAGGACGAAGTTCCGGGGGGATGACCGGGATGACGTCCATGATCATCCACTCGGCACGGTTGCCGCTCTTGCGAACCGCTTCGAGAACCTTGAGGCGCTTGGCGAACTTCAGCTTCTTCTGGACCGAGGTCTCGGTCTTCATCTTCTCGCGGATGGTGGTTGCTTCTTCGTCCACGTCGACGCGCTTCAAAAGCTCCTTGATCGACTCGGCGCCCATGCCGCAGCGGAGGCGCGGGTACTTGAGGCGAAGCTGGCGATACCGCTCGTCGGGGATCAGCTCCTGACGGCGAACCTCCGGGCAGTCGCCCGAGTCCACGACCACGAACGACTCGAAGTACAGGATGCGCTCGAGATCCCGGAGCGAGATGTCGAGAATGTTGCCGATGCGGGAAGGCAGACCCTTGAAGAACCACACGTGCGACGCCGGGCAGGCGAGTTCGATGTGGCCCATGCGCTCACGACGGACCTTCGACTGCGTGACTTCGACGCCGCACTTGTCGCAGATCACGCCCTTGTGCTTCATCCGCTTGTACTTGCCGCACAAGCACTCCCAGTCGGTGATCGGGCCGAAGATCTTCGCGCAGAAGAGGCCATCCCGCTCCGGCTTGAACGTCCGGTAGTTGATGGTTTCCGGCTTGGTGACTTCGCCCTTGGACCAGGAACGGATCTTGTCGGGGCTGGCCAGGCGAATGCGGATCGCGTCGAATTCGGGGAGCTTGGGCTCCGGATTCGCGCTTACAGGTAGGGTCATGCTCATTTGAGTTTCGTCCTTTAGCTAGTTGGCTTCGCGTATCTAGGGACTTCGGGCCTCTGATACTGCTTAGACGGTCACGCGAGACTTGATGAGCTCGACATCGAGGCCGAGACTCCGTAGCTCGCGGATGAGGACGTTGAACGACTCGGGAACACCGGGGGCGTAGTAGTTCTCGCCCTTGACGATGGACTCGTAGATCTTGGTGCGGCCGTACACGTCGTCGGACTTCGCGGTGAGGAGCTCCTGGAGGATGTTCGCGGCGCCGTAAGCCTCGAGCGCCCACACTTCCATTTCCCCAAGCCGCTGTCCGCCGAACTGCGCCTTGCCACCGAGCGGCTGCTGGGTGATGAGGGAGTACGGTCCGATCGACCTTGCGTGGATCTTGTCGTCGACCAGATGGGAGAGCTTCAGCATGTAGATGTAGCCCACCGCGACCTGGTTCTCAAAGGCTTCCCCGGTGATGCCGTCCCACACCGTGGTCTTTCCCTTGGTGATGATGTTGGGACGGAGGGGGTTTCGTTCCCGTTCCGCCACATTCGCCTTCTCGACGTAGTCGAAGATCTCCTCCTCGGTCGCCCCGTCGAAGACGGGAGTCGCGAAGTGGATCCCGAGGGCCTTGCCGGCCCACCCCAGATGCGTCTCGAGGATCTGCCCGACGTTCATGCGCGAGGGAACGCCGAGGGGATTGAGAACGATCTCCACCGGCGAGCCGTCGGCGAGATAGGGCATGTCTTCTTCGGCGAGGACGCGGGCGATGACGCCCTTGTTGCCGTGACGACCGGCCATCTTGTCGCCCACGGAAAGCTTGCGCTTCATGGCGATGAAGACGTCGACCATCTTGATCACGCCAGGCGGAAGCTCGTCGCCGCGCTTGAGGCGGTTTTCCTTCTCGGCGAAGAGAGCCTTCAGGACTTCGATCTGACGCTCGGTCTTGTCGATGATCTCCTCGATGCGCTCGCGGGAATCCTTGCCCCCGGCGTCCTTGACCCGGAGCTTGAGGATCTCGGAGTGACGGAGGCGGCGAAGCGCGTCACGGGTGAG
>JANMVV010000442.1:0-2931 GCA_031392925.1 Vicinamibacteria bacterium
TCCCTCGAGGGTGAGGATGTCCTGGCCCGCGGCCTTGCTCGCGGGCATGGCGCAGGTCGTGACCGCCCGCCCGCCCACGATGGCGAGGCAACAGCCGCACTGGCCTTGCGGCGAGCAGCCGTCCTTGGTCGAGCGAACGCCGCAGCGTTCCCGCAACGTCTCCAGCAGCGACTCGCCGTCGCGGGGCTCGACCCGGACCGGCTGGCCGTTCAGCGTGAAGTTGATGGTGACCATGATTCCTCGTCCCGCCTGCACTGGCGCGGGTCAGACGAGTGTATCGCGTGACCGGGCTACAGGCTCCAGCCGAACGCGAACTTCACCATGAAGATGTTGTCGGGGTGGGCGTCGAGGAGGGTGGAGAACGAGCGTCCCAGGTTGAACTCACCGGTGGGATCGGACTCGTTGCGGCTCTGGGTCCAGACGAAGTAGGCCGCCGAACCGGGGCGGACTTCCCAGCGGAGGACCGCGTTGCCGCGGATCGACCGAAACGCGAAGTCCGGATTGCTCACTCCGGGCGGGAGGACGCCAACGCCATACCGCGCGAACTCGTAGGACCTCGGCCGGGCCAGGTCCCCGTAGTCGGTGTACTTGCCCGAAGCGATCAACGGCTGGAAATAGGTCTGCAGGCTGAGGCCCGGAGTGAACGTCCAGTTGAGCCGGATGCCGGCGGAGAGCGTCTCCTGCTTCAATCGCGCGAAGGCGTGCCGCGTCCCATAAGTGGCGATCGCGGCCGGGTCCGCGAGGTTCGCCACCCATTGCGCGCCGTTCTTCTGGTACTCGTAGTCGGGGCTCAGGCTCAGCGAGAGCTTGGGCGCCGGCCTCCAGTTGATCGACACCCAGCCGCCGCGACTGTAGTTCGACCCCTGGTCGCCAGAGCCGCCGCGCGTTCCGAAGCGCACGGAGAGGCTCTTCCGGTCGTCGGAGTTCACGCCGAAATCCCAGCTCCAAACCTGGGGCCGCAGCATGGCCACACCGCCGCGGGTCTGCGTGGTCGAGATGCTCTCCGGATTCACGAAGACGCTCCCCTCGAACCCCCAGTAGTTCTTGAACGTCGCCCAGGACCAGGAGAAGAGGCCCATGGCCGTCTTGTTTCCTCCGTAATCGTTGGTGCGGAAGACGCCGCCCTGGAGCCCGGCGTTGCGGAAGATCCGCCCCGGCTTCGTCCAGCGATAGCCGCCCGAGACGTGCCCGTTTAGCTGGTCCGTCCTCGCCGTGATCCCCGCATCGTTGGTGTCGAAGCCGGGCGAGGTGGCCCCGAAGGCGGTGTTGAAGAGGATGGGGCCCTTCTCGCGATTGAGGGCCACGCGGAAGGCATAGCCGGAGAGCGACCTGGCGAGAGGATCCACCTCGACATGGGTGGCGTCGGGCCTCTGGAAGTAATGCTGCGAGGCGCGCTGAACATCCGTGATCCGGGCGGCCGTGCCGGAAACATTCGACACCGCGAAGCGGCCGGTGAGGGCCCAGATCCGCTCGTTGCCCTTGCCGTGTCCGAAGGTGGTCCATCCGTCGACCCCGAACGCCGCGGCGCGCCCATTGAGCTGGTTCTCGAGGCCGCTGCCCTGAAGGTCGCGTTTCACCAGCGTTCCCATGAAGCCGACACCCTGACGGCCTCCGTTGAAGTCGCGCTGGCCGCGCAGAATGCTGTAGTTGGCCCGGGGCTCCACCACGGATTTCGAGAACTTGCCGGCGTTCGAAAGGTCGGCCACGGCCCGGCCGGTCCGGGCGTGCAGCACCCCGAGGTTCCAGGCCCCCGCCACCTTGCCGGTGAGCTTCGCGGCCGCGTCGATGCGCACGCCGGCGGGCACTCGAGAGAAATCCGCGGACGCGGGCGAGCCCTGGGGCGTCCGTCCGATGCGACGGGAATAGAAGAGATTTGGATTCGCGTAGTTGAAGCTCATGTTGTTCGACGCCCCCCCCCAGCCGAAGCCGAAGGTGCCCGAGCCCTCGATGAAGAAGGGCCGCTTCTCTTCGTAGAACGATTCGACGTCGGAGAGGTTCACCACCGCGGGGTCCACTTCCACCTGTCCGAAATCGGGGTTGACGGTGGCATCGAGGGTGAGGTTCGAGCCGAGGCCGAGCTTGAAGTCGGCGCCCACCGCGGCGTTGCTTTGACGGCCATCGTTGAAGGGATCGCCCGGTGTGGCCGCGGAGGTGTGGGTCCTCACCGTGGTGTAGGGAGTGGCGAGGAAGCGGCGCTTGGGCTGCAGGCCGGTGAGCCCGACCAGGGGCAGGAAGCGCGACACGAAGCCGCTCTCCTTCTTCGGACGAAGCGCGGCGTAGGCCTGTTCGTTGGTGCGCGTGATCGACCGCCGGAAATTGACTCCCCAGCGGGCCACGTCCTCCTGTTTGAACCGAAGCTGAGAGAGAGGAATGCGGAACTCCGCCGTCCATCCCTCGGCGTCGTGCTTCGCCTTGCCCTCCCAGATCCCGTCCCAGGCATTGTCGTCCCAGTCATCGTTGAAGAGCGTGCCGTCGGAGAGCGTCCCGCCCGCGGAAATCCCGAAGTAGAAGCCGGTGCGCTTGTCGTTGTAGGGATCGAGGTAGACCGTGAACGAATCGGAGGCAAGATCCGAGTCGCGACGGCCGAGGAGGGCCTTGATCGCCTTCGGCTGGGAGTCCTTGAGGCGCGCCCCGATGTAGATCGCGTCGTCGTCGTACATCACCCGCACTTCGGTCTCTTCGCTCACCGGCTGGCCCTCGTTGGGGTCGCGCTGGGTGAAGCTTGTGTGCGGGATCGCCTGCGGCCACGCCGCCTCGTCGAGCTTCCCGTCCACGTTGATGACGCCCTGGAGCCGGACCGCCTTCACCTGGGTGAGCGCCTCCGCGACCGCGGCGGCGCTTTGGGCCTGGGTGGGTGCGGAAGATAAGGCTGCCGCCAGAATCAATAGATTGAACATCGCGTGCGCTCCGATGAGGGCGGCCTCAAAGGGG
>JANMVV010000454.1:0-1649 GCA_031392925.1 Vicinamibacteria bacterium
CCCGAGATGTCGAACAGTTTTCTCTGGCTCTACCGGAAGAAAGATCGCTTGGCGGTAGGGAATGTCACCGGCGCGATGGTTTTTCAAGGGACAATCCCGGTCTCGATCGGACTCCTGGGTACTGATTGGGCGCTGGCGCCGACGGCATTGATCACTATGGTGCTTGCTGTGGTCGCGGCCACTTTCTTATTGGTGCAGGCTGCGTGGGGCGGTCTCTGGCGACCCTGGTTGCTGGGTGGGAGTGCCGTCCTTTATATTGGGTATGCGGTATATCTCTATGGTTGGTGACCAGGGGAGAAGGTCTGTCTGGTTTGTTTGGTCTGTCTGGTTAATTTAGTTGGCGAGAGGGTTCAACGGAGAGCAAAGCAAGAATGAAGTCCCAACTAGACAAACCAAAAAAACAAAATAAACCAGAAAAACCAGCGCGGGCGACGCGTCCGCTATTAGGGATCACGATGGGCGACCCGGCTGGGATCGGCCCGGAGGTGATTGCGAAGGCTTTGACTCTGGCAAAGGTGCGACGACTCTGTCGTCCGCTGGTCATTGGCTCGTTTCCGGTGATGCAGCAGGAGGTCAAGCGTCTAAAACTCAAGATGAACGTGATTCGAGTGGAGGGTCACGAGGCGGTGCCTCCTCGGTCGAATCATCTCGCCGTGCTGGACCCGCTCGATCACCCCCTTGGGCGGTTCCCGCGAGGGGTCGCGGCGCCTGAGACTGGGGCGGCGTCCGTGTTGTTTATCAAGAAGGCCGTGGAGCTTGCGCAGCTTGGCTGCATCGACGGCATTGTCACCGCACCGATCAACAAAGAAGCGATCAACATGGCCGGCTGTCATTTCCCCGGCCATACGGAACTGTTGGCAGACCTGACCAAGACGCAAGAATCCGGCATGATGATTATCGGTGGACCGCTCCGAATCATGTTTGTGACGACCCACGTCGCGATCAAAGACTTGCCGGCACTCCTCACCCAGGCCAAAATCGAAAAAGCCATTAGACTGGCCCATCTGGCGTTGAGGGACCTGTTCGGAATCAAGAACCCGAGAGTTGGTGTCGCTGCATTGAATCCCCATGCCGGAGAACATGGATTGTTCGGGGACGAAGAGGCGCGGGTCATTCTCCCGGCGGCTCGTGCGGCGCAGGCCCAGGGCATTCGTGCCAGCGATCCCTTGCCGGCTGATACGCTGTTTGGCAAGGCGGCGAGGGGTGATTACGACGGTGTGGTGGCCCTGTACCACGACCAGGGTTTGATTCCCTTAAAGCTCGTTGCCTTTGGCACCTGCGTGAACCTGACAGTGGGGTTGCCGATCATTCGCACCTCGGTCGACCATGGAACGGCGTTTGATATCGTGGGGAAGGGCATCGCAGACCCCGGCAGTCTGGTCGAGGCGATCACGCTGGCCGCCACGTTAGCCGCTCGGCGTCGGTGAAGGGTCTATCGGGTCTGTCTAGTCTATCTGGTCTATCTGGTTTGTTTGGTTTTGTCTTTATCGGCAGACGCTCGATTCGAGCCGGATAAACCAGACAAACGAGACAGACCAGATAGACCAAACAGACTAGACAGACCCCTCACCGCCTCTTGGCTAACGTGGCGGCCAGCGTGATCGCCTCGACCAGACTGCCGGGGTCTGCGATGCCCTTCCCCACGATAT
>JANMVV010000460.1:0-1875 GCA_031392925.1 Vicinamibacteria bacterium
TAATGAAGACGCCAAAGGCCTTCGAGAGAGGTCTCGAAGGCCTTGAGATGGTGGCTCCCCGGGCAGGAGTCGAACCTGCGACCAGCCGGTTAACAGCCGGCTGCTCTACCACTGAGCTACCGGGGAACGAGACAGTCCGTCATCGGGCTTTGTATTCTAGCAAAAGATATCTGCTGGGGGGAGATTTTCTTCTATCAGGATAATCGTTCGCCCTGCTGCCTATATTCCGTTATACGTCGAAGTCCTGAGTTTCGTCCTCATCCGAGGATGCGTCAGTATTGCCTGCTGCGACGGAGGCGTAGTGCTTTGCCCAGGTCAGATAGAGATTCCCACTGTCGCGCATGGTGTCGGCCGCTTTGATGAGTGTCTGCGCCAATTCAGGGTCTTTCCCGCTGGCATGGATATCGGCTGCACGCCGTTCGAGCACTTTCGGATACTCGTGGATCAGACCGGCAATCTCTCGGACGAGCTCATCAATGACATTATCTTCGGTTTCCATCTGTTCCCTCCAGAGCGGTACCAACAAAAAACCCCATAGCGCAGGCGCCATGGGGTCTTGCGCGGGAGACCCGCTACACGAAACGGTTATCCTTGGTAGGCCTGCCCAAGCGCGGCGGACTCACCTTTTTGGGACATCAGTTGCCCGGTGGCACTGACTGCCTGCATGGTGATGGCATAATGCTTAGCCGCGTCGCAGACGACCACGCAGAGGTCACAGCCTTTACAACGGTCAATGTTCACTTCGGCTACCATCTTGCTTGTATTGAGGTCGAGGCAGTTGGCTTCCGGACAATACATGATGCACAGTCGGCACCCTTTCTTGGCCACGCATTTCTCGTCGATGACTTGCGCTACGTTATACATGCGAGCTGGTTCCTTCTCTCTCGTTAAGCCGCAACGGCAGGATTGCCGACTCGCAGCTCATACTTATTCTTCTCGGCCCATTCACTGGCGATTTCATAGGCCGCCTGCATGGTTGCCAGGTTTTTGGCCAACAACATTTCTTTCTTGGCAAATTTTTTCTTGATCGCTTCATCCAAGGAGGCGGTTCCACCGGAGGCGACGAACTTCTTCCCGAACCGTTCCTGTAGGGCGAGGTCCAGGGATCCCATTGAGACGCACTTGGTGATGCCCGCCACAGATCCGATCATCGACATATTCGTCGATAGCTCGGTGCCCGCCACCTCGATCGCGAGCTCGGTTCCCGCAATGTAAAACACCTTAACATTTAGATCATTGAGACGTTCAATGTCGTCTGCTGACAGAAGTTCTTGGTCGGCGTTGATGATAACGAGGCCACCTTCCTTTACCCCGGAGTAGAAGGGCATGGTGTAGCTCTTTCCCATGGTGATGACCTGGGGATGAAAGACCTGGATGACGTCGGGAAATACCAACTCGCCACGGTCGTAGATCCGTTCGATGCCGATTCGACAATAGCTCTCCGCCGGCGCCATGCGTTTCTCGGCGCCGAAGAAGGGATTGGAGATTGAAAACTTGCCATCGCGGTTGGCAGCCATGGCCAGGACATGCGCGGCGGTGACGGCGCCCTGTCCGCCTAATCCAGACATACGGATATTCAGCCTTTTCTTGATCATGGTCGTCTCTCCTCCAGAATCGGATTAGGCTCCCTGGGAGGCGAGCTGTTTTGCCGCGGCCTTCTTTTCCTTGTCCTTGGCGGACACCTCTGCCAGGAGTTGTTTGGCTGGTTCGCTGATGTACTCTCTATAGGCAAAACGCTCGGTCGGTTTTTCCGAGTCCCGCATTTCCTGGAGCCCTTCCATGCTGTTCTTTCCGATTTCGAGAATGCAAGGCGTATAGAGCTGGAGGTAGGTCGGGCCGATTTCGCGTGCGATCATGACCGCGTTCCGGACCACC
>JANMVV010000005.1:0-6562 GCA_031392925.1 Vicinamibacteria bacterium
GGCGCGATGGCGGCCTTTCCCGAAGCGGCCGTAGGCGTCGGCGGCGGCCCGCCAGTGTGCATCCGAGAAGTCGACCACGGAGATCTCCGACTCGGAGAGAAACGCGGCCAGGGCGCGGCGCCCGCCTGGCCCGATCTTGGCAAGGAGCACGATCGCGGTTTCGGCTGGCCACGAGCGTGCCTCCACCACGATTCCACACGATCCACTATGCAGGGGTGCTCGCGGCTGCAAGCCCATGGCGCTCGCGCGTCAGCGCGCAGCCTCCCCTCGGGGGACGCCGCGTTTGCCCCCGACCGCGGAAAACGTCGAACCCGAGAAGAGGGTGCGGAAGAGCGGATATCGCCCATGGGCCGAACTCTTGCAGCGCACATTTTCGGTAGACGTGGCCCGAGGCCAGGCTTCGCGCTTCTCACTTGCCCCAGTTGCCAGGGGCGGATGAGGCTGCTCGCCGTGGTGAAGAACCCCGTCAGCATCGCCCGCTATCTGGCTGCGGCGGGGGAACTGACCGACGTGCCGAGCCGCGCGCCTGGTCGCGGCCCGCCCTACTGGAAGAGTCAAGTGCTCCGGCGACAGGCTCTCGGTGACGAGGGCGACGGCGGGGACCACGGCAGAGGCGACGAGGCAGCGTAACCAGCGGCAGCGGAGAGGCGGGTTTGACCGCACGAGGGCGAAGCCTGCTAGCCGCGACGATTTGGCGCCTCGGACCCCCTTCGGCGGCAACGCCAGGGCGCGTCTACAGGTCCCCGAAGTGCCCCCCAGGCGCGCCACGACCACCCGCGGTCGCGGGAATTGACGGCAAACCGTGCTTGATTCACCTACGCTCCGAGAAGGGCCACGTCGAACTCGCGCTGCGCGATCAGAGACTTGGGCTCGCCCACGCTGTGGGCCACCCTGACCTCATAGCCCGATTCGGTCAGCATGGTGGCGATCAACTCGGCCAGGGCCGCCTCATCGTCGGCCACAAGCACACGACCCAACCCGGACGGATTGACACCCACAAGCGAAGTGTAGCCCCTGAGCACATCCGGGACTCGCTGGGCTGGCGCTCGCTTGAGGCTTTCAGGCTGTGTGCGCCAGCAGGCGCGATACGAAACCTTGCGACGCCTGGTCAGCGGGCGCATACTCTGCTCCAGCTTTGTAAGCACACCTCGCAACGGGGCCGGAAGAAACGTCACACCGAGGCCAGTCTCAAAGTAAGTGGGGCGGTGCCTGAACCCAGCTTCGTTGAATCAGTTCTGAAGGAGGTCCTGATGCGCTCCTCGCGCGCAGCACACCAAATGAGGACAAGAGTAAAATGTTCCCCCCGGCTCTTCGTTCTCAAGTGACGTTCAACCCAGGCCAGGAAGAGAGGCCGGGCGCACCGGCGAGCGGGTCTTTGACTCGCGGGGGCTCCCGGCCGCGTGTGTTTGGGTCCATTCGGCGCCAAGTGTTCTGGCTCGCGGCAACCTTCATCTTTCTCTCTGGTTCCCTGACCGGCATCACACTGGCATACCTTCACAGGCAGGCCATTGAGTCGGGCGAGCGCTTGACCGAATCGTTGGCCCGGGTCATTCAAGAGCAAACCGATCGTAGTATTCAGGCCGTAGATCAGAGCCTTGAACTCGCGCAGGCCGGCCTCGCAGCGCTCGCCGGGGAGGGCCGTCTCAATGAGAGATCGGCCGGCGCTCTGTTGCGCGAACGGTTGAAAGAGATTCCATTTTCCGGTGCCCTTTACGTCTTGGACGCTAGCGGCCGCATCGTTTTCAGTTCAGGCACCAGCAACATCGGGCTCGATCTCAAGGACCGCGGCTACTTCCAGATCCACCGAACGGAACCACAGAAAGAGTTCATTCTCGGCGCCCCGGTGCGAGGGCGAACGACCGGCACATGGGGGCTGCCCGCAACCAGGCCAATCCGAGCGGCCGGCGGTGTGTTCGCGGGGATCATTGCCGCGGGAGTCCAGCCGGATTATTTCGACCGCCTCTGGCACGGGGTAAAGCTCGGAGAGGGCGGCTCGATTTCGCTGTTGCGACGCGATGGCGTGTTGATGATGCGCACCCCGTTCGACGATGTCTCGATGGGAAAGGCCTTCAAGGACAATATCCTGTTCAAAACGCTCCTCCCATCGAGTCCAGCCGGCACCTACAAGAGCCCCAGCGTCATCGACGGAATCGTCCGCATCTTCGCCTATCGGACCCTGTCCGCACATCCCGACCTCGTCGTGGTCGTCGGTCAGTCGTATGAGCTGGCCTTGGCGCCCTGGCGACACTTGGCCGCACTGGCGCTCGCAATCTGGGCAACGGCCTCGGCGGCCATCATCCTTCTGAGCGCGTTCCTCAGCCGCGCGTGGCAGCAGGAACTCCGAAGTGAAGCCCGCACCGAACTGATGAAGGAGCGGCTCACGATGGCCACAAACGCGACGTCGATCGCCGTCTGGGACTGGGATGTGAAGGCGGACACGATCTATGCCAGCCCGACCTATTTCACGATGCTGGGCTACGACCCGAAGGAAAGCCTCTCGGGGGGCGGGCAGTGGCTCGAACGGGTCCATCCAGAGGACAGGGATGCGGTCGCGGAAACGATCCGGGGCGCTTTGGAGGGAGCCAATGCGTCCTACCGATACGAAGCGCGTCTCCGGCATGCCGATGGTTCCTTCCGCTGGGTGAGCGCGATCGGAACTGTCCTCGGGCGGGACGAAGCGGGCAGGACCACCCGCCTCTCGGGCATAAGGGAGGACATCACCGAGCGCAAGCGGACGGAGGAAAGGTTACGGGAGAGCGAGGCTCGCCTGAACGAAGCCCAGCGCAACGCCAGGATCGGCAGCTGGCGTTACCTGCCCGATGGCACGCTCATTTGGTCCGACGAGATGTTTGAGCTGTTCAAGCTGGCGCGCGGCGTGCAGCCCACCCACGAAGCGATGCTCTCCGTCATCCACCCGGAGGACCAGGAAGGGAGCTACCACAGCGCCTTCAAGAAAGCTCTCGAATCCAGCGCGGCCGATTTCCAGGCGGAATACCGCGTGGTCTGGCCGGACGGCCAGGTGAAGACGGTGTTCTCGCTCGGCAAAATCCGTCGAGAAGCGGACGGACGCGTCATCGAGGCCGTCGGCACCGTTCAGGATGTCACGGAGCGGAAGCACTCGGAGAACGCGATGCGGGTGAGCGAGCAGCGATTCCGAACCATCTTTGAGGCCGGGCCGGAATGCGTGAAGGTCGTGGGCCGCAACGGCGTGTTGCTCGAGATGAACAACGCCGGCCTGGCCATGCTGGAAGCGAACTCGGTGGATGAGGTGAATGCGCATTCTCTGGCCGCGATCATTCGGCCCGAATACCGTCAAGCTTTTGGCTCCCTTCAGAAGCGGGCCATCGGCGGCGACACCGGCACGCTGGAATTCGAGATCACCGGACTTCGCGGAACACACCGATGGCTCGAGACGCACGCCGTACCGTTGCCCGACGAAGATGGCCGCGCGACCAGGATGCTGGGCGTCACCCGCGACATCACCGAGCGCAAGGCGTCCGAGGCGGCGGCGCACGAGACCTCGGAACGGTTGCGGCTCGCGGTAGAGGCTTCGAGCGTCGGGCTGTGGGACTGGGATCTCAAGACAAACGGCGTCGTATTTTCGAAAGAATGGAAATCTCAGCTCGGTTTCGAGGAGCACGAGATCATCAACGAGTTCGGCGAATGGGAGCGGCGCGTTCACCCGGACGACCTGGGGCCGACACTGGAGCGCGTGCAGCGGTATATCACGCGGCCGGAGGGGGCTTACGAGGCGGAGTTTCGGATGCGTCACAAGGACGGCTCCTGGCGTTGGGTTTACGCGCGAGCCGAGATCTTCCGTGACGCCGGGGGCGAACCTGCGCGTTTGCTGGGCGGCCACTTGGACATCACCGAGCGCAAACTCGCGGAGGTGGCCCTCCGCGAGTCCTTGCGAGAAAAGGAGGCGCTGCTCAAGGAAGTCCACCACCGGGTGAAGAATAATCTCCAGGTCGTCACCAGCCTGCTGCGGCTGGAGACCGGCCGCAACGAGACGCCGGCCGTGAAATCCGTGCTCCGGGAGATGCAGGGCCGCATTCAGACAATGGCGCTTCTGCACGAGACTCTCTATCGTTCCGGCACGCTCGCGACCGTAGACTTGGGCGCGTATCTCAAGCAACTGGCCACTCAGTCGTTTCGTGCGCTGACCTTTGAGCCCCGCGCGATTGGGCTTGATCTTGATCTCGCGAGCGTTCGGGTTGAAATGGACCAGGCCATTCCCTGCGGCCTTCTCGTGAATGAGCTGATTTCCAACGGCCTGAAACACGGCTTTCCCAACGGCCGTGCGGGTGCGATCAAGGTCGAGTTCGGCCCGGCGGGCGGTAGCGATCAGTTGCGCATCTGCGTCAGCAACACGGGCGTTGGCCTTCCGGAAGACTTTGAGGCGAGGCGGGTCCGCTCGCTCGGGCTGCAGCTCGTTGCCGACCTGGCGAGGCAACTGCGTGGCACGCTCGAAGTGGGCGCCGGCCCGACCTTCAGCGTCACCTTTCCCTCCCCGCTCCGCGCCAACACCGGCAGCATGCCTCGCCCGAAGTAGCAGCGCCACGATTCAAAGACGCCTCGAAGCACTCCCGTGGGAGCCTATCGAGAAGCCGAGCGACCTCGATGGCTTTCAAGGTCGCGAAACCGCCATGGCCGGCGGCGGCAACGACCCTATCGCCAAGTCTTTCTGCGATGGAACTCGAGGTGAAGGCCCTGAGCCTCCTTCGTGAGGGCCAGATCCCGCCGCAGGCTTCGGCGTGAGGCCTAAAGGGGGCCTCGGTCCGACCCGTCGCTCTTGTCCCGCGGGCGCTCCGGGCTGATCTTGTTGTAGAGCCTCTTGACACTGATGCCGAGCCTCGAGGCCGCGCGGGCTCGATGACCCTTACACTGGGCCAGCACGTGGCGGATGTAACGATCCTCCAGCTGGTCCAGGGTGAGGCCATCCGGAAGTTCACCTCCGGAAGGCGGCGCCTTCACGGGTTGAAGGAGCAGGTCGCGCGCCTCGATCAGGTCCGAGCTAGCGAGGGCCCCCGCGCGGCGAATCACCATCTGGAGCTCGCGAACGTTGCCGGGCCAGCGGTAGACCTTCAAGGCCTCGCGCGCCCGCGGGGACAGGCCGCGCTTGATCCCGTGGATCCTCATGAAGTGAAGGGCGAGCGGCAACACATCGCCCGGCCGGTCGCGCAGCGGGGGGAGGCGAAGGGTCACCCCGTTGATGCGGTAGTAGAGATCCTCGCGGAATCCCCCGCTTCCCATCAGGTCGGCGAGATCTTTGTTAGTGGCGGAGACCACCCGAACATCGGCCCGGACCGCGCGAGTGGAGCCGAGGCGGAAGAACTCCTTGGTCTCGAGAACGCGCAGGAGCTTCGCCTGAACCGCGGCTGAGATGTCGCCGATCTCGTCAAGGAACAGGGTGCCTCGATCGGCCACTTCGAACAGGCCGAGCTTTCGCGCGGCCGCCCCGGTGAAAGCACCCCTCTCGTAACCGAACAGCTCGCTCTCCAACAGAGTGTCTGGCACGGCCGCGCAGTTGATCGCGACGAACGGCCCGGCCTTGCGGGCGCTCGAGTCGTGCACCGCCCGCGCCACCAGTTCCTTGCCAGTGCCGCTCTCGCCTTGAACCAGAACCGCCAGATCCGAGGGGTCCACCTGCGCGAGGCTTCGGATCACCTCGCGGAAGACGGGATCCTCGATCACGATCGCGGCGTGAACCTCGTGCCGCTCGAGGCGCACGCGAAGGGCCTGGTTCTCGGCACGGAGCCGGTGTCGCTCGGCGGCCTGAGCAACCGCGATCTCGAGCTCGGCAAGAGGCGTCGGCTTGACGAGATAGTCGGACGCACCGAGCTTCATGGCCTGGATGGCGCTTCCGATGTCCCGACTTCCGGTGAGCACGATGGTGTCGGTCAGGGCGCCATCATCGATCAGTCGGCGGAGCAGGTCGGTGCCGGCGCCGTCCGGCAGGTGCAGGTCCAAGAGGGCCACATCGAACTCGAGGCTGCTCACGATCGTCGCGGCCGCGGCCACAAGAACTGCAGTCGATTCTGGCAGATCCTTCGGGACCCCTTAGAGGTCGAGAAGATCGTCCGCATGGGCAGGGAGAATCGCGGTGATTCCGCCGCGCGGGGACGACTCGACCTTTAGACTCCGGGGGGCTGAACAAGGGGGGACGAAATGAAATCCAGGCGAGCCGACTCTCTTGTTCCGGTTCTCCGTCTGGTCGTCGCCCTCTTCGCGATCTTGCGACTCGTGCCGGCGGGCCTGACGATCGTCGGATCGGTGGTCGCGGCGGCGGGCACCAACATCTCGGCACTCGCCGCCAGATCCATTCCCCTCAACTCCGCGAGCCGGGACTCGATGAGTAGCGTGAGATCCGAGATCTGGTACCGCGTTCGCCTCTTCGCCTCGCGTTCCTACCAGTTCTCTACCTGGCCGGTCGATCATGAGCAGGGCACGGATGCTCCGGCCCTCGTTCTGAGCGTCTTCTCGGACAGTGCGGGCACCACGCCCGCGGTTCCCGCGCCCACGGTTTCCTCCGCCGCCCTCGAGGGCTCGACCAACCGCAACG
>JANMVV010000068.1:0-2023 GCA_031392925.1 Vicinamibacteria bacterium
AGACCATGAAAGAGATGGCACATTTCATTGGATAGTTAGCCATGGTGGTTGTCCTTCATGTAAGGCAAGTATTGCTGTCAGAACCATACCAAATAGTCCTGTATTGTCAAGAATATTGAGGCTTTGTCCTCATTGACCCGCCAATTCGTCAGATGCTAGTGTAACCTGGAGAATAATTTCTCAGAATGATTTCTCACAAACATAGGGAATATCCATGGTGCCTGACAAGCCTCCCACCCGCGGCGCTCAACGCCAAGATCATCCCCGCATAGAAACCCAGATTCACCGACGCAAGAAAGCCAAGGCCTTCTCGGCCTTGGAGCCGGAATGGGATCATTTTGACCATGTTCCACCCTCCCACCTGCGCATGCCATCAGTCTGCATGGCTCCTACCCCACCCAACAAAGCGAAGAACTCCTCATAAATAGCCACTCCAGCCGGACCACAGAAGTCCATGGGTGGGACTGGTCTTTTTTGGTTGAGCCTAGCCCATGCCTCCGGTCGCATAGACACCCCAACACCCAGATTTCTCACTCGTGCCAGCGACGCCTCCAAGGCAACCGAGCCCAGGACTTTCGGGTCGATACCGTAGGTCCTTTGGACGCTTGCTATCCCCATAATCCAGGGTCTAAGATCCCGCTCTCATTGGATCGCAAGGCGTTGAAAGGTCAGCCCTATGAGCGGTTTTGAGTTACTCCTTGAGTACCTGACACGGTACTTTCCGATTCTGCTGTATATTTTCGTGACGCTGGTGTTTAGCGTGGTGACGCTACTCTTGAGTTATTTGGTCCACCCGAAATACCCAGAGCCGGAGAAGCTCTCTACCTATGAGTGCGGATCGGAACCGTTTTCGGATGCTCGGATGCCGTTCCCAGTTCGGTATTACATCTTCGCGATGCTCTTCGTTATTTTCGATATCGAGGTCATCTTTCTGTATCCCTGGGCAGTGGTCTTCACCAAGGTCGGGTTAATCGGGTTGATTGAAATGCTGGTCTTCATCGGGTTGTTTTTGGTGGCCTATGTCTATGCCTGGCGCAAAGGAGCACTGGAATGGGACTGATCCAAATTGGTCGTCATGATAAGGACGGCACACCCGATGTCGTCACCACGACAGTGGAAAAAGTCGTCAACTGGGCTCGCAAGGGGTCACTGTGGCCCATGACGTTTGGCCTGGCCTGCTGCGCGATAGAAATGATCGCTGCAGTCTCGTCACGGTACGATTTGGACCGCTATGGTGCCGGTGTCTTCCGGGCCTCACCGCGCCAGTCCGATCTGATGATCGTGGCCGGTACCGTCTGCCGACGTATGGCCCCCGTCATTCGGAAACTATACGATCAGATGCCCGAGCCGAAATATGTCATTGCAATGGGCTCCTGCGCCACGTCAGGGAATATCTACGACAGTTATAGCGTCGTCCAAGGTGTCGATCGCTTTGTGCCGGTCGATATCTATGTGCCGGGTTGCCCTCCAACGCCGGAGGCACTCTTTGACGGTATCCTCAAGTTACAAGAACGAATCATGCTGAAACGCGTGTTCCTGAAACAGCCGGATCAGGTTAAGCACAGCCTTAAAGTATAGGTCTCAATCGATGTCCTTACAGCAACTGGCCAGCCGGCTCCAAGAAACTTTCACCATCGGCTTCGTCAAAGCCGTCGAATGGCGTGGCGATCTTGCGGTGACTGTGACGCGGGAGCGGCTCCATGAGGTCGCACAATTTGTTCGCGACGACCCGGCCATGGATTTCGATTACATTGTGCATGTGAGTTCGGTCGACTGGCCCGATGACGAAGAACGGTTTGAAGTCGTGTACGAGTTCTACTCGATCAAGAAACGTCATCGCCTCCGGCTCAAGACCAGGGTGCCAGAGTCGGATTGCATCGTGGACTCCCTGACGGATCTTTGGAAAGGCGCAGACTTCATGGAGCGCGAAGTCTACGACATGATGGGGATCCGTTTCCGGCACCATCCGGATCTCCGCCGGATCCTCCTGCCGGACGAGTACACCGAAGGCTATCCGTTGCGA
>JANMVV010000120.1:0-10896 GCA_031392925.1 Vicinamibacteria bacterium
CTCTACGGCGTGTCCGGGCGCGACCCGATGATGTTCCTCGCGGTGGCGGGAGTCCTTCTCCTCTTCGCCCTGGGCGCGAGCGTGCTGCCCGCTCTTCGCGCGTCCAGGATCGATCCCGCGAAGACCCTCGCCGAGCCCTGATCGACCTGGTTCAATTCAAAGACAATCAGCGCAGCCTGGGTTCGCCTCTGCTCGAGGCGCAGGTGGACGAATAGGCGAAGGCGCGCGCGTCCGCTTGCGGGACGGGGGGTCCCAAACGCGAACAGCCCACACCCTCAACCAGCCTGAAACCAGGCCCTTTGCCTGGCACGGGACTTGGTAGGCACAAAGACATGCTGAACGTCCCTCGCCTGATCGGCGCTCTCCAGCTGGCGTTCCGACAGGTCCGGCGCAACCCTGCCTTCAGCGGCGTGGTGATCGCGATCGTCGCCCTCGGCATCGGCGCGAACGCGGCGATCTTCTCGGTGGTCCGCGCGGTGATGCTCCGGCCGCTTCCCATGAGCGAGCCCGATCGCCTGGTGCGGCTCCGCGAGAACTTCGCAAACGGCGCGGACGAGACACAGCTGAACCTCGCCCCCATCACCTGGCAACGATGGCGGGAATCGAACACCGTGTTCACCGACATCGCGGTCGCGACCGGGGCCACGTTCACCCTTACCCAAGAGGGCGAAGCCGAGTACGTGCCGGCCGCGGTGATCTCGTACAACTTCTTCTCGGTCCTGGGCGTGAAACCGGGATGGGGCGCGACCTCCTCCCCGAGGAGGATCGTCCCGGGGCCGCCCGTGTCGTGCTGGTGAGCCACGGCTTCTGGAAAAGAGTCCTCGGCGGCGCGCCCGACGTGATCGGCCGCAGCATCACGCTCGACGGTGAGAGGAGGACCGTGATCGGCGTCATGGCCGAGACCTTCCGTCATCCCTATCGCGCGCAGATCTGGGCGCCCATCGCTCTCACTATCGATCCCGCTCAGACCGCGGGCCACTATCTCTACGCCCCGGCGCGTCTCAAGCCCGGCGTCACTCTCGCCCAGGCGGAGAAGGCGATGCGGCAACTATGCGAACGCCTGGCCCGCGAGTTCCCCTCGCCCACCAACGCGTGGCAGGCGCAGGTTGTGCCCCTCCAGGACAGCTTCGTGCGCGACTCCCGGCCGAAGATGCTCGCCATCATGGCCGCCGCGCTCTTCGTCCTGCTGATCGCCGGCGCCAACATCGCCAGTCTCCTTCTCGCGCGGCAAGTGAGCCGGGCCACGGAAACAAGCGTACGCGCGGCTCTCGGCGCGTCGAGAAGCGCCCTCCTCCATGAGTTCCTCGCCCAGAGCATTCTGCTCGCGGTGATCGGAAGCGTCCTGGGCGTGATACTCGCGTCCGTGCTGACCGGCCCGCTCTACGCTCTTTCGCCGATGGCGAGTGACGCCACCGGTAACGCCATGCGCGAGTTCGACACCACGGTGCGGATCGATGGTCAGGTTCTCCTCGTCACCACCGGCCTCACCTTGCTCGTGGGCCTCGGCTTCGGGCTGCTGCCGGCGCTACGCGGCAGCCGCGACGACCTTCGACTCGCGATCAAAGGGTCGAGTCGCGGATCGACCCTCGACCGCGGCACCACGGGCACGCTCTCGTCGCTGGTCGTGGCCGAGATCGCGGTGGCGGTGGTCCTGCTCGTCGGCACCAGCCTGACCATCAGGAGCTTCGCGGACCTTGTCTCTCTCGACTGGGGTTTCGAGACGAAAGACCGGTTTGCCTTCACCGTCAGCTTCTCGAATCAACTTCGACCTGAACACGTGCAGCGGGTCTCGTATATCGACCGGTCGCTCGAGGGTTTGCGCGCGCTCCCCGGAGTCGAAAGCGCGACCGCCACCACGCTCGACCTGATCTCTCTCGGCCGCAACCTAGCGGGCATCACACCAGCGGGCAGCAGGCCCCCCGAGGGCCGCGGCTACTTCATCGTCTCGCACCGGATGGTCGTGCCGGGCTATTTCAAGGATTTCGGAATCCCCATCGTAAAGGGGCGCGCCATCGACGAGACGGACCGCCCCGATGGACAGAAGGTGGCGGTGATCTCCGAGGCTTTCGCGAAGCGCTTCTGGCCCGGACAGAATCCGATCGGCAAGACGATCCGACGCGGCCGCGTCGACGATCCGCGACCGTCGTACCAGGTCATCGGCGTGGCCCGGGACGTCCACGGCACCGCCGACCCGACGGACGGCGATCTGGCGGGCATGTGGTATCTGCCGTACGCGCAGAATCCGAACTACCTCGCCAACGACGTCACCTTCGTGGTTCACTCGCGGATCTCCGCCGAGGGGTTGCAGGGTCAGATCCGCGGCGAACTCGCAAAGGTGGACCCGACGATCGCTCCTTATGACTTCAACACGGTTGAGAGGCTCGTGGAGGATACCCGGCTCGAAGACCGGTTCGGTCTGCTGATGATGAGTCTCTTCGGGGGTCTCGGCCTGATGCTCTCGGCGGTCGGCCTGTACGGACTTCTCTCCTTCCAGGTCGCTCACCGCACGCGCGAGTTCGGAGTTCGCACCGCCCTGGGAGCCGCCGCCATCGACACCGTCCGTCTGGTGCTTGGCCAGGGCGGACGTCTCGTCGCCGTCGGGCTCGGGCTCGGGCTGTTGAGCGCCATGGCCCTTGCCCGCGTCATCGCAGGCCAGCTTCACGATGTCTCCGGGGTCGACCCTCTTGCCTGCCTTTCGACTGCGCTCGTGCTGACTCTAACCGCCGCCCTCGCGTGCGCGCTGCCCGCGCGCCGGGCGTCCCGCGTCGATCCGATGGTGGCCCTGCGCGAGGAGTGAACCATTGCTGAACGCGAGCCGACACGAAGCACTCAAGGGAGTCCTCCATGCGCACTGACATCGCCAACGCGTTCCGGTCTCTCGGGAAATCGCCGGGCTACACCCTGCCCGCCGCCCTCACTCTTGCCCTCGGCATCGGCGCCAACACCGCGATCTTCAGCGTGGTCAACGACGTTCTCCTCCGCGACCTTCCCTATGCCGAACCGCAGCGCCTGGTCATGCTCTGGGAGGAGAACGTCGGGCGAGGTCACCTGACCAACACGGTTTCGCCCGCGAACTTCCTCGACTGGCGTGAGCGGTCGACGGGTTTCAGTTCGGTCGCGGGCTTCTTCGACCGGACCTTCACGCTGACCGGGGAAGGCGATCCGCGCGACGTCGACGCCTCCTCGGTGACCCCAAACCTCTTCGCCATGCTCGGCGCGCGTGCTCAGTTAGGCCGGCTTCTCTCCGCGGAAGACGAGAAGCCCGAGAGCCCGCTCGCGGTGATCCTGAGCGACAAGTACTGGAGAGCGCAATTCGGGGCCGACCCTTTGGTGATCGGCCGCAAGATCATCTTGAACGGGAGCGCCGCCGACATCGTGGGTGTGATGCCCCGGGACTTCGGCTTCTACGTGAAGGAAGCGTCGTTCAACCGCACGCCCCCCGCGTTCTGGGTTCAGGCCCGTTTCGACGCCTCGCATCGCACACGTCGCGGCCGATACATGGCGGCGCTCGGTCAGCTCAAGCCTGGAGTGAGTGTCGAACAAGCGCGTGTGGAAATGGCCACCATCGCCGCCACGCTCGAGCAGCAGAACCCGCAGTTCAACAAGGGCTGGGGCGTCAACGTGGTGCCGCTCCGTGAGCAGATGACGGGCGAGATCCGCCCGGTGCTTCTCCTGGTCTTCGGCGCGGTGTGCCTCACCCTGTTCATCGCCTGCGCGAACGTGGTGAATCTTCAACTCGTGAGGGCGTCCGCGCGCGCCCGGGAGTTCACGGTGCGAGCGGCTCTCGGCGCCTCGCGCGGCCGGTTGATCCGCTTCCTCCTGATCGAGAACGTCGTCCTGGCCCTGGTCGGCGGTTTCGGCGGCCTGCTCCTGGGCCGCCTCGGTCTCTCCGCGGTCCACGAACTGATGCCCAAGGACCTGCTTCCCGCCGACTACATCGGCCTCGACGGGCGCGTGCTCGCCTTCACTCTCGCGGTCTCGATGTTGACCGGGGTCATCTTCGGACTGATACCGGCGCTCGCGGCGTCAAACCCACGCCTCGCCGAAACCCTGAAGGATGGGAGCCGCGGCGGCACCTCGGCGCGCGGCCGGAGGATCCGACAGGTCTTCGTGACCGCGCAGGTGGCGGTCGCCTTGATGGTGCTGATCAGCTCCGGCCTGCTGGTCCGAAGCTTCGATCGGCTGATCTCCGCGAATACCGGCTTCGATACCCACCACCTGCTCACCGCGCGCATCACTTTGCCGGAGTCGAGCTACGAGAGCGACGCGAAGATCCGGGCCTTCTACGAGCAGTTGATCGGCCGGGTCAGGAACCTTCCCGGAGTGCTCGCGGTGACCGGGAACGTCTTCGCGCCCTTCACGGGCCCGGGCGCGGCCACCAGTTTCGACATCGTGGGACGACCGACAGAAGCCGGACAGAGCCCGGTCACCGACGTGCGCGTGGTCGCCACCGGCTACTTCGACACGATGCGCATTCCGATCATCGAAGGCCGCGGCTTCTCGCCGGAGGAACAGGCGCAGAAGCGGGGTGTCGTCATCATCAACCAGACCCTCGCGCGCAAGCACTTCCCCGGACGCAGCCCGATCGGCGAAAAGCTCATCATCAATATGCGGCAGCCCGCCACGCCCAGCGAAGTGATCGGCGTCGTCGCGGACATCCGGCACGAACGCCTCGACCGCACCGGACGGGAGATGGCGTACTGGCCGCACTCCCAACTGCCCATCGGCATGATGACCATCCTCATCCGGACGCAGAACGATCCGATGCAGTTGGCACCTTCGCTTCAGCGCGAAGTCTGGGCTCTCGATCGAAACCTCCCGGTCTCCGAACCGCGCACCATGGAACAGCTCATGGCCGGCACGGTGGTGCGCGCTCGATTCGCGACCTTCCTCTTCGGCCTCTTCGCCGCCCTCGCCCTCGTACTCGCAGCACTCGGGATTTACGCCGTGGTCTCCTACAAGGTGGCGCTCGAAACCCGGGACATCGGCGTGAGGATGGCCCTTGGAGCCGATCGGATTCGGGTCCTGCGCGAGGTCTTCGTGGGCGGCGGCCGGCTTGCCTTGAGGGGCGTCGGCCTGGGCCTCGTCGCCGCCCTCGGTCTCACCCGCCTACTGACCTCTCAGCTCTACGCAGTGAGCGCCACCGATCCGCTGACCTTTTTGAGCGTCCCCGCCCTTCTCATCGTGGTCGCGGTGCTCTCCTGCTGGCCGGCCGCGCGCCGGGCCGCCGGCATCGATCCCATGGCCGCGCTTCGCGAGGAATGATGCTTCCAAGACCTCCTGCGGGCGGTGCGAGCGTGGCTTCCCGCCCGGCGCGCTTCTCGCATCTCGCCGCTTCTCGCCCTTCGATCGGAGTGACTGCCCCATGAACCCGCTGGTGTACGCCGTGCGCCAACTACTGAAGTCTCCCCTCCTGAGCGGCGCCGCCGTCCTTTCGCTCGCGCTCGCCATCGGGGCGAACACCGCCCTGTTCACGATCTTCGATCAGCTCATCCTCCGGCCGCACCGCTTCAAGGACCCGGACACCCTGGTGCGCCTGTGGACGAACAATCCCCAGAAGGCCTTCGTAGGTCCCGCGTACTCGCTACCGAAATATGAACTGATTCGCGATCAACAGTCGGTCTTCGCGTCCATCGCCGCTTCGACCTTCTCGAGCTTCTCCTACGCCCGAAAGGACGCCGAACCCGAGCAGGTCGTGGGCCAGAGGGTCAGCGACCAGTTCTTCCGGGTGCTCGGCGTGGATCCGGCCCAGGGACGTCATTTCACGGTGGAGGACGACAAGCCGGGTGCGGCGCCCGTGGCCATCATCAGCAACGAGTTCTGGCAGACTCGTCTCGCCGGGGCCGCCGCAGCCCTCGGCGGCCCGGTGCGCCTCAACGGCGTCGACACCACCGTGGTCGGCATCCTGCCTCCCCACCTGAGCAATCCCTTCAGCAATGCCCAGGTCTTCGTCACCCGCGTCTTCGAACCACCGGCGCTTCTTCCGGCCCAGGTCCAGGTGGGCGCCACCTACCTCCAGGTGACCGCGCGGCTCAAGCCCGGCGTGACTCTCGATCAGGCGAACCGAGAGATCGCGGTGTTGAACGGACGCTACGCCGGTGCTTTCGCAAGCAAACTCGACGCGCAGAATCCCTCCGATCTCCGCACGTTCACCGAGGAACTCGCGGGCAATCTGCGACCCACGCTGCGGCTGCTTCTCGGCGCGGTCGCCGCGGTCCTGCTCATCGCCTGCGCGAACGTCTCGAATCTCTTTCTCGCTCGTCTCTCGTCACGGAGCCGGGAAATCGCGGTGCGGCTGGCCATGGGCGCGGAACGGCATCACCTCGTCCGCCAGTTCCTCGTCGAGAGCCTGCTCTTCTCTTTGATCGCCACGATCGCAGGAGCGCTCCTGGGCCATCTCGGCCTCACCGCCATCGCCCGGTCCGCGGTGAATCAGCTCCCGCCCAACACCACGTTCGAGTTCAACAGTCTCACCTTCGCGTTCATGGCTGGAGTCTGCATCTTGAGCGCCCTCGCCGTCGGCATGGTGCCGGCCCTGCAGGCCTCGAAGGTAGTTATCGCCTCTATCCTCAAGGATGGCGCGCGCGGCGCCCCGGGAGGTACGAAGGGAACGAAGTTCCGGTCGGGTCTCGTGATCGCTCAGGTCGCGATGTCGGTGATCCTGCTCGTGGGCTCGGCCCTGCTGCTCGTGAGCTTCTATCGCCTGCAGAACACCGCGCCGGGCCTGAGCACCACCGGCGTCGCCACCGCGTTCGTGAGCGCGCCGATCGAGCGGTACAAGACGCCGGCCGAGCAGTCGGAGTTCTACCGTCGCGTGGTCGAGCGGCTCAAGAGCGTGCCCCAGGTCAAGGAGGCGTCGGTCGCCTTCGGTCTGCCCCTCAACGGGAACCCGATCGCGCCCTACACCGTGTTCGGGACGCCGGTGCTGCCTCTCGCCGAACGCCCGCTTGCGAACTTTCACATCGCGGGGAACGATCTCTTCAAGACGCTCCAGATTCCCCTCCGGCAAGGGCGGTTCATGAGCGAACAGGACCGCGAGGGCACGCCCTTCGTCTGCCTGATCAACGAATCGTTCGCAAAGAAGATCTTCCCGAAGGGCTCGGCGGTGGGCCAGACCCTGCTCCGGGGGCGCGACGCCGAAATTCACGTGCAGATCATCGGGGTGGTCGGCGACGTCAAGTCGAACGGGCTGAACGCGCCGCCGCCCGACTCCATCTACTACGCGTTCTCGCAGATGGGCAAGCCCGCGGCGACTCTGGTCGCGAAGGTGGACGGCGACCCCAACGCGCTTCAGTCGCTCATGCGCACCGCGGTGGCGCAGGTCGACGGCAATCAGCCCATCTCGTTCTTCCAGACCATGGACGGCGTCCTCGAACAGACCCTCGGCTTCCAGAAGCTGCTGGCCGGCCTCGTCGCCATCTTCGCTGCGGTCGCTCTCGTTCTCACCTCGATCGGCCTCTACAGCGTCATCGCGTACTCGGTCAGCCAGAGGACCAGCGAGATAGGAATCCGCATGGCCATGGGCGCCCGGCCGGGCCAGATCGTCTCGCACGTCCTGTCCGGAGGCATGCGCCTGGTGGCGATCGGGCTCGGGATCGGCCTCCTGGGTGCGGCGGCGGCGGCGCAGGCGATGGCTTCCCTGCTCTTCTCCGTGGCTCCGCTCAATCCGACGCTCTACTCCGCGGTCACCGCTGTCTTCTCCACTATCACCGCCCTGGCGTGTCTCCTGCCCGCGCGGCGCGCCGCGCGGATCGATCCCTTTCTCGCCCTTCGTTGCGACTAGCCCCTGTCCGATCCGGCCTTAGCATCTCGGTGAAACCATGAACGACATCCGCTACTCGTTGCGCGCCCTCGGCAAATCCAAAGCCTTCAGCGCTATCGCCATGCTCACCCTCGCGCTGTGCATCGGGGCGAACAGCGCGATCTTCTCGGCGGTGAACGCGATTCTCCTCAAGCCCTACCCCTGGCCAGACTCGGAACGCCTGTCCTTCGTCTACAACACCTATCCGCTGATGAACCTGCCGAATGCGGGCACCTCGGTTCCCGACTACCTCGACCGCAAGGCGGGTGTTTCGGCCTTCGAGGACGCGGCGATGTACACCGGTCAGAGCTTCAACCTCGCAAGCGACGGCGAACCCGAGCGCATCGTCGGCCTGCGAGCCACCCCTTCCCTCTTCACCACCCTGCAGTCGCAAGCGCGACTGGGCCGGGTCTTCGGCGAGGCCGAGGCCGAGCCGGGCAACGAAAAGGTCGTCGTGCTCTCCCACGCTCTCTGGCGCGACCGCTTCGGCGCCGATCCCTCGGTGGTCGGAACGACAATCCGCCTGAACTCGATGCCCTACCAGGTCATCGGCGTGATGCCGGAGTCCTTCTACTTCCCGACGCCCACCAACCAGGTGTGGGTTCCCTTCGCCTTCACCGCCGCGCAGAAGAGCGACGACGAGCGGGGCAACGAATTCTCCAGCATGATCGCGAGGCTCAAACCCGGCGCCTCTCTCGACGGCATCCAGCGCGACCTCGACCTGATCCAGACCAGGAACGCGGAGCGGATCCCGGCCTCCCGCGACTTCTGGAAAACCAGCGGTTTCGGAGGGCGGGCGAATGGATTCCTCGACCAGAACGTTTCCAACGTCCGCGGGATGCTGTGGCTGATCCAGGCCGGCGTCGCGGCTGCACTGCTCATCGGCTGCTCGAACATCGCGAGCCTTCTGCTCGCCCGCGCCATGCAGCGCGAGAAGGAGCTGGCGATCCGCTCCGCCATGGGCGCAGACCGCGCCCGCCTCATGCGCCTGCTCATCACGGAGAGCGTCCTTCTCTTCTCGGGCGGTGGGATCCTTGGCGTCTTCTTCGCCTGGTGGGGCGTCAAGGCGCTCGCCGGCCTCGGCCTCTCCAATCTCCCACGCGGGTTCAGCGTTGAACTCGACGGGACGGTCGTCGTGTTCACGCTGATCTGCGCCTTCGCCACTGGCTTCCTGTTCGGAACGTTGCCCGCGTGGAGTGCCTCGCGGCGCGACGCCGCCGCCACTCTGAAAGAAGCGGGAGGCCGCAGCGGCTCAGGCGGAAGACACACGCAGATGGTGCGATCAGGACTGGTGATCGGCGAGGTTGCTCTCGCGGTGATGCTCCTGTCGACCGCGGGACTCCTCGTCCGCAGCTTCGAAGTCCTCCAGCGCCAGAACCCCGGCTTCGAACCCGGAGGCCTCGTGACCGCGCGCCTCAGCCTGCCCGCGAACAAGTACGACGTCCCGGAGAAACGCATCGCTTTCGCCGACGCTCTCCTTGCCCGCGTCCGCGCGCTGCCCGGCTTGAAGACGGCGGGTATCACCACCGGCCTTCCGTTTTCCGGCAGCAACGGTTCGGCCTCCTACTCGAGCCCGGACATCATCGTTCCCCCGGGTGCGCCCGCTCCCCACGCGCGCTTCCGGATCGTGGGCAGCGGCTACTTCGAGACCCTGGGCATGAAGCCCCTGCTCGGGCGACTGTTCGACGACGCCGACGTGCTGACCTCCCTGCGAGTCGTGGTTGTGGACAAACTCCTTTCCGACAAATACTGGCCGGGACAGGACGCCCTCGGCAAGCGCATCATCCTCGACGACCCGAAGAGACCCTTCCAGATCGTGGGCGTGGTGGCGCCGATCAAGTTCCAGGGTCTCGATGAAGACGTCACGAAGGAGTCGATCTACTACCCCTTCGCCCAGGTCACGGGCACGAACCTCTTCATCGCCGCCCGCACGGAGGGTGATCCGCTGAAGATCGCCCCCGCCCTTCGCGAGGCGGTGAGAGCCGTGGATCCCGATCAGCCGGTGTCGGACATCAAGACCATGACCCGGCGCATGGACGACGCCTCGCTCTCGCGGCGCGCCCCCATGATTCTCCTCGGCCTCTTCAGCGGGGTCGCGCTGCTGCTCGCGGTTCTGGGCGTCTACGGCGTCCTCGCTTTCGCGGTGACTCAGCGCACCCCGGAGTTTGGCGTGCGCATGGCCCTAGGCGCCTCTCGCCGCAGCATCGCCGACCTGGTTCTGCGTCAAGGCGCCTGGCTCGTCAGCATCGGCGTCGCGTGCGGGCTCGGCGCGTTCCTGGCCCTGTCCAGCGTGGTCGGAAAGCTCCTCTATGGAATCGCACCAACCGATCCGCTGTCGCTCACCGTGGCCCCGGTTGTCCTCGCTCTCGCCGCGGTCGTCGCCTGCATCGTGCCGGTGAGGCGCGCCACGGGCGTCAGTCCGCTGGAAGCGCTGCGCGTCGAGTAGCCGGACCACGTCTTACCACTACCAACCCTGTCAGTGAACGACACCGGCACGCAATTCCGCCTCGGCAGTGTCGATGTAGGCGCGATAGCCCTCGGGGTCGATGAACGGGTCCACCGGGTTCTTCGCCGTGCGGCTGGCCACGAACTTGCGATACCTGCCCCATGCCCGTGCGTGGTTGGTCACCCAGATGTCGGCGGGGAGACTCCGCAGCACGCGCAGGCTGCGCTCGCGGTCAGCCCCTTGTTCGGGATACCGCGACGTCGCGAGCACCCCAACGTCGCAGACGCTCACGACGTTCAGCACGCGGTCGCCGTCGCGGACGGGGAACGACCACGTCGTGCAGCCGCGGGTGTGGCCGGCCGTGATGTGCGCGGTAAGTGCGATCGGCCCGACACGGATGGTGTCGCCGTCCTTGAACCGATGGTCGACGCGCGGGGCGGGGTAGCCGACGAGCCCGATCCAGATGAGGGCTCGTAGCGGCAGGACGAGGTCGGGGTCGTCGCCGCCGGAGACGATAGAGGTAGCACTCGCGTCGCTTGCCCACAATTCGGCGCCGGACGCGCGCTGGAGCACCCCCAACACGCCCGCGTGGTCAGGGTGCGGCTCTGAGTTCAGGAGCACTTTGACGTCCTTGATGTCGAAGCCGAGC
>JANMVV010000149.1:0-12011 GCA_031392925.1 Vicinamibacteria bacterium
TCCGTTACCACGCGCCTGCCGCCCGACTACCGGCTTTCCGCGGAGGCCGCGGTCGCGCTTCTCACCGAACACGTCTTCAATCGCCTGGAGGTCGTCGATCTTCCCGTAGAAGATGCGGTGAGGTGGCTGAAGAGCCACGCGGCTTCCGAGATCCGCGGCGGGCTCATCTACGACGCCCACCTGGCCCAGATCGCCGCCCGGTCCGGATGCGCTGCGCTTGTGACTCAGAACATCGCCGATTTCCGGCAGGTAGCGCCCCCCGGGATCGAGGTCCTCAGCCCCCGGCAATTCGCGGACCGCATGGTGTGACCTCAATGACCAAATTCAGATCCGTCTTCGCCTGTCAGGCCTGTGGTTTTCAGAGCTCGAAGTGGCTCGGGCGCTGCCCGGAGTGCGGCGACTGGAACACGTTCGTCGAGGAGCGGGAGGAGATTCAAAGCGCCAAGGCCTCGAAGCAGCCGCGCTCGATTTCCGAGACTCTCGCCAAGCCGAAGCCCTATGACACCGTCGATGCCGGCGACGCGCCGAGGTTCCCGTCCGGCATTGGCGAGTTCGATCGCGTGCTTGGGGGGGGCGTGGTTCCCGGTTCTCTGGTGCTCATTGGCGGCGAGCCGGGTATCGGCAAGAGCACGCTGCTCCTGCAGGTGGCACAGCTTCTCGCGCGAACCGGCGGCGCGGTTCTCTACGTTTCGGGCGAGGAATCCGAGCGACAGATCAAGCTTCGCGGTGATCGTCTCGGTCTCGCGGGCGGCGCGCTCTTCCTGATGTCCGAGACCTCGCTCGAGAACATCCTCGAGCAGGTCGACGTGATGAAACCCTCATCTCTCGTCATCGACTCGGTCCAGACCATCTACTCGTCCAGGTTCGCGTCCGCGCCCGGCTCGATCTCGCAGGTGCGCGAGGTGGCGACCCAACTCCTCTTCTTGGCCAAGGCCCGCGGCATCACCACGTTCATCATCGGCCACGTCACCAAGGACGGGTCGCTCGCCGGCCCCAAGTCGCTCGAGCACATCGTCGATACCGTCCTGTATTTCGAAGGCCAGAAGAACCACCATCACCGCGTGGTCCGGGCGGTGAAGAACCGGTTCGGATCGGTGAGCGAGTTAGGCGTATTCGAGATGACCGGCGCCGGTCTCATTCCGGTTGCGAATCCCTCGGCGCTCTTCCTCTCCGAACGGCTTCCGGGGTCTCCGGGATCCGCGGTGGTCGCCACGGTCGAAGGGACGCGCACCATGTTGGTCGAAGTGCAGGCCCTGGTCACCAGCGCCTCGTTCGGCAGCCCGCGGCGCATGGCCCTTGGCCTCGATCGGGATCGAACCTCGCTGCTGCTCGCCGTCCTCGAGAAGCGCGCGGGCTACCCGCTGGCCGATCAGGACGTTCACGTGAGCGTGGTGGGCGGTCTCGAGGTGGAGGAGCCGGCGGTGGACCTCGGCATCGCCGCCGCGGTCATCTCGTCCTTCACCAACAAGCCGGTGCCCGAAAAGACCGCGGTGTTCGGAGAGATCGGTCTCGGCGGCGAGCTTCGCTCGGCGGGGCAGGCGGCGCTGCGTCTGCGCGAAGTCGCCCAGATGGGCTTCGAGCGCTGCATCATTCCCGCGGCGGGCGGGGCGATCTCCCAGGCTGAGTTTCCGTCTTCGCTCAAGATCCACGCGGTCCGCACCCTCGACGAAGCGCTCCAGAGCATTTTCGAATAGACACCCTGCCCTTCTTCCCAGGCATCAACCCGCTTGAGCCGGCGCTGTCATAGACTCCGTGGTTCCTTCGATGAACCCGAAATCCTCCAAAGAGCCGCTCTTCACCGGGCCATTCATCACCATGTGGATGTTCTCGTTCACGGTGTTCGTTTCGCTCTTCATGCTCCTGCCCGTGGTCCCGTTTCAGGTCCTCGCGGAGGGTGGCACCGAAGCCGAAGCCGGGCTCTTCATGGGCCTGCTCACCTACTCGTCGGGACTTTCCGCTCTCTTCACCGGCGCCTTGTCCGACCACATCGGGCGGCGGAAGCAGCTCATCATCTGTGCGGTCGCCATCACCGCCTGCGTCCTTCTGTACGGCGTCCTGCCCACGGTGCCGCGTCTGGTCTTTGTCACCCTCCACGGCATCTTCTGGTCGGGACTCCTGCTCGCCTCTTCGGCCCACATCACAAGCGTGATCCCCGCGACCCGTCGGGCCGAGGGCCTGGGCTATTGGGGAATGTCGTCCCTTCTTGCCGTGACCGTGGCGCCTTCCGTCGGCTTCGCGATCTACAAGCACGGGTGGCTGGCGCTGTGCCTGTCCGTGGCCGCGATGAACGTGGTCATGGGCCTGATCGCGTGGTCGATCCACGAGAGCCACGTGGGCGCCCCCGGCTGGCCGACCGCGCGCGAGTTGAAGGAGTCGCTCAACTTCAGCGTGCTCCGCATTTCGCTCGCCCTGTTCCTCTACTCCTTCGCCTTCGGATCGGTCACGTCCTTCGCGGCGCTCGCCGCGGATGCGCGCGGCATCGCCCCTCGCGAAATCTTTCTCACCACCATGGCCTTCACCACCTTCCTCTCCCGGCCGGTGCTGGCGCCCTTCCTCGACCGGCTGGGGCACGTCCGCATGTTCCGCTGGTTCGTGTTGATGATCCCCGTGGGTCTCGCCCTGCTCAGTTTCGCCCACACGAAATGGATGATGGTGGCCGCGGCCATGGTCTTCGGCCTCGCCTATGGGAACTGCCATCCCGCGTTCACCGCCTACATCACGGGACGGGTGGACGAGCGGGGCCGCGGCGGTGCTTTCGGAGGCATCCTCGCCGCCTTCGATGTGGGCATCGGCACCGGCTCCATTCTCTCGGGCGTCCTGGTCCATCGCTTCGGCTTCGGGGTCGCCTTCGGAACCGCCACCGCTCTCTCCGCCCTTTCCGTCCCGTACTTCAACTGGGCGCGACCGCGGTTCGAGCGCGATAATTCGGCTCGTCCCATCGGCGCGCCGGCCGTGGCCGCCCTGTCGGAAGGCTTCTGATCCACCCTTGACTCCTTCGCCCTCGCACCGTCCGCTCGCCGTCGTGTGCCTTTCGGGCGGCATGGACTCGGCGGTCACCGCCGCCCTCGCCCTTCGGACTCACGGCCTCGCCCTGCTCCACGCGAACTACGGGCAGCGTACGGAATCGCGGGAGCTCATGAGCTTCGAGGCCCTGGCCGACCGTTTCGGCGTCGCCGCGGAGCGGCGCCTGGTGGTGGATTTCACGTCGCTGCGGCAGATCGGAGGCAGCAGCCTCACCGACCGATCGATCGCGGTCCGCCACGGTGAGCCCGAAGAGGGCGTGGTACCGAGCTCATACGTTCCCTTCCGGAACGCGCATCTCCTCGCCGCCTCCACGAGCTGGGCCGAGGTGATCGGAGCGACCGCCATCTTCGTGGGCGCGGTCGAGGCCGATTCCTCGGGCTATCCCGATTGCCGTCCCGCCTTCTTCAGAGCCTTCGACGAGGCGATCCGGCTTGGGACCCGCGCGGACACCCGCATCGCCATCGAAACCCCGGTTATTTCGATGAGCAAGGCGGAGATCATCCGCCGCGGCCTCGCCCTCTCCGTGCCGTTCGAGCTCACCTGGTCCTGCTACGAAGCCAACGAGGAAGCCTGCGGCGAATGCGAGAGCTGCCGCCTCCGCCTGGCCGCTTTTGAGAAGGCGGGCACGCCTGACCCGATCCGATACCGTCTCCGCGATTAGAATGGCCCTGGCGTCCAAGACAATCGAACAGGAGAACCTCATGAAACGCGTATTGATGGCCTTTGCGGCCCTGCTTATTTCCGCTTCGGTGGCCTCGGCTCAGACCGGCGGCGTTCGCGGCAGAATCCTCGATGAAAAGGGGCAGCCGATCGAAGGGGTTGCGGTCAAGATGGAGTTCCAGGGCGGCATGAACCTCGCCTTCGACACCAAGACCAACAAGAAGGGCGAGTTCATGCAGATCGGCCTTCGACCGGGTAACTGGAAGTTCACCTACACCAAAGAGACCTTCCAGATCTTCGCGGCGCCCATGCGTATCTCCCTGGGCGAGGCGACGGTTCTCCCCGACACCAAGCTCATGTCCGCCAAGGCCGGCGCGGGTCCCGGCGCCGAGGACATCCAGAAGACCTTCGGGGAAGCGGTGGCGAAGCTCCAGACCGGAGACTTCGATGGAGCCATCGCCGCTTTCGACGCGATGATCCTGAAAAATCCCTCCCTCGCCGAGGCCCACTACAACAAGGGCTTCGCGCAGTACCAGAAGAAGGACTACGCGGCCGCGGAAGCGAGCCTCAAGCGGGCGCTCGAGGTACGGGCCGACTACGGCGATGCGCGGGTTCTTCTTTCCAACATCTACTCCGCCCAAGGGATGAAGGACAAGGCGATCGAGGTGATGTCGGGCGGCTCCACCGCGAACGACCCCAAGCAGCTCTTTAATCTCGGCCTCGCCCTATTGAACAGCGGCAAGAACGACGAAGCCCATGAGGCCTTCCTGAAGGTCGAGGCCGCCGAGCCCGGGAATGCGGAGGCGCAGTACTACCTCGCGACCGGCGCCTTGAACGCGGGCCGGACCGACGAGTGCGTGACGCGTCTCCAAAAGTACCTCGCCCTCGGCCCGAAGAACGAACAGAACAAGGCCACCGCCGAGGGCCTGATCGCCGCTCTCAAGAAGAAGTAGGGAACCGCTTCCTGCCCTTGACCATCGCGGCCCGCCTCACCGCCATCCGCGGGCTCATCGCGGCGGCGGCCGAGCGCGCGGGCCGCGATCCGCTCTCCGTCACCTTGGTGGCGGTCAGCAAGTTCCACCCGGTTTCGGCCATCGAGGAGGCGTATGCCTGCGGGCAGCGCCACTTCGGCGAGAACCGGGTGCAGGAGGCTGAGGAAAAGGTGGGCCTGCTCGGCCCGCTGCTCCAGGCTGCCGATCCCCTTCGCCTCGAGTTGATCGGCGCGCTCCAGTCGAACAAGGTCAAGAAAGCGATCGCGGCGGTTTCGCGGATTCAGTCGATCGATTCCGGCGAACTGGGCGCCCGGGTGGGCCGCACCGCGGCTGAAATGGGGCGCGTGATGCCGGTGCTCATTCAGGTGGACCTCGCCGGCGAGCTGACGAAATCGGGCGTGGCGGCCGCCGCGCTCTTTCCCGTCCTCGAGTCCCTGCGCGGCGTTTCCGGGATCAGCATGGACGGGCTCATGGCCATCCCGCCTTTCTTCGACGATCCCGAGGACGTGCGGCCCTACTTCAAGAAGCTTCGCGAGCTCAAGGATGAGGCCATGGCGCGCGGCCTCCTCGCCCGAGGAGAGTTGTCGATGGGGATGAGCCACGACTTCGAGGCGGCGATCGAAGAAGGAGCCACCATTGTCCGGGTCGGCACGGCGATCTTCGGAGAGCGGCCCGCGAAACCCGCCTGAGGCGTCCTTGCCCCGCGGTCAGTGGACCCAGCGCGAGCCGTTCGGGCCCTTGCCCCCGTCCTTGTTCCACCCGCCATCGACGACCTTGAGGCCGGGATTGCCGCGTTTCGGTGCGAGCAGGCGATTGAGCTTCAACTGCGCGGCGAGCACCGTCCCCCCTCGGATGTACGCGTACATGACGCCCATGGCGAGGAAGTGCGGGACGAAGTTCGAGAATCCGTACATAACCGCGAAGAGCGCGGTGATTCCCACCGTCGCGTAGAGGAGGTTTCTTCCCGCCGCGGGCAGGACGAACATGAACAGGATGGTGCGGTTCGGGAAGAGCACCGCCCAGCCTACGGCCAGCGCGTCCGCGAGCGGCCAGATCGAAAGGTACTGACTCCTCGACACGTCGCCCCAGGCAAGCCCCAGCAGCGTGGTCAGCCCTCCCGAGAGCAACGCGACGCCCACGCAGACCACCAGATACCGGGCGCCGCCCCACACCCCGGCCAGATCACGGCCGAAAAAGCCGAGCATCAACGCCCCGAACACCAGATTCTGCCCGTCCAGTTCGAAGAAGGCCCAGGTGACGAGCCGCCAGACCTGTCCGGTGAGCACCATTGAGGGCGAAAGGAGGGCGAGACTGATCGAGGGGACACCGAGCCTCGTGGTAAGGGAAAGAAGGGCGCTCCCGATCACCGCGAAGACGATGAGGGCGAGCGAGGCCATGGGCAGGTACTGGCCGAGAAGGGCCACGGGTCGGTCGAGGAAGGGGCGTCTCATCGCCCGTGATGGTACCGCGGCGCGCGCGTGCGAGATCACCAGCCCTCGAATCCTGCGAAGATCGAACTCCAGGAATCATGAGCCACGAACTCCCTCAAGCCGATACCGTCGTTCGCCACGCGGGCCTTCTCGCGACTCTCAAGGGAGCGCGGCCGAGGCTCGGCGCCGATCTCCGGGATATCGGCGCGCTCAAGTCCGCGGCCGTGGCCATCCATCAAGGGCGCATCGTCTTCGTGGGACCGGAGAGCGATCTCGCCGCGGGCGTCCGCACCACCGCCAACGTGATCGAGATCGATGCGAATCGCGCCGCGGTCATCCCCGGCTTCGTCGACGCGCATACCCATCTCGCCTACGCCGGCGATCGTGATGACGAGATCCGGGCCCGGCTCGCGGGTGCCACTTACGAGGAAATCGCCGCGCGGGGCGGAGGCATCGTCAAGACGGTCACGGCCACGCGTGCGGTGACGCTCAAGGACCTGACCCAGTTGATTCGAGCCCGCCTCGATCGAGCACTCGCTCTCGGCACGACCTCCGCGGAGGTGAAGAGTGGTTATGGCCTGTCCGTCGCCGCGGAGCGGACCTCGCTCGAGGCGATCACCGCAGCCGCGGTCGGCCACCCGGTCCGGGTCGTACGCACATACCTGGGCGCCCACGAAATCCCGCTGGATCGGAGAGCGGATCGCGAGGGCTACATTTCCGAGATGGTCGGCACGGCGATTCCCGACATCGCGCGGCTACGGCTCGCCGAGTTCGCCGATGTGTTCTGCGAACGCGGAGTCTTCACCACGGACGAGAGCCGCCGCATTCTGCGTGCGGCCTCTGCGGAAGGCCTTGCCCTGAGAATCCACGCCGATGAGTTCTCCGACCAGGGCGGCGCTGCTCTCGCCGCCGAGCTGCATGCGCGCTCAGCGGATCACCTGATCCAGGTTTCGGACCAGGGGATAGCGGCCATGGCGAAGGCCGGTGTCGTCGCCACCTTGATGCCATCGGCCTCCTTTTTCCTCAAGCTCGGAAAATTCGCGCCTGCGCGGAAGATGATCGAAGCTGGCGTCGCCATAGCACTCGGGTCGGACACGAACCCGGGCGGCGGGCTTTCGGCGTCGATCCCGTTCGCGATGACCCTCGCGTGCTTCGGGATGGGCCTGTCCGTCGAAGAGGCGCTCTCCGCCGCGACCATCGGCGGAGCCATGAGCCTGGGGCTCGAGAACGAGGTGGGGAGCATCGAGGTCGGCAAGCGCGCCGATCTCCTGATCCTCAAAAGCGACCGGCTTCTCGATCTGGTACGCGTGGGCGAGAACCCGGTGGCCCGGGTCCTCGCCAAGGGACGCGTGGCGGCCTAGAAGTTGACGCGAGCCTGAAGCTCGATCCGGCGGTTTCCGGCTTCGCTGCCGCCCCCGCCTCCTCCCGGCCCGAAGCCCATGAAGAAGCCGGCCAGGTTCGTGGATTCTCCGAACTTCGGAGAGGTGAGGTTGCCGACCGGAGTGCCCGCGTTCTTGCGGTTCGTCACGTTGGAGATATTCACGGTCAGGGTGATGCCGGGGCCGCCCCCGCCGAAGCCGCGGCCTCCCATCATGCCTCCGCCCCCGCCATGATCGCCCCCGCCCATACCCATGGGCGGCCCACCCCCGCCCGGTCCACCGCCCGACCCTCCGCCGGCGGGCGGAGCCGCGATCTTGGCCTTCTTGAACGGAATGGTTTTGGAGATGCGCAGCGAGAGGCTCGCGAAAGCCGGGCCTTCACCATAGTTGCGGGGAATGACTCCGCCCCCGCCCGAGGTGTTGAGGTATCCGTACGGTGTGTCGACCACGCCGATCTGTCCCGCGGTTCCGAAGCTCGGCCGATCCGTGAACAGGGTGTCGAGATTGGTGTCCCGTCCGGTGGTGATATTGAAAGGACGCCCGGTTGACAGGATGAGCATGGGACCGACCTTGATACCCCAGGGCGCTTCGATGTTGCCCCCCGCCATTACGCGGTGGCGCACGTCGGAGGAGGCTCTACCGTAGTCCGCTTCGAGGTCGCTCGGAATCGCCGGGAACGTGCCCGCGCCATCGGTGTCGCCCTTGGCCGAGCCGAGGAAATAGCGGACGAAGAACGAATTCCTCTGGCCCGGACGGCTGGAAAGGCCTGCCACCATCTGGAACTGTTTGTTCCGCCCGGTGGTCTCGTAGGCGTAGACCGCCCCCGGAATATCGAGCGGGCGGGTGCCATCGGCGCGGACGACGTTGATGTTCCGCGAACGCAGCTGATGGTCGCCGCGAGAGGCGATGAAGGCGAGCGACCCGGTGAAGTGGCCCATCTGCTGTTCCAGGGAGAGCGAGCCCTGGATCGAACGCGGTGCCCGGGCCCCCGAGTCGACCACCCTCGTGTTCTGGGGCTGCGAGAAGCGGTTCAGTATGTCCGCGGTCGGCGCGCTGACCACGGAACCGTTCGCGACCTTGATGGTGTCGAGAATCGTCGGGTCGGTGACCACGTACTGGATGCGGCCCCCGGCCAGATACCGGTTCGCGTCCAGGGTCAGGCTGTCGCCGACGCGGTCGTAGAAGACTCCGAACCCTCCGCGGGTGACCGTCTTTGGGGTCCGCCCATCCTTATTCATCTTGAGGGAATACGCGAAGGAGACGCGAGGCGCCAGATCCAACCGGGCGGCCAGGTTGTTCTGAGTCTCGGCGCGAAGACCGAGGCCCAGAACCAGGCGATCCGTCTTCTTCCAGTCGTCATTGAAGAAGAAGCCCGCGTCGGTCTGAGCCACGTTGGCGTTGGGATTCCCGCCGGCCACTAGATACTGGGAAGCGCCGCCGCCGAGAAGCCGGATCTGCGATGGGGACAAGCCCTTGGCCTGCAGCCCGAGGGTCCGGCGGTACCGCTCGATGCTGTCCAGCGGGCCAAAGATCGGGTTCCCGTCCGCCCCGAGGACGAGGTTGAAGTTCTCATCGAGGGTGGGGCCGACGCCGCCCGCGAAGGTCACCACGCCGGCGAAGTTGTTGCGCGAGAGTTCGTCGGTGGTGGCGCGCCGGATCCTGAAGCCGCTGCGGAAGGCGTGCTTCTTGGTAGCCCAGGACACCACGTCTGAAAGTTCGAAGCGGGAGCCGTCGGTCACCGATCCGACCGCGGCGCCGCCGCTCGAGAAGGATTCCTGCACGAGGAGCGCCGGCGCGGGATTTTGAGCGACCTGGTCGCGGCCGGTCGAACCGTAGCGGAGCCGCACCTCGTTGACCGCCCTGCCCAGGATGCTGTTGAGGGTGAGATCCGCGTTGTTGTCGAAGTTGCTCGAATCGTATCCCCTCGTGGGCAGGTTGAAGCCGCCGATGCCGCTGTCCGTGGCCTCGTTCTTCGAGTGAGAGTAGCGAACGGTGAGGGACTGCTTGTCGTTGATCTGCCAGTCGATGCGGGGCGAGAAGGTGAAACGGCTTTGCGGCCGGGTGATGGTCTGAGCGACGGGCGTGCTGACCAGATTCGGGTTGAGGATGACCGCGTTGATGGTCTGGTTGTCATCCACGCTGCGATAGTCGGTGTCGAAAGAGAAGGAGGCCTTGCCCTTGCTGATCGGCCCCGCGAACTCGAAGCTGTAGTCCTCGCGAGAATACGGCGGCTTGTTGGGAGCGTAGGGGTTCCGGGTGTTCAGCTGGTCGTTGTTGAAACGGAAGGAAGCGCCGCCGCGGTAGCGGTCGGTGCCCGGGCGGGTGATGATCTCGATGCGGCCGAAGCCCATTCGATCGAACTCGGAAGAGAAGGGGTTCGAGTTCATCCGGATCTCCCGGATGGAGGCCTTGCTGGGGATGCGGCCTCCGGTGAAGCCGTCGATGTAGATCTGTCCGCCGTTCGGGCCGCCCGAGTTGCCGGCGAGCGCCTGGAGGTAGGAGGCGAGTTCATCGGGGTCGTCGGGGAGCGACTCGATGTCCTTCTCCTTCAAAACTATGGCTCCCGCGTTCTCGGAAGCGCCCAGGCTCAGCGCGGTCGCCTGTTCCTCGACGGTGACCGCCTCGGAACGCGCCACTTCCAGGCGGATGTCCTGGACCATGGGCGGGCCCGCCTTCATCTCCACTTTCGCGGCGGCATAGGGCACGAAGCCCGTCTTCTCCGCGGTCAGCACGTAGGTGCCCTCCGGCATGGACAGGCGGAATTTGCCTTCCTTGTCGGTCGTCACCTGGCGCGTCGTGGTGCCGATGAGGATCACCTTCACCGCGGACACAATGGCTCCGGTCTGATCCACGACCTTGCCCTCCATCACCACTTCCGCGGCTTCGGCGAAAGCGAGGCCCCCGGTCAGGAATGCCATAACCAGCGCGATGGCGACCGGACCGAAAGCGCGGGGCGCGAGACGAGCGAAGAACACCGAAGAGGTCATGAAGGTGAGTTGCCGATCTTTGTCGTTTGTGAGTTCTGCGTTGAGGTTTCCACGGGAAGAGAGTCGGTGGCCTCAGGGCACTCCGAGGGCCCCATCGAGGAGACCGGCCGGCATCCCGACATCGACGCCGCCGCTGCGATTCGCGCGCGACGCGAAGGCTTCGATTCCCGCCAGCATGTTGAACGCGACCGCCCTGCCGGAGGCGTCGATCCGGCCGACGACCGCGCCGATCCAGTCGTCCTTCCTGAGGTCGGCCAGGGTGATGGCGGGCATCCGCTCCACGATGTCATCCATGCCGCGACCGCCGCGAGGGCCGGAAGCACCCGGCCCCCGGCCGCCCGTGCCCATGCCTCCGCCGATGCCTCCGCCCACGCCGCCGCCCATGCTTGCGCCCCCGCCGGTTCGACCGCCGCCGAACATCGCCGCCATTTCCGCGGGGATCTTTCGAATCGAGGCGCCGGCGACGAGGGAGATGGTGAACTTCTGGTTCGACTGGAGGTCCTTCACGCTCAGCAGGCCGGTCGCGGCGTCGATCTTTTCGATGGCGAGGGCCATGGTCTTGAACGAGCCGAAGACCACTCGCTCGGCGGAGATCCTCTTGCCGTCTTCCGACTTCGTGCCAAGCACGCGAACCTGGTCGGCCGCGGCCATGTCCGCGATACCGGCGGGTTTGGCGTCATCGAACTTCACCGAGGTGTCGGCGTAGCGATGAAGTGTCGCCTTCTTCGCGTCGACCACCAGGGTGATCGGCGCCTCGGGCGCGCCGGCGGCCGGGGCAGCCCGGTTGGCCGTCTGCAGAATGAATTCGCTGTTCGCGGGGTCTTTGGAGATGAGAGTTCCGGCCACGCCCCGCTCGCGCCAGGCGCGCTGCTCCTTCTCGTTTCGGGCGGCGAGCTCGGTCTGGGCCATGACCACGACCCGAAGCGCTCCCTCGATCCGGCCTTCACTTCTCGCCCCTCCCCGGACCAGAACGCGATCGCCGGCGGCGATGCCGTCGAAGGCAATGGGGACCGCGTTTTGCAGCGACTTCTCGCCCGGCGCGACCTTCATGACCGCGCCCTTCTCCGCGAGGGCGACCGTAAGGCTCGCGCCATCCTCAACCTTCATCTTGAGGGTTCGCGCGACCGCGTCCACCGACTCCACCTGGCCGAGCACGCTCAAAGGGGGTGGAGTGGGGGTTTGGGCGAACGTGGACCCCCAAGCGAGGCAAAGGCTCAGGGCCAGACCGGCGATCCACGGCGTCACGATCCTGTTCAAGCGCACGCTCCATGAGGTAGACGTCCATGAGGTAGACAAAGGTTCCTGGAAACATCCTGCTATCCGCGCCTTAAGTAACTGTTAAGGCGGAATTTGTACGCCAGGTCCCCGAGGCTTATCGAGGCCCGCTTCCAGAACTCCCAGGAAGAACTGAAACCGATCCACCATCTTAGACCGCGCATCCGGCCCATCGGTTGAGGCCAGACTCCCCCCTGCCGTGACATGATCTCGCCCGCATGAGCCGCTCAGCAAGATACGACGCCATGACCGAGAGAGTCAGGG
>JANMVV010000171.1:0-2313 GCA_031392925.1 Vicinamibacteria bacterium
ACACCGAGGAGTCCTTGCCGTGACGGGTCATGAGCCGGCGGAGGGAGATGCCGATCAGGATGGCGAGAAAGACCACGCTGATCACGTTGCCGTTGTCCTTCTGGAAGGGATCGACGAGGTTCGCGGGAACGTAGCCGGAGAGATTCTTCATCGGATCGAGGCTCGTGCCCTCGGGCGCCTTTCGCGCCGCACCCTTGTCGGCCGCGGCCTCGATCGCATCGAGCCGGTCCTTCCATGCCCGGCCCGGCTTGAACGCATTGATGAGGGTCATCCCGATGAGGAAGGCGATGCTCACATTGAACGCGCAGATGGCGACGAGCTTCAGCCCCTGCTTCCCCGAGATCTCCGAGCGAACGAAGGCGTCGACCACGCCAAAGAAGATGAGGGGCACGGCCATCGCGCGCAGGAGCCGGATGACCAGGAGGCCGAGGTCCCCCAGATGCTTGTTGGTCAGGCCGAAGACGATCGTGCCCTCTCCGAAGGCGAGGCCGCAGAGCGTGCCGAGGATGACGCCGACGATGACGCGGACGTAGAGGGGAACCCTCGACATTACGACTTCACCTTCGCGGAGAGCTCGGCCACGAACCTGGTGAGGGCGGCGATCTGGGCCTGCTGATCGACGGTGGGCACGCCGGTCGACGCGCTGACGTTGCCATAAACACCGGCGATGCGCGCCTGAGCCTGCACCGCGGTCTCGTAGAGCGTCTGGTCGGAGGCGCCCTTCGTCTTCTCGATCAGGTCGGTGGCGGTTCGGTAAGACTCGGCCAGGTCGCCAAGCGCCTTGTTCCACGAGGCGCGGGCGGCGGGAGTGACGCTCAGCCGGCGATCCTCGATCACGCGGAACTTCTTCTCGACGGTCAGACCGTCCACCACCAGACGCGCGGTGTACTCGCCGGGCAGGGCCAGCGCGCCCGGAAGGGGCCGGGCCCGTTCGGAGCCCATGTACCGGTAGGTCTGCGGGGGCAGGCTCGGATGCCGGAGATTCCACACCACGCGATTGACGCCTTGATCCTTCGCGGCCTCGACCTTCGCGACTTCGGCGCCGGTGGCATCGTGGATGGTGAGGGCGATGGAACCCGGGTTCGCGGACTTCAGCCAGTAGTCGATGATCGCGCCATTCGGCGGGTTCTCGCCGCGGAAGATCATGTCGCCCGCGTGGGCCTTGGGATTCGACAGGCGGACTTCCTCGGCCTCTTCTATGGTGAAGACGTGAGCCGCCTTCGCGCGGACTTCCGCCGACAGCTCCTGGAGGGCCTGCACATTGTCCAGGATCCAGATCCCGCGATTGTGGGTGGCGAGCACGAGGTCGTTGTCGCGAGGATGGATCACGAGGTCGTAGAAGGCCATGCGCGGCATGTTGTTCCTGAGCTCGGCCCAGTGCTTCCCGGAATCGAAACTCAGGAACAGTCCGAACTCAGAACCAAGGTAGAGAAGGTTCGGGTTCTTCGGATCCTCTCGCAGCGTGTGCAGCGACCGGTTCTTCGGCAGGTCGCCTTCGATCGACGTCCAGGTCTGGCCGTTATCCGCGGACTTGAAGACATGGTTGGCGTCGTCGCCGTTGCGATGGTTGTCGGCCACGAGATAGACGAGGCCCGCGGTGTGACGCGAGGCTTCGAGGCCGGCGATCCACGACGACTTCGGCAGGCCGGTGACCTTCGCGGCCACGTTCGTGAACGTGGCGCCCTCGTTGGTCGAGATCTGGACATTGCCGTCGTCGGTGCCCGCGTAGATCCAGCCCTTGCGCAGCGGCGACTCCGCCAGGGCGGTGATGGTGGCGTAGTACGGCACACCATCGTCGAGAGAGAGGGTGCGCTCGTTCGGAGTCTGCCCCATGAGCTTCAGGGTGCGGCGGTCGACGCCGGTCGACAGGTCCCCGAGATCGGTCCAGGTCTCACCGCGATCGCGCGAGCGGAACAGCCGGCGCATTCCCGCGTAGAGCGTCTTCGGGTCGTGGGGCGACATGATGATGGGCGCATCCCAGTTGGCGGGATACGTGAAGTCGCCGACGAGGGGCTTCGGCGGACCCCAGTTGCCGAGCTTCGGCGCCTCGCCGAGCGGATTGTTCCAGGGACGAATGACCCGGCCTTCCCGCGTCTTGAAGTTGAAGCGATTCAGGGTCAGGTACTGGCCGTTCGAGTAGACCTCGCTGCCATCGGGCTCGGGCACGCTGAAGAAACCATCCCCGCCGTTGGTGCGGATCCAGTCTTCATTGAGGATGCCCGAGGAGTAGGGCACCGCCGACGGCCCGGCCCAGCTCCCGTTGTCCTGAAGGCCGCCATAGACCCAGAACGGCCGCTGCATGTCGACGGCGAC
>JANMVV010000172.1:0-6700 GCA_031392925.1 Vicinamibacteria bacterium
GGGCTCTTCTTTTTGCTATCCTCCGTTGTTCCGTCGCTGGCGTAGCTCAGGGGTAGAGCGGCAGTTTTGTAAACTGCGGGTCGGGGGTTCAATTCCCTCCGCCAGCTCCACCCATTCATGAGGTTCGGCGGTTGCGGTGTCTTCGGCGTACGTAAGAGCAAAGTTTTTGGGGAGGTAGCGAAGCGGTCAAACGCAACAGGCTGTAAACCTGTCGGCCCCCGGCCTTCGAAGGTTCGAATCCTTCTCTCCCCACCAGCCTCTTTTCTGATGTATGAAGAGGCGACAGGAAAAAGCAGTCGAGCGGGTGTAGCTCAGTTGGTAGAGCGTCAGCCTTCCACGCTGAATGTCGCGGGTTCGAATCCCGTCGCCCGCTCCAAACAGGAGCAATCGGTAGAAAGCTGTTTCGACAGGGTCGAATGAATCTCTGGTCTCACCCGCGTCGCGGGTTTCGAAGTTGAAGTCGGGCTTTCAGCCCGACTTCACGTCGGGGACCTCGCTTCGCTCGGTCTCGAATCCTCGCCAGAGCCTTTCTCAGTTGTTTCAACTCACGTCACCTTATTGAGCCGCTCTCAGCTTGTTTCTACCTCTCGTCACCCCGGCGAACCCCCTGAAGGGGGCAAGCGCCGGGGCCTACCTGGCGCGAACGTCCGTTTCCAAACGCGACGAGAACCAGCAGTGGAGAAGTGAAGACACCATCGTAAACTCCCGCGCCACCGACTCGGATTCGCGGTGACGGACAAGAAAGGGTAGGCTTTACGGCCCGCTCAGGAAATTTCGCAGGCCCATGTAGCTCAGTTGGCAGAGCACATCCTTGGTAAGGATGAGGTCAACAGTTCGATTCTGTTCATGGGCTCCACACTTAAAAGAAAGTTCGCCAGACCCAAGCCATGAGAGACCACATCAGCCTGCAGTGTCCGGAGTGCAAGAACCGGAACTACTCCACGGACAAGAACAAGCGCAAGACCACCGAGCGCCTCGAGATGAGCAAGTATTGTCCTTTTTGCCGCAAGCACACGCCGCACAAGGAAACGAAGTAAGCTTCGCAGTTCCGGCGCTTTCCTGCGGACTGGAGTCTCCGGGAAGACGGGCCGAAGGCCAGTAGCTCAATGGTGGAGCATCGGTCTCCAAAACCGAGGGCTGGGGGTTCGAGTCCCTCCTGGCCTGCCAAACGAACAGTCAAAGTACGATTCAACACATACTGAGGACGCATTAAGCAGGACATGGCTTCTGAAGAAAAAAAGCCCGAGGGCCAGCCTTCAGGCGGAGAGAATCCGCTCCAGGCGCGAGCCACTTCGGCTCTGTCCTACATCCCGCGCAAGTTCGCCGAGCTCACGACATTCATGTCCGAGGTTCGCTCTGAGCTCCGACGCGTCACCTGGCCCCCGAAGACCGAGGTCTATCCGACCACCATCGTGGTCATCGTCACGACCATCATCTTCGGCGTGCTGCTCTACACCGTCGACGTGCTCTTCTCGAAGGGCCTCGCCGCTCTTCTGAAACAGGTTTAACCCCGTGCCCAAGAGCTGGTTCATCATCCACACCTATTCGGGCTTCGAGAAGAAGGTCGCCGAAGGTCTGGTTCAGCGGGCGAAAGCCCACGGCGTGGAAGACCAGATCGGCCGGATCGAAATCCCGACCGAGGAAGTGGTCGAGATGAAGGCGGGCAAGAAGGTCCAGACCGCTACCCGCTTCTTCCCCGGCTACCTCCTGGTCGAGCTCGAGACCGAGGAGTCTCCGGAAGGCCGCAAGATCCCCGACACCACCTGGCACTTCGTGCGCAACACTCCGAAGGTGACCGGGTTCGTGGGCTCGGGCCAGAAGCCGGTGCCCCTCTCCGACGAGGAAGCGGACCAGATCTTCAACCAGGTCAAGGAATCGATCGAGAAGCCGAAGCCGAAGTACAACTTCGACAAGGGCGAAACCGTCCGTATCGTCGACGGGCCGTTCACCAGTTTCCAGGGTGTGGTCGAGGACGTGAACCTCGATCGCAACACGGTGAAGGTCATGGTCACCATCTTCGGCCGGGCCACTCCAGTGGAACTCGATTTTCTCCAAGTTGAGAAGCAATAGAAGAGAAGCAATAAAGATTTTTCCCCGACCAGTTCCCGGAATTGGATCGGATCGGTATAGACTTCACGGCTCGCCCGAAACCTCCCCGAGCCCCTGTAGGATTCAATGAAGAAAGTCGTCTCTCAGGTCAAATTGCAGATCCAGGCTGGCAAAGCCAACCCTGCCCCGCCCGTGGGCTCGGCCCTGGGTCCGACCGGCATCAACATCATGGACTTCTGCAAGGCGTTCAACGCCAAGACGTCCAAGGACGAGGGCCTGATCATCCCCGTGATCGTGACCGTGTACGCCGACCGTTCGTACACCTTCATCACCAAGACTCCGCCGGTGGCCATCCTTATCAAGAAGGCCGCGCAGATCGCCCAGGGCAGCGGTACGCCGAACAAGACCAAAGTCGGCAAGATTTCCATGAAGCAGGTTGAGGACATCGCGAAGCAGAAGCTCGTCGACCTCAACAGCACCGATCTCCAGGCGTCCATGCGCCAGGTGATGGGCACCGCCCGTTCGATGGGCGTGGAGGTTCGTTAAGTCGCAAAATACAAAGCGTTTGGTTGCGTTTAGACAACCACCAAGGCGTCGCGAAATCCTGAAGGTTTCGTTCGGACGCTCCGTCTAGGGCCAGACGCGGTCGAGTCAGAAAAACAAAAGGTGGGAGCGAGCGGCCGGGCAAGCTGGTCCTTCGCGCAAAGGAGTGCAAGTCAGAAGATATGTCGAAAGTCGGAAAAAAGTTCAAGGCCGCCGCGAAAGCGGTCGGCGACAAGCCCGCGATCATGCTGCCGGAGGCCGTGAACGCGGTGGTCAAGAACGCGTTCGCCAAGTTCGATGAGACCGTCGACGTGGCCATGCGCCTCGGGGTCGATCCCAAGCACGCCGACCAGATGGTGCGCGGCACCGTCGTCCTGCCCCATGGGCTTGGCGGCAAGGCCAAGCGCGTGGCCGTCATCACCGCGGGCGACAAGATCAAGGAAGCCCAGGCCGCCGGCGCCGACTTCGTGGGCGGCGAAGATCTCGTCGCCAGGATCCAGAACGAGAACTGGCTGGACTTCGACGCGCTCGTCGCCACCCCGGACATGATGCGGTCGGTCGGCAAGCTCGGCAAGGTCCTCGGCCCCAAAGGCCTCATGCCGAACCCCAAGACCGGCACGGTCACCAATGACGTGGCCAAGGCCATCAAGGAAATCAAGGCCGGCAAGGTCGAGTATCGCGTCGACAAGAACGGCGTGGTTCACGCTCCCTGCGGCAAGGTCTCCTTCGGCGATTCCAAGCTCACCGAGAACATCCGCGCCCTGGCCGAGAGCGTCTTGAAGGCCAAGCCTCCCGCGGCCAAGGGCAAGTATGTCCGTTCGGTGACGATTTCTTCCACGATGGGCCCGGGCGTCCGGGTCGATCTTGCCTCCATCGAAGCGCAGGAGTAGGTCAATGGCACTGAAGAGGCACGAAAAAGAAGCCTTCGTCGAGGGGCTCCGCGGCGACTTCGCCAAGTCGCAGCACGCGATCCTGGTCGACTTCCGCGGCATCACCGTTCCCGCGGTGACCGAGTTCCGGCGCAAGATCCGCATGTCCGGCGGGCATTACAAGGTCATCAAGAACACCCTGGCCGTCCGGGCTCTTACGGGCACGCCGCTCGAGAAGCTCAAGGACAAGTTCATCGAGACCACCGCCATCGCCTACTGCGAGAACGATCCGGTCGCCCTGGCGAAGGTTGTGGTCGACTTCTCGAAGGACCATCCGCAGATTGTGGTCAGAAGCGGCCTGGTCTCGGGGACGGAGATGCTCGACGCCAATGGCGTCAAGGCCCTCTCCACCATGCCCGGCCTGCCCGAACTGCGGTCGAAGCTGCTCGGAGTGCTCAAGGCTCCTTCGGCCAAGCTGGTCCGCCTGCTTGCAACCCCTGCCCAGCAGATGGTGCGTGTGCTCAAGGCGCATGGCGATAAAGACGCAGAGAAGCAGCAGTCGTAGCAAAACATTTTTCCGGTTTTTGAAACCTTACGTTCCTTAAGACAAAGAGTAGTGAGAGGAGATAGACGTGGCTGACATTCAGGCAATTGCAACCGAACTGAGCGGGCTCTCTGTGATGCAGGTGGCCGAGCTGGTTAAGACGCTCGAAGAGAAGTGGGGCGTCTCCGCTGCGGCGGCGGCTCCCGTGATGATGGCGGGCGGCGGCGCTGCGGCTCCCGCGGCGGCGGCTGAAGAGAAGACCGAGTTCGCGGTCCATCTCCTGGCGGCCGGCGCCAACAAGATCAACGTGATCAAGGCCGTCCGCGAAGTCACTTCGCTCGGCCTCAAGGAAGCGAAGGATCTGGTCGACGGCGCGCCCAAGGTCGTCAAAGAGGGCGTGACCAAGGACGAGGCCGCCGCGATGAAGAAGAAGTTCGAGGAAGCGGGCGCTCAAGTCGAAATCAAGTAGAAGCGAGAAGGCAACACGAACCCTGACTCGCCTCTCACTCGAGACGTCTTCCGCCTCCTCAAGCAGCCGCTTTCCGCCTTCCAGGCGGTGCGGGGCTTGGGGAGGCGGAGGTGTCTTCATTTTTCCACTTCCACTTCATAGGTAGGGCCCCCCACCGTGTATCAAGCTCCTAAGAACGTCTACCGTGAACGCAAGGATTTCGCCAAGATCCCCACGGCGATCCAGATCCCGAACCTCATCGAGATCCAGCGACTCTCGTACGAACGCTTCCTCCAGATGCGCGTTCTGCCCCAGGACCGCGACGACTCCGGCCTCCAGTCCGTTTTCAAGAGCATCTTCCCGATCAACGATCTGCGGGAGAACTGCGCGCTTGAATTCGTCGACTACTCGATCGGCAACTGGGAATGCAAGTGCTCCCGGCTGACCGGGCTCGACAAGCTCGCGCGTCCCTGCACCTTCTGCGGCGCCACCTTCGTGGCGAATCCGGGCGGCGATCTCGAAATCTCCTGCCCGAAGTGCGGCCATCTCAATCCGAACAAGGCCCCGGTCTGTGACACCTGCGACGAGCCGGTGGCCTTGAAGCTCAAGCACGAGGCCGAAGAGTGCCAGGAGCGCGGCATGACCTACTCGGTGCCCCTCAAGGTCACCATCCGCCTGGTGGTGTGGGACAAGGATCCCGATGACGGCACCAAGACCATCCGCGACGTGAAGGAGCAGGAGGTCTATTTCGGCGACATCCCGCTGATGACCGACAACGGAACCTTCATCATCAACGGCACCGAGCGCGTCATCGTCAGCCAGTTGCACCGAAGCCCCGGTGTCTTCTTCTCCCAGATCGAGAAGGGGCTCTTCGCCGCCCAGATCATTCCCTACCGCGGCAGCTGGGTCGAGTTCGAATACGACGCCAAGAACCTCCTGCACGTCCGCATCGACCGCAAGCGCAAGTTCCTGGCGAGCGTCTTCCTCCGCGCCCTCGGCATGGAGCGCGACGAAGACCTCATCCGCACCTTCTACAAGTGCGACAAGGTCAGCTTCCGCGAAGGCAAGATCCTTCTGAAGGTCGCTCCCCATCTGGTTGGCAACAAGCTCACCAAGAGCGTCTCCGGCACCAAGGACGCCTCAGGCAAGCGTGAAGAGATCCTTCACTCCGGCCGCCGGGTCACCGCCGCCATCTACGAGACCCTGGTCAAGCAGGGCATCCAGGAGATCGAGATCGATCCCGTGGACTTGATGGGCGCGTTCTCGGTCACCGATGTCGCGAGCCCTGTGGACGGCGTCATTCTCTCCGAGGCCAACGTCGAGATCACGGTCGAGAAGCTCAGCAAGATCATCGATCCGGTGAGCCAGGTCGACACCATCGACGTGTTCTTCCCCGAGAAGGACGACGTCGGTCCGATGATGTCGAACACCGTTCGCAAGGACAACATCAAGACCGCCGACGAGGCCCTGGTCGAGATCTACCGCCGCATCCGTCCGGGCGATCCGCCAACCCGCGAGACGTCGCGCGCTCTGTTCGACAACATGTTCCTGAACGCGCAGAAGTACGACTTCTCGCGCGTCGGTCGCCTCAAGCTCAACACCAAGCTCGGCCTCTCGACGCCGCTGTCTGAAAAGACGCTGCTTCCCGAGGACGTGAAGGCGGTGGTGGCCTACGTTTTGCGCCTGCGCAAGAACCCGGCCGATGTCGACGACATCGATCACCTCGGTAACCGCCGCGTCCGTTCGGTCGGCGAGCTGCTCGAGAACCAGTTCCGTCTCGGTCTCGTCCGCATGGAACGCGCCATCAAGGAAAAGATGAGCGTGTACCAGGAAATGGCCACGGCCATGCCGCACGACCTCGTGAACGCGAAGCCGGTCATGGCCGCGGTCCGCGAGTTCTTCGGCAGCAGCCAGCTCAGCCAGTTCATGGACCAGACGAACCCGCTCTCCGAGATCACGCACAAGCGTCGTCTCTCCGCCCTCGGACCCGGCGGCCTGTCCCGCGAGCGCGCCGGCTTCGAAGTCCGCGACGTGCATCCCACCCACTACGGCCGCATCTGCCCGATTGAAACGCCGGAAGGACCGAACATCGGTCTCATCGCGTCGCTTTCGTGCTACTCACGGATCAACGAGTTCGGGTTCATCGAGAGCCCGTACCAGAAGGTCCGCCAGGGCCACGTCCTGTACTACTACCAGGTCCTCGACTCCGGCGACTCCCGCTTCAAGGTCGGCGACATCGTCGAGCGC
>JANMVV010000195.1:0-15974 GCA_031392925.1 Vicinamibacteria bacterium
CCGGCCGATGCGGTTCGGCAGCTTGACCTCGACGAGACTGGTGCCTATCGGATACTCGAGCCGTGTCCCGCCCGGCACGCGTCGCACGATCGCGAGATCCTTGCCATCCGGAGACCAGTCGGCCCAATTCACGCCCTCGACCAGGGGGCGCGGCACGCCGCCGGCTAAAGGAACCCGCGCAAGAACGCCACCGCCCCGCGCGTCGGGAATGCGAACCGCGAGGTCGCCGGTCGACGACATGGCCAGGAGGTCCGTCCCCGGGGGCAGATCGAGCGAGCGAAACTCGTGGCTTCCCGCGCGTGTCGTGTAGACCCCGCCTTCGCCGGCGTCGAAGCGGCCGTCGTAGACGATCGTCTCTCCGTCGGGAGCGAAGCGGGCATCGTTGACCTTGCCCGGCTGGAAAGTGAGCCGATGGAATTCGAACGCCGGAGGCTGAGCGTTCCTCCGTGGCCACCACCAGCCGACCGCGAACGCCGCCATGACAAGGGCCGCGGCCCCGACCGTTCCTTTCAGGCGAGTCCGGGGTCGGGTGACATCCAAAGCCACGGTCTTTTCTCTGGGCGAGAGAGTGTCCATCGTCTCCAGCGTGAAGGCGAGATCGTCGGTGGACTGGAAGCGGCGCGTGGGTTCCTTCTCGAGGCATCTCCGCATCGCCCGGTTCAGGCCTTCCGGAACCACAATTTCGAGTTCCGAGAGTTCGACCGGTTCATCCTTGAGAATTGCGTTGAGCGACTCCACCGCGGAGCCCCGCACGAAAGCGCGGCGACCGGAGAGCATCTCGTGAATGATCGCGCCCAAGGCGAAGATGTCGGAGCGGGAGTCGGCCTCGCCTCCGCGCACCTGTTCGGGTGAGACGTAGCCGACGGTGCCGAGGAGGTGGCCGGGCTCGGTCTGCAGGGGCGCGGTGGGCGAGTCCTCGTGATTCGCCCCCGGAGACGGCTTGGCCTTGGCGATTCCGAAATCGAGAATCTTGGCCCGTCCCGACTTCGTGATCAGGATGTTTTCGGGCTTCAGGTCCCGGTGGACGATGCCTCGATCGTGAGCGGCGGCGAGACCCTGCGCGATGTCCTTCGCGATATCGATAACGCGCCGGGCCGCCACCGGGCCGCGAGCCACGACCGCGCGCAGGCTCTCGCCCTCGATGAACTCCGAGACCATGTAGGGCGCGCCTTCATGGATGCCGAAGTCGTGGAGGACGAGAACGTTCGCATGGTTGATCTGGGCGACCAGGCGCGCTTCCTACTCGAAGCGCCGCACGTCTTCGGGTCCCAAGACGCCGCGGATGATCTTGACCGCGACCATGCGATCGAGCCGGGTGTCTTTGGCCTTGTAGACCTCGCCCATGCCTCCAGTGCCGACGATCGAGACGATCTCGTAGGGGCCGAGTCGCGCGCCGGTTTCTAGGGCCATGGCAGACTGAGGAGCATAGCCGAGCGGTTATGGGGCCGCCCCGACGCGGAGCTGCCCTATTTGGACAGGGTTCGGATCAGCCGGTACTGGAACTCCAGGCCCTCGAAGAACTGCTTGACTCCGACCCGTTCGTCGCGGCCGTGCGCGCGCACGTCGTCCATGTCCCCGAAGGTGCCCTCGACGCCGTAGGTCGGGATATCGGCGTTTCGCAGGTAGAGACCGTCGGTGGCGCCGGTGCTCATCACCGGGATGACGATCACGCCCGGGAACATCTGTTTCGTGAGCGCCTCCACCGCGGCCACCACGTCGGGCCGCAGGACCGAGGGCTTGCTGGGCGTGGCTTCGCCCACGAACGTCACGGCGAGCTTCGGATCATCGAGGACTCTGACCAGCGTGTCCCTGACCGCACTGGGAGCGACGCCCGGCAGGATGCGGCAGTTCACATTCGCGTTCGCCATCTGAGGCAGGGCATTGTTCGCGTGGCCGCCCGCGAGCCTCGTGGCGACACAGGTCGTGCGCATCACCGAGTTCCAGTAGGGGAGCGACGCGGACAATCGGGCCGCGGAAGCGAGATCGGGCTTGGCTCCTGCCACCGCGCGCATGTCGGCCGCGACCCTGGGGTCAGCTTCGATTGACGCCGACTTGCCGAAGTAGCCGCGGGTCACGTCGTTCATCTCCACGGGGAAGTCGAATGCGGCGAGGCGCGCGAGAGCGGCGGAGAGGTGGTAGATCGCGTTGTCCTTGATCGGGAGCGAGCTGTGGCCGCCCGCGTTCGTGACCTCGAGGTGGAAGTCCTGATAGACCTTCTCGCTGCCCTGAATCTCATTGGTGAGGTACTTGCCCTTGCGCATGCTCCCGCCGCCGCCTTCGTTGATCGCGAACTCGGCGTCGATCAGATCCCGGTGATTCTTCAGCAGCCAGGCGGGGCCGTTGAAGTCGCCGCCTTCCTCGTCGGCGGTGAGGGCGAGGATCAGATCGCGATCCGGCCTGAAGCCTTCTTCCCTCAGTCGGATCAGGTTCGCGACGAAGTGAGCGGCCATCGACTTGTCGTCGGTGGTGCCGCGGCCATAGAAGTAGCCGTCCTTCTCGATGAAGGTGAAGGGGTCGAAGGACCAGTCTTCGCGTTTCGCTTCGACCACGTCGAGATGGGCGAGGAGGAGCATGGGCTTCCTCGCGCCGGTGCCGCGATACCGCGCGACCAGGTTTCCCTTCCGAGGATCCGGGCCAAGCACCCGCACGTCGGCCTCGGGAAAGCCCGCGGCCTTGAGCCGCGCCGCCATGGCCTCGGCCGCGGTGGTCACGTTGCCCATCGGCGTATCCGTGGTGTTGATCTCGATGAGTTGCTTGAAGATGTCTCGAGCGCGGGAATCATTCGGGCCGGCCTGGGCGTGTGCGAGGGCGGCGGAGAGAGTCAGGGTGAGCGTGACGGCTGCGGCCGGGAGGTTTCGCATGGGAGGAAGAGTACAGGGTTTTGTTGCGCACGGACCGGCGCCGTTCACTCCAGATCATCCTCTCCGCCTCCCGCGAGATCGAGGGGAACCGTGCCGCGGAGGGCCGAAGGAACTGCGGGTTCGAGTGGGCCTTAGCGCAGTTCTTGCGCCGGAAGGGCTGACTTTGCGCCTTCCGAGGCCCGGAAAGGGTGGCACTTCAGTTGCAGATAGCTGCATGGAGCCATGCGCGCCCGAGCCAGCCGCTGTTACGATCCCACCGATATGACGGAGGAACTCGACCGACTGCGAAGCTCTTACGAGGCACAGGTCCGGACGCTCGGCGAGCGTCTGGCCCGGCGCGAGCGGGAGTTATCCGCCCTCTCCGAAATGGCTTCCGAAGTCCACAGCACGGAGAGCGCTCAGTCGGTCTTCGAGATCGCCCTCGACAAGGTCCGGGAAAAGCTCGGGGTCAGCGCGGCCTGGATCCTGCTGGGCGAAGAAGGCGAGAAGAAGCTCGAACTGGTGGCCGCCCGCGGCGTCTCCGAGACCTACCTCGAGGACGTTCGGCGGAACGGACTCACCGAGTGCCTCTGTCGCGAGGTCTTCTGGTCCGGCCACTCCATGCAGGCGAGGAACACCACCCAGTGTCCGCGCATGCCCGACATCGTCGGCGGGTCCGACCCGTCGGTCGCCCACGCCTCCATTCCCATGAGGTTCAGGGGTGGAAGCCGGGGCGTGTTGAACGTGGCATCGCGAGCGGGCACGCTCTTTACCGACGGGGAAATTCGATTCCTGGAGACCCTGGGTCATCAGATCGGCCTCGCGGTGGAGCGAGCGCGTCGCGGTGAAGCCGAGAAGCAGCGCCACGAGGAGGCGAGGAACGCCTATCGGGAGTTGCGCGCCGCCCAGGAGAGGATCATCGAGAGCGAGAAAATGGCGCTCCTCGGAACCTTTGCGGCCGGCCTTGCCCACGAGATCCGCAACCCGCTCAATTCCATCGCCCTTCAGCTTTCGGTGATCGAGCGGCGCAACGCCCGGCTCGAAACCGACATGGGCATTCGCGAGCTCATCAGCATCATTCGCGAAGAGGTGAGCCGCCTCGACGCCCTGGCCGGCGACTTCCTGCAGTTCTCCCGCGCCGATCGGGTGCAGCAGGGATTGGCCGATCTCGACGGCGTGATCGAGCACGTCATCCGCCTGCTCGAGCCGCAGTCGGTGGATTGTGGCGTCTCCCTGACCTACGAGAAGCCCGACCAGCTGCCGCCCCTGCCCATCGACGGCGAGAAGATGAAACAGGTTCTCATCAACCTGGTGCGCAACGGTATCGAGGCCATGCCCGGCGGCGGCAAGGTCACGATCCGCGTGGAACTGCGCGGAGAGTTCGCCGAATTGAGCGTCGAGGACACCGGCCCCGGCCTGCCCGAAGGCGTCGACATCTTCCAGCTCTTCGTGACCACCAAGCCGGGGGGCACCGGGCTCGGGCTCTCGATCGCCCGCCAGATCGTGGCGCAGCACGGCGGCGCCATCACCGCGCAGGCCGGATCCAAAGGCGGCGCGCGGTTCGTGATCACCCTGCCGCTTGCGTCGAAGGAGGCCAAGCCGTGAGCATGAAGGCTCGGATCGTCGTCATCGACGACGAAGTGAATGCGGCGACCGCGCTTGGAACCCTGCTCAAGGAAGACGGGTACGAGGTGGCATGCGCCAACGACGCCAAGGCGGGCCTCGGCCTCATCGAGCAGATGGACGCCGACATCGTGCTCACCGATCTGCGCATGCCCGGAATGGACGGGCTCGAACTTCTCAAGCACCTCAAGCAGTCCCGTCCCCAGACCATGGTCATCCTGATGACCGCGTTCGGGACCGTGAAGAACGCTGTCCGCGCCATGAAGACCGGGGCCGAGGACTATCTCGCGAAACCGCTCGACCTCGAAGAACTCGAGATGGTGGTGGAGCGGGCCCTCGAGAAGAAGCGGCTCCTGGAGGAAACCCGGATCCTGCGGGAGCGCGTGGCCGAGAAATACCGCTTCGAGAACATCCTGGGCGAGAGCCCGGAAATGCTCCACGCCTTCAAGGCCATCCGCCAGGTCGCGAGTTCCAACGCCTCGGTGCTGCTCCTCGGCGAAAGCGGCACGGGCAAGGAGCTGTTCGCCCAGGCCCTGCATCAGGCGAGTCCGCGCCGCAACCGCCCCTTCATCAAGGTCGCCTGCGCGGCCCTTCCGGAGACCCTGCTCGAAAGCGAGTTGTTCGGGCATGAGAAGGGATCGTTCACCGGCGCGATCGCGACCCGCGCCGGCCGCTTCGAAGCGGCGGACGGGGGCACGTTGTTCCTCGACGAAATCGGGGACATTTCGCTCACGGTTCAGGTGAAGCTGCTCCGGTTCCTCGAAGAGCGTGAGTTCGAGCGGGTGGGCGGCAACAAGACATTCAAGGTGGATGTCCGCATCGTCTCCGCCACCCACCGCGACCTCACCAAGAAGATCGCCGACGGCTCCTTCCGCGAAGACCTCTACTATCGGCTGAACGTGGTCGAGATCCGCATCCCCGCGCTGCGGGAACGACCCGTCGATCTGCCCGTCCTGGCCCAGCACTTCCTGAAGAAGTACGCGCTCCAAAACGCCAAGGACGTCCGCAGCTTCTCGGACGAGGCGATGACCCTCCTGTTGCGGCATAGCTGGCCAGGCAATGTGCGTCAGCTCGAAAACGCGATCGAACGCGCGGTGGTCCTGACCGAGCAGCCGGTCCTCAACGTCAGCCACTTCCCGACCCTCCGCGGCGCGCTGGAGCCTGTCGAGCACGCCCACTCCGGCATCAGCATTCCAGGCAGCAGCCTCGCCCTCATCGAGCGCGAAGCGATTCTCCGCACCGTCGAATCGGTGGGCGGCAGCACCTCGCGCGCGGCCAAGGTCCTCGGAATTTCTCCCCGAAAGATCCAGTACAAGCTCAAGGACTATCACGCGGACGCGCGGACTCCGGTCACCCGGACGCAGTCCGCCGCCTCCTAGCGCTTGGTGGACCGCCGGTCGTAGAGCGGTCGGCTACTCGCGAGCCCAGGTCCATGTCGCGCAAATACAGCAGCTGGATGTTCGATCTGGCGCAATGTTTTCGCGTGTTCGCCTGCGGATGCCCCGAATTGCCACTGACTGGCCGGTCGCGACGGTGGCACGCGACTTGTAAAACAAGGATGTGGAGGTCCTGATGCCCCAGGCACGCCGCATTGTTGTTGACGGAAATGAAGCCGCCGCCGCTGTCGCACACCGGCTGAGCGAAGTCATCGCCATCTATCCCATCACGCCTAGCTCGACCATGGGAGAGTTGGCCGATTCGTGGGCGGCCCATGGGCGCCCAAACCTCTGGGGCGCGGTGCCCCAGATCATGGAGATGCAGTCCGAGGCGGGCGCGGCGGGAGCGGTTCACGGCGCTCTGCAAGCGGGCGCTCTTTCCACCACGTTCACGGCCTCGCAGGGGCTGCTCCTGATGATCCCCAACATGTACAAGATCGCCGGGGAACTGACACCCTTCTGCATGCACGTGGCCGCGCGGACCCTCGCGACTCACGCCCTTTCGATTTTCGGCGATCACTCGGACGTGATGGCGTGTCGAGCCACCGGCTTCGCGATGCTGTGCTCCTCCTCGGTTCAGGAGGCCCAGGACATGGCTGCGATCGCCCATATGGCGACCCTTCGCAGTCGCATCCCGTTCCTGCATTTCTTCGACGGCTTCCGCACCTCGCATGAGGTGGCCAAGATCGAGGAGCTGTCCGACGACGACCTTCGGCTCCTGGTGAGCGAGACCGCCATTCACGAATTCCGGCTCCGCGCCCTCACCCCGGACCGGCCGGCGATCCGCGGCACCGCGCAGAACCCGGACGCTTTCTTCCAGGCCCGCGAGGCGGGCAACGCGTATCACCTCGCCTGCCCCGGCCTGGTGCATGAAGCCATGGTTCATTTCGGCGCCTTGACCGGTCGCAGCTATGACCTGTTCGACTACGTGGGGCATCCGCAGGCCGAGCGCGTGATCGTGATGATGGGCTCGGGTTCCGAGACCGCCCACGAGACCATCGACGCCATGGTGGCAGCTGGCGAAAAGGTCGGACTGGTGAAGGTGCGTCTCTTCCATCCCTTCTCGATCCCGGCCTTCGTCGCGGCCCTCCCGAATACGGTCCGCTCCCTCGCGGTTCTCGATCGCACCAAGGAGCCGGGAGCGGTGGGCGACCCGCTGTATCTCGAAGTCGTCGCGGCGCTGCGTGAAGCGGCCGACCAGGGTCTCACCGCGTTCGCAACGCCGCCCCAAGTGGTGGGCGGCCGCTACGGCCTCTCCTCCAAGGAGTTCGATCCGCCCATGGTGCAGGCGGTCTTCAAGAACCTTGCCGAGGCGAAGCCGCGCAATCACTTCACCATCGGCATCGTGGACGACGTGACCCATCTATCCCTGCCCTGGGACATGAACCTCGACATCGAGCCCCAAGACGTCAAGCGGGCGATCTTCTACGGCCTCGGCGCCGACGGCACCGTGGGCGCGAACAAGAACTCCATCAAGATCATCGGTGAGGAGACGCCCTTCTTCACCCAGGGCTACTTCGTCTACGACTCGAAAAAGTCCGGAGCCACCACGGTCTCGCATCTCCGGTTTGGGCCGCGGCCCATACGCTCCGCTTATCTCGTGAAGAAGGCGGGCTTCGTGGCCTGCCATCAGTTCGAGTTCGTCGAAAAGGTCGACGTTCTCGAGCACGCGGCTCCAGGCGGCGTGTTCCTCCTGAACTCGCCCCACGGGCCCTCGGAGGTCTGGGACGAGCTGCCGACCGAGATGCAGGCCGCGATCCTCGAGAAGCATCTTCGCTTCTTCGTCATCGACGCGGTCAAGGTGGCGCGCGACAACGGCATGGGCGGCCGCATCAATACGGTCATGCAGTCCTGCTTCTTCGCGCTCTCCGGCGTGCTGCCCCGCGAGGAAGCCATCGCCGAGATCAAGCGCGCCATCGAGAAGACCTACGGGAAGCGCGGCGGCGAGGTGGTGAAGCGGAACTTCGCCGCGGTGGACGAGAGCCTCGCGCATCTGCACGAAGTGCCTGTTCCCACCCGGATGACCGCCCGGCATGGGCGGCCCCCCATCGTTTCCGACCAGGCGCCCGACTTCGTGAAGCGGGTCACCGCGGTCATGATGGCGGGGAAGGGCGACCTCCTTCCCGTGAGCGCCTTTCCGGTGGACGGCACCTGGCCCACGGGTACCGCGCAGTGGGAGAAGCGCAACCTGGCGATCGAGATCCCGGTCTGGGACGCGAAGGTCTGCATCCAGTGCAACCAGTGCGTCCTGGTGTGCCCGCACGCCGCCATCCGGGCCAAGGTCTATCCGCCCGAAGCACTCGCGAAGGCGCCCGCGACCTTCAAGGCCGACGACTATCGCTCCAAGGAAATGACGGGGCAGAAGTACACGATCCAGGTGGCGCCCGAAGACTGCACGGGCTGCACGCTGTGCGTCCACGTCTGCCCGGCCAAGGACAAGACGAACCCGCGTCACAAGGCCATCGACATGGCCCCGCAGCGTCCTCTCCGCGATTCCGAACGCGAGAACTACGCGTTCTTCCTCGATCTGCCCGAAGTGGATCGCGCTGCTCTCGGCCGCGTGGACCTCAAGACTTCGCAGTTCCTCCAGCCCCTCTTCGAGTACTCGGGGGCCTGCGCGGGCTGCGGAGAGACGCCCTACATCAAGGCCCTCACCCAGCTCTTCGGCGATCGCGCGCTGATCGCGAACGCCACCGGCTGCACGTCCATCTACGGCGCCAACCTGCCGACGACGCCGTACACCATGAACCGCGAGGGCCGCGGGCCCGCGTGGGCCAACTCGCTCTTCGAGGACAACGCGGAGTTCGGCCTGGGCATGCGCCTCGCCCTCGACGCCCACCTCCTGCAGGCCACCCACGCGTTGCAGAACCTGCGCGGGCAGATCGGCGGAACCCTGGTGGCCGAGATCCTGGGCGGCGGGCAGGAAGACGAAGCCAGCATCGGGGTTCAGCGCGCGCGTGTGCGGGAACTGAAGTCGCGCCTGGAGAAGATCGCCGGCGCCGAGGCCAGACGGCTCGAGACCATGGCCGACTACTTCGTCCCGAAGAGTGTGTGGCTGGTCGGCGGCGACGGCTGGGCCTACGACATCGGCTTCGGCGGCCTCGATCACGTCCTCGCCAGTAACCGCAACGTCAACATCCTCGTGCTCGATACCGAGGTGTACTCGAATACCGGCGGTCAGCAGTCGAAGGCGACGCCCCTCGGGGCCTCGGCCAAGTTCGCGGAGGCGGGCAAGGAGATCCCGAAGAAGGACCTCGGCCTTCTGGCCATGAGTTACGGCCACGTCTACGTCGCCCGCATCGCCTTTGGAGCGAAGATGGCCCAGACCATCCAGGCCCTGCAGGAAGCCGAGGCCTATCCCGGGCCGTCTCTGGTGATCGCCTACTCTCACTGCATCGCTCACGGGTACGACATGGCCAATGGAGTCGATCAGCAGAAGCTCGCCGTGAGTTCCGGCACCTGGCCGCTGTATCGCTACGATCCGCGCCGGGTGACCCAGGGCCAGCCGCCGCTGCACCTGGATTCGGGCCCGCCCAAGACCCCCCTCGCGGACTACGTTCGCAACGAAGGACGGTTCAAGGTGGTCGAGAAGACGGATCCCGAAAGATTCAAGCGCCTGTTGAAGAACTCCGAGAGGATCACCCGGCAGCGCTACGCCGTCTACCAGCAACTCGCGGGGATCACGGTGCCGCTCTTCGAGACATCCGATCAGCCGGGCGAGAAGCCGGCCGTGGAGGCAGAGTGATGAACCTGTCCACCCGTTACCTGGGCCTCGAGCTGCCTCACCCTCTCATCCCCGGGGCCTCGCCCCTCTCGGACACCATCGATTCGGTGCGCCGGCTGGAGGACGCGGGCGCTCCCGCCATCGTTCTGCGATCCCTCTTCGAGGAGCAGATCGAGCGCGAGCAGATGGTCGCACTCGAGGCGGAGACGCACGAGCAGTCCTTCGCCGAGGCCCTGACCTACTTCCCGACGCCTCAGACCTTCGTGTTCGGGCCGGATGAATACCTCGAGCACCTGCGGCGGGTGAAGGTGGCGGTGGCGGTTCCCGTCATCGCGTCGCTCAATGGCGCCACTCCCGGAGGATGGCTCGAGTACGCGCAGCTCATGGAGCATGCCGGCGCCGACGCCCTGGAGCTCAATCTGTACCGGGTGGCCTTCGACCTGGCCCTGAGTTCTCAGGCGGTCGAGCGCGAGGCCGTCGAGGTGGTGCGCGAAGTGGTGCGGATCGTCCGTATCCCGGTGGCGGTGAAACTGTCGCCCTTTTATTCGTCGCTCGCTCAGTTTGTGGCCCAGCTCGACGAGGCGGGAGCGAAGGGCCTCGTGCTCTTCAACCGGTTCTACCAGCCCGACATCGATCCCGAGACTCTCGACCTGAACCGCAGCCTGCATCTGTCCGACCCGCGCGAGCTGCCCCTCAGGCTGCGCTGGCTCGGCGCCCTATCCGGTCAGATCAAGGCCTCCCTGGCGGTGAGCGGCGGCGTCCACCGCGGTCGTGACGCGATCAAGGCGGTGATGGCGGGCGCCCACGCCGTTCAGGTGGTTTCCGCCCTGCTCCAGCACGGCCCCGAACACCTCAAGGTGATGCGCAGGGAGATGGAGGACTGGATGAAGGAATTCGAGTGGGAGTCCCTCGAGCCGATGCGCGGGAACATGAGCCTGAAGCGGTGCCCGGATCCGACGGCCTACGAGCGGGCGAACTACGTGCAGATGCTCCAAAGCTTCCGCCCTTACTCCTCCAGCGTGAGGTGAACGTTATGACCACCACATGGACCCGGGAGTTGCCGCGGCCGGAACCCGTGGCGACCCGGGTGAAACACATCATGACCATGGACGTGGTCTCGGTATCGCCCTCCGCTTCGGTGGGCCGCGTCGCGCGCCTCATGCACGAGAAGGCGATCAGCGGGCTGCCCGTCGTCGATATCGACCGGGCTGTGGTCGGCATGGTCACGGACCTCGACCTGATCCTCCTCAACACCCGGATCGAGGCCCCGCACTTCCTCCCTCTGCTGGATGGCCGCATTCCCCTCGAGACACCCACCCATTTCAGGAAGCGCATCCAGCACGCGGTGGGAACGACCGCGAAGGACGTGATGAGCGAAGGAGTGCTCACGGTGGGGCCCGAAGAGGAGGTGGAGACCCTGGCCGCTCTGATGGTCAAGGAGCGCGTGAATCCGGTGCCGGTGGTCGAGGACGGCCGACTGATCGGCGTGGTGAGCCGCGCCGACGTGATTCGCTGGATGGCGCGCGACGACTGACTCCGCCACGTTCGGCGGTGCGGCGGTTCAGGCGGGGAGGCGCTCGAATCTCGCCTGGAAGAAGCGCAGGTACTTCGGCTCGTAGATCATCTTCAGGCCGCGCGTGGTCCCGCGCACGTCGAACACCGCCTTCACCGATTCGGCCACCACGTCCATGTGAGCCTGCGTATACACGCGCCGCGGTATGGTCAGCCGGGTGAGTTCGAGCTTCGGGTAGTAGTGATCGCCGGTCTTCGCGTCGCGCCCCGCGCTGGCGATTCCGCGTTCCATAGACCGGATGCCGGAGTCGAGATACAGCTCGGCGGCGAGGGTCTGCGCGGGGAACTCGATCTGCTCGAGTTGCGGATAGAACTCCCTTGCGTTCAGGAAGATCGCGTGGCCGCCCACGGGTTGCACGATCGGAATGCCCCAGTCGGTGAGAAGGTCGCCGAGATAGCGCACCTGGCCGATGCGGGATTTGATGTGCGCGTCCTCAACCGACTCCGCGATACCAATGGCCATCGCTTCCATGTCACGCCCGGCGAGACCGCCGTAGGTGTGAAGGCCCTCGTAGACGACCACGAGGTTGCGCAGCTCTTCGAACAGGGTCCAGTCGTTGACCGCGAGCCAGCCGCCGATATTGACGAGGTTGTCCTTCTTGGCGCTCATCCACGCGCCGTCGGTGAAGCCGCAGAACTCCTTCAGGATTTCGGCGATCGGCTTCTTCGCGTAGCCCTCTTCGCGCTCCTGGATGAAGAACGCGTTCTCCACCATGCGGGTGGCGTCGAGATAGAGCTTGACCTTGTGCTTTTCGCAGAGAGCGCGAAGCTCCTTGACGTTCGCCATGCTGACCGGCTGGCCGCCCGCCATGTTCACGGTCCCGGCGAGACTCACATACGCGATCTTCGCTGCGCCTTCGCGCGCGATCAGCGCCTCGAGCTTGGTCACATCGATGTTGCCCTTGAAGGGATGGAGGCTGTTGGGATCGTGGGCTTCATCGACGATGACGTCGATGAAGATCCCGCCCGCGAGTTCCTGATGGAGCCGCGTGGTGGTGAAGTACATGTTGCCGGGGACGTACTGCCCCTTCTTGATCGCGACCTGCGAGATCAGATGCTCGGCCCCGCGGCCCTGGTGAGTGGGGACCACGTGCTTGTAGCCGTAGTACTTCTGCAGGGCCGCTTCGAGATGGTAGAAGTTCCGGCTCCCTGCGTAGGCCTCGTCGCCCAGCATCATCCCGGCCCACTGCTCGTCGCTCATGGCGGAAGTGCCGCTGTCGGTGAGCAGGTCGATGTAGACGTCATCGGACCTCAAGAGGAAGGTGTTGAAACCGGCCTCGCTGAGCGCTGCCTCCCGTTCCGAGCGCGTGGTCATGCGCAGGCGCTCGACCATCTTGATCTTCCAGGGCTCGGCCCACGAACGGCGGCCGAACTGCTGGCCCATGGTTTTGGGGGTCTCGTGCGTCACGTTGGCTCCTCTGGTCTTCGAGGCGGACGGAACCCGAATGTCCCGCTTCCGTCCCTTGGAGCTTAGAGAACCTCTATCCGCGCGCGCCCTGAGCCTTTTGGCTCATTTTCGAGCGCAGAGCGGCGTCTCGTTTGGCGCGATTTGCTCGATCGGGCTCAACGGTTCCAGAACGCCCGTACTCCCGCTACCGCCCGCATGAACCTCGGCCTGATTCCTCGCACGACGTCCCATATCACTTCATCGATGAAGGTCAAGATGGGATCCCCGCAGGGATGGTCGGATGCGTAGCCCAGCAAGCGGATCAGGCCGGAAAGAAGACAGTAGGCAAGGACCCAGGCGGGCACTGACACCGCGAAGAACCCGAAGGGGGTGAGCGCGCCGAACGCCATGGCGGGGGCTGCGCTCACCTTCGTGGCTCCCCCTTCGGCCACGGCCGCGATGGTGACGTCAGCCAGCTCCTCGCTGATCCTTTGGGCGAACGAGGTGTAGAGGTGCAACAGTCCCGCGAGGCTCAAGCCCGCCTGAACGAGGCCGGAGAGCAGGATTCCGGGGCCGGTGATGCCGCGCCAGTAGCGCCTGGGGAGGGGAGAGAGGAAGAACGCGAGGGCCAGGTTCAAGGGCCGGCTCACCTCGTCGACCACGCTCCCGAGGCCTCGAAGAATATTCCGGACGATGAGCCACAGGTTCATCGCCGTTCACCCATCCCACGCGCCTCGACGGGCGCGGCTATCTCATACGGTCCGAGCCGTGATCCGGGCAAGAGTGTCATGCGGGTGGCCGCAGTCTAGGGGATTCTCCGGCCCACCTTCGGGGCGTATCGTTGCCGCCATGACGGAGCCATTGAGGTATTCATGACGAGGACTTTGCTGCGAGTGGCGGTGTGGATCTCGTCCCTGGCCCTGGCGGGTTGCGGGGCCGGCGAGTGCTACGTCGGAGTCCGGGGCACCGCGGCGAGCATCACGGTCAAGAGCATGTTCCCCGGCGGAACCTGCGAGGCGCTGATCTCGAATCCGGCCGGGTATGTTGGCGACATTGCGGAGGGCAACGCCAAAGATCTATACGCGATGAGCGAACGCCCCACGCAGCCCGTGGTTTGCGAATACTCGATCGATGGCCGGCGCTTCGTCGTTCGCGACGAAGGAATGCTCAAGGTAGTGGGCAACATCCTCTGCTCGGGTCTCGGCAGGCGGCCCCTGCGTCCAGAGCGCCGGTGATTTCGTAGGGCCCGAGCCGCGATCCGGAGCCCAATCTCATGGCCGCGAAGTCCGGCCTCAGGTTTCCCCGCGATTCCGGTACGCTGTCGAGGCTCGCACTTTGGATACCCAGGAGATTCCCCATTGTCCCGAATGAGATTTGCCGTCTTCACTTTGGTCGCGGCCATGGCCGTGACCGTGGTCGCCGCCCCCGAACGTCGCATTCCGTTCTGGCCCGATGCCGTGCCCGAGGCGATTCACGCCGCGGTCGATGGCCAGGCGGCGCTCGAGAGCGTTCGTTCCCTCGGCCGGGTCCATCGCGTGCATGGATCCCCCGGCTACGCGGCGGCCGCGGACTGGGTCCGGGATCAGGCGCTCAAGGCCGGGCTCGCTGACGCCGCGGTCGAGCACTTTCCCTCGGATGGCACGACGCGGTACGCACACTTCCGCAGTTACCTCGGCTGGGATGGACGCGAGGCGCGCCTCGACGAGGTCTCGCCCCAGGCGCACCCCATCTCCCGCTTTCCGGAGTTGCCGGTCGCTCTTGCCGACTACAGCCAGGACGCCGATGTGACCGCCGAGCTTGTCGATGTTGGCGCGGGCGTGTCGGCGAAGGATTACCAGGGTCGCGAAGTCAAAGGCCGGATCGCGCTGGCGAGCGGCGCTCTGCCGCGCGTGCATCAGCTCGCGGTCGAGGAGCGCGGTGCGCTTGGGTTTGTGTCCGACTTCCCGAATCAGACCACCGCGTGGTCCGGCGACGATCCCGATCTCGTGCGCTGGGGACACCTTTCTCCATACCAGACGAAGAACCGCTTCGCGTTCATGCTGTCGAAGCGACAGTCGCGTGAGTATCGCGCGCGCCTCGACGCCGGAGAGCGGATCACCCTGCACGCGTTCGTGCGCGGGCAGATGAAGGCGGCAACCCTCGACGTCGTCTCGGCCACGATTCCGGGCACCGATCCCTCGGCGGGAGAGGTCGTCCTCACCGCGCACCTGTGCCACCAGTCCGCGGGCGCCAATGACAATGCTTCAGGCAGCGCCACCATCCTCGAAGTCGCTCGCACCCTGAGCCGCGCGATCGCGAGCGGCGCGATCCCGAAGCCGCGCCTCACCATTCGCTTCCTGTGGACGCCGGAGATCGCGGGCTCGCAGGCCTGGCTCGCGCGCCATCCTGACCTCGCCGCGCGGATCGTGGGCGGCATTCATATGGACATGGTCGGCGCCCTGCTCGCCGTCACCCACTCCACATTCCACCTGTCGAGGACCGCGGCCTCGTTGCCCCACGTCCTCGACGATATTGGCCAGGCCTTCTTCGATGAAGTCGTCAAGGCCTCCGCGCAGCACGCGGAGCGCGGAGGCGATGGATACAGGGGCTTCGTGACTCCCGGCGCCTCGCGCGATGTCTTTCTCGGCGATGTCCGCCCCGTCGAGATGGGCAGCGATCATGAGGTCTTCGAGGCCGCGGGCTGGAGCGTGCCGATGCTCTACTTCCACGACTGGCCCGATGTCACCATCCACACCAGCAAGGATCAGCCGGAGAATCTCGACGCGACCAAGCTCGGTCGGGTCACCTATCTGGGCGCGGGGATCGCATACACGCTGGCCGCGCTGCCGGAGAGCGAGGCGCCCCGACTGCTCACTCTGGCACGGGCGTCCGCGGACCGGGATCTCGCCGACGCGCGGCTCCGCCAATCGCTGTCCGCCGACGCGCGCGACGGGGCCCTGGCGGTTCGCGAGTCCCTGGCGCAGGCGGAGACGAAGCTCGCTTCGGTCGCGAGGCGCTGGCCCGCCACCACGAACGACGCCCGCGATCTCCGCGCTCGAATGAAAGCCGAGCCCGCGGCCGTGGCGGCGCTCGCCGCCCCCGACGCCCGCGTGCCCATCCGCAATCCGGAAATCCGCGGACCGCTCAGCGTCTACTACTACGATCACTTCAGCGAAGCGCTCGCCGCGAAGGGCGTGAACGAAGCCTCTCTTCCGAGAGTCCCCGCCCTCGAAGGCGGCAACGCCGAGGTGCTGGAGTACGAAGCCCTCAACCTCGCCGACGGACGCCGCTCGGTGGCGGAGATCCGCGATGTCCTCAGCGGCCGCTACGCTCCGGTCCCCGTCGCCTTTGTCGCCGCCCATTTCGAGCGCTGGGCGCAGGCCGGAATCATCAGCTGGAAGTAGGTCCCGAAG
>JANMVV010000200.1:0-2167 GCA_031392925.1 Vicinamibacteria bacterium
TGTACCGGCAGGCGATGACCACTCAACGCCGCGTACTGGGCCCTGAGCATCCCGACACGCTGCTGTCGATGGGCAATCTGGCCGACACCGTGAGCAAGCAAGGCAAATACGCAGAGGCCGAGACGCTCTTCGCGCAAGTCATCGAGATCAGCCGCCGGGTGACGGGTCGGGACCATCCGCGAACGCTCGGTTTCCTTTCCGATAGCGGCACCATGTACCAACGGCAGGGAAAGTTCGCCCTGGCGGAGGCCAATATCAAAGAGGCCCTCGCGGGAAGGCGACGCACGCTGGGATCGGATCACCCGGAAACCATGGAGGGCGCTGCCGACCTCGCACTCGCCCTTCTCTCGCAACGAAAGTTCGTGGAGAGCGAGCGGCTCGCACGCGAGGCTCTCGAGTTCAATCGGAAGAAAAGCCCGGATGACTGGCCGCGATTCCGCGCCGAGAGCCTGTTGGGGGCGAGCCTTTCAGGACAGAAGAAATACGGAGACGCGGAACCATTGCTGATCGACAGCTATCGTGGAATGGTCGAACGAAAAGGAAAGCCCGGGTGGATGGGAGCCTCGACAACGCGCGACCTGGACGAGGCCCGCGGGTGGATCGTTCAGCTCTATCAGGCGTGGGGCAAGCCGGACAAGGCCGCGGAGTGGGGTAAGAAGTGAGAGAGTGAGGCCAAGCGACACTCGCCCCATGCTCAGTGAAGGCCCACGGCGGGACCGTGGAGAATCGGAGGCGGGAGAGGTGGTCACAATTTGTGATCTCAAACGTGGTTCGGCGAGCCGCCCGCCCGGGTCGGCATGCTTCGGTAGCCATTAACGGACCTCCTTCGTCCAGATGGGAGATAGCGAAGGCTACGAGCGGCGACGGCCGTTTCGGGTCCTCCCCCCGAACGCGATTCGCCCTATCGACCGCACCTGACCCCATCCGTCATTGCGACGAGGCCATCGAGATGCAGCCGAGGAAGCAATCTCGCGGCCGCGGTTTCACGCCTCAAATTCGACGAGGTTGCGAAGCTGTATCTGCCTTTCCCCCTTCGGTCTGGCTCCTACGTGAAGAGTCGATCCAGCAACTCGTCGCGGCTCAAACCGTGGGCACGTTCAACCTCACCGGAGGATCGCCGCCAGCGTGCCGACACGCAGACTCTCGTGCATCGGGATGGTGAGACTGTGACCGCCCTGCGGGGTTTCGGCGCTGAGCCGAAGATGCGATCCGGACTGCCGAACCTCCTGATACCCGACTCGACGCAGCGCCTTGGCCAGATCCGCGCCCGAGAGCGAGCGCGGGAGCTTCAAGAAGCGAGGACCTCTTCTCGAACGAAGTGAAGGCGGATGATCTTGGGAGCGTCGCCGTCGTCGAAATGACATCGAACGGCGTCCTGCACCATTGTCCTCAGCTCAGCCAAGGAATCAGCCTCGGTCACGATCGATGCACCCAGCGCCCGCGCGGTGTATCCGCCCTCGGGCGCTTCATCGACGACGAAGACAATTTCGGTCATGCCCTTCCCTTGTGTCGAAAGAGAATCAATCCTGTTTGTCCACCTGCGTGGCCGGCCGCTTCTCGATGGCCGTCTCGATTTCAGCGATGGTACTCACGGCCGGAATCTAGCACGCCCCTTCTCGCGGCCCTCGTCAATCTCTGCGTCGACCTCCTCCTGGGTCCGAGTTCCCGGCTGGTCGTGCGGAAGTTCAGCGAAGGCGCGACAGAGGCTGAGGTGCTGGACGCCTATCCGCATCTCGCCCGTGAAGGAATCCGAGCCGCCTTGGCGTACGCCGCGGATACGGTCTCGCACGAAGAACTCGTGCTGACTTCGACCAGCAACTGAAGTCTCAACTGACTTTGGAGGGCGGCCACCTACCACCTTGCGAGAGTCGGAGCACCCCCTGCGCTTTGGCGAGGCCGAATCCGCTGAATGGTGCGCCCGGCCGCGTCCTCCGCGCACTGGATGTCGTAGTGGGTTTGCAGGTTGAGCCAGCTCTGAACGTCTGTTCCGAAGAACCGCGCAAGCCGAAGCGCCGTGTCGGCGGTGATGCCACGCCGCTCGCGAACGATTTCGTTGACGCGAGCGGGCGTCACCTCAAGGGCGCGCGCGAGTCCGCTGCTGGAGAGGCCCATGGGCTTCATGAACTCCTCACGCAGGATCTCGCCCGGGTGAATCGGGGGGAGTTTC
>JANMVV010000203.1:0-3827 GCA_031392925.1 Vicinamibacteria bacterium
CGCCGTTGACGAAACCCGGCGATTGACCAAACTCGCGGCCGAACCTGCCTGGGGCACCATGCCCGCACGCGTCTGGGACACCAACGTCTGGGTAGGGTCACCGGAGAGGATCGCGCAGGATGTGGGTTGGCGCGCTCAGACAAGCCTCTCGGCGGGTCTGGAGCGAACCGCGCATTGGCTGCAGAGTGAACCGGCGTACTTCCGCTTGTACGCAGAGCGGATCCTGTCCACGCGAAGGTAGCGGGGAATGACCACGTTGCCGCTAGACCATGACCGCGTCCTCGAGCGTCTACAATCCGCGCCGTGAACAAGGCAACTCGGGTGGCGGTCGCCGCCTCCTTGCTCGCGCTCGGGATCTACGCCTGGCAGGCCGTAAGCCTGACGCGTTACCCGTGGGACTGGAGCCCGGACGAGGGCCTCTTTCTGGAGTACGCCCGGCGCCTCGTGCAGGACCCGGTGATGCTCTATCCCCGGTCGGTGACGCCTTATCCCGCCAGCCACGGACCGCTCCAGCCCGTGATCCTGGCCCCCATCGTCGCGCTGTTCGCCGAGCCGATTCGCCCGGCCCGGGTGTTGGCCATGGGCTGGACGGCGTTGATTGCCCTCGCGGTCTACCGGCTGGTGCGGCGCAAGGCGACCTGGCCTCAGGCCCTGGCCTGCGCTGCGCTCGTTCTCGCGCCGCTCGACCTCACCTTCTGGTTCATGCTCCTCCGCGTGGACGGGCTGATGACGGCGTTCTGGCTGTTGGGCGCGGTGGTGCTGCTGCCCGAGCGCCTCGAACGGGGGGCGGATCGGCTGTCCTGGCCTCGCGCGGGGGTGGGCGCGCTGCTGTTGCTGGCGGCCGTTCTGGTCAAGCTGAGCGCCATCTTGCACACCGCTCCGCTGGTGCTTGGCTGGCTGCTCGTCGATGTCGCCAGTGGTCTGCGCCTTGCCTCCCTGGTTGGCGGCGGCGGCCTTGCCGCCCTGCTCGGGCTCCAGGTCGCGACCGCGGGGGGCTTCCTGTGGGCGATGCAACTGTGGAAGAGCCCCTTTCAACCCAGCCTGATCGCGCTCCACGGGTGGATTTTCTTCGACAGCACCTGGATGGTCTTCTTGTTCGCGGCGTTCTGCCTGCTCGCCGCCACCCGAGCGGGAATCCGTCCCTTTCGGGACGGAGCTCTCTTGCTCATGCTGGGAGGACTGGCGATTGTGCCGAGCATGGCCAGGCTCGGGGCCTGGTGGAACTATCTGCTGCCCCTCCTCTGCGCTACGGTGGTGCTCGCCGGCCGCTGGCTCGGCTGCTCGACTGGCCGGTTCGCGCGGTTCGGTCCCTCGCTCACCGCGCTGCTGGCGCTGGCCCTGGCCGCGAGCCGCACCTTCCCGCTTCCGACCCTGGAGGACGAACGAACGGCACGTGCCTTCTACGACTTCGTCGGCGAGGCCGTCCGCCACGAGAGGAAGCCGATCCTGGCCACCCGGCCGGAGTACGCCTACTACGTGGCCGGCCAGCCCACCGAAATCGAGGGCGCTTCGATCGATCAGGTCTGGGCGGCGAGGGTGCCGGGCATCGAGCTGATCCGCGAGCGTCTCGACGCCACGAGCTACGGCCTGGTGGTTGGACTGGGGCTTCCCGGGGATCTCGGCGCGGCCCTTCAGCTCCGCTACCGTCGGGTCGGCAGCTGCGAGCTGCGCTTCTTCTACGGTCTCACTGCTTTCACCCTGCACTTGCCCCGCGACAGCAGCCTCCGCTTCGCTCCTCCACCCGGCACCCGGTGCCGCGCGTTCTGACCGTTCGATGCATCCACTCAAAGTGTCGAAGATATCTAGGTTTGTCGACATATCTAGTTGACGTGTCGACATGAACGTCCTCTGACGGAGAACCCGCGAGACGAGTGACGTGCCGCGCCGCTCGCCAGGCCGCGACCCACCACACGGGAAGAGCCGGGTACTCCGCATTCAGGCGCTGGGCGACAAGGACGATAGCTGCGGGAGTCGCAGCCCCGCCGGAGACGAAGCAGCGTGGCTGGGCGACGATAGGGTGGGCTGACCCGTGGGCGGCGCCGCCTGCGCGGCGGGCGGGATTGGACTCAAGCGCAGAGAGCTTCTCGTAGTTCTTCTTGATGAATTCCTCGACGCGTCCGCTGATCATGCCCGAGAGCGTGTTGTCCTTGCGGAACAGTTGATCTGGACCGGGGAAACAGTTGGGATTCCTCAGGCGTGCCGACGCGCGCCTTGTGACGCTTCTGGCGGCGTTCCCGGCGTCGGTGGACCAGCGGTGACGACGCCGTAGGGTTGCTCCGGAGGGGGAAGACTCGGCTTGTGCTGCAAACCCCCGTGCAACCCCACAAGCTCACGATGGGCGACATGCAGATCGGGGCGTTCAGAAAGGCCCGTCGATACTGGGTGAAATGGTCGGGGCGGGAGTTAGCCCGCGCCTTCACGCTCTCGGCGCAGGACAGGAGCGATGTGGCGCGATGTCGGGGCACCGACCAGCTCGGGTTCGCCCTGCAGCCCAGTGACAGTCCGCCTCTAGTTCTTCTTGGTCGAAGCGGAGATCAAGTCCTGAGAATTCGCGCACGCATAGTACTTCGCAGCCTCCGGATCGCCGCAGGTGACGTCGACGTTGGACTTCGCGTGGAGCGCCCCGAGGATTGAGCGGAAGTTGTTCTTATCCGCGTGGAAAGCAGCGGCCTGCCCCTGTCCCTGGTCATCCGTCCACTCGACGCTGACGAAGTGCTTGCGCGCCTTCGAGAAGAGGGCGAGCGGTGAAAGAAGGATGGCAGAGGTAACGCGGCGGGACGCAGTCTGCCCGTACTCGATCATCTTGATCCCGGTCCACGGGATTCGCACGGCGTCTCCCTTCCCGTTAGCGAAGATGGCGGCGACCGGATCGGCCAGGTTGACGACCAGTTCAGTGTCGTTCTTGATCGGCAGGGTGCCGCCCTGGAACTTGACCTTGTCTGCTCCGGCAAAGACGGATGACGGCAGCGCAGCTACTAGAACGATCGCTGCACCGAATACCAAAGTCCGCATGGTGAATTCCTCTCGTGAGTGAGTGCGCACGGACCCGAGTTGGCACTCGAAGCTCAGCGACGGGGCGCAGCGCAGGTCGGTTGAGCTTCATGATGCGTCGCACCGTCACATGGTTCAATGATGCAAACGGCTCAGCCCGGCTACTCAGCTGAATTCCGCCGGAGACGGCCGCCCTATCGAGTTAGAGGAGCCCGGCGGCTGCGTTCTCCCGTTCACCATGACATACGTCCTCAGATCGCCAGGACAATGGGAACTGCGCTTTCTTCTGCCACTTGTGCCCCGCCTTTCGTTGCGGGGGAATATACGTCTCCCTTGACAGGATCTGTAGGCGTTTACGGGAAGCCCTACTAGCCTCGGCGATTCGCTTGGCCGCACGTTATCGCTCTGCGGAAATGCTTTTCAAAGCAACCCCGCTGCCGCGTCCGGCTTGCATTTTGCTGGGATGGAATTGGCCGGAGTGATCGCAGGCGCGAGGGCTTTGCTTCGGTGAATAAAGTGTCCCCTGAGTGTCCCCTAGAGCCTTGACCGTTTTGGGGGCCGAGTGCGGATATCCACCATAACCGCGTAGATACAGGCCGAAACTGGTCGGGGCGGGAGGATTCGAACCTCCGACCTCCTGCTCCCAAAGCAGGCGCGATACCAGGCTACGCTACGCCCCGACGGTGTTCGCGAGCGGCGAGTCTACCGTGACCCGCCCTTGCTCCTAGCTGATCCCGAGCTTCGACCTGAAGTACGCGATGGTGGGGATGAGGCCCTCATCGAGGCTGACCTTCGGTTCCCAGCCGAGAAGTTTGCGGGCTCGGGTGATGTCGGGC
>JANMVV010000278.1:0-12164 GCA_031392925.1 Vicinamibacteria bacterium
CTCAAGTCGCGCGCGATGGCGGATCCCGTGGTCGAACGCACGCTCGACCTCTTCGGCGGAACCCTCCTCGACGTCAAGCCCCTCGACACGCCGCCCGAAACCACGGATGGCGAGGAGAGCTAGCGGACTTCGACTTTAAGGACGCCCTCGACGGAGCGGGCGACTTCGAGAGCGCGCTTCTTCTGGTCGGCGGTGGCCGCGCCCGACGAAAGCTGAACGACTCGGCGCATGACCTTCACCTCGAAGCCGGCGTCGGCGAGGGCCTTGTCGAGCTTGAAGGCCGCGCGGATCTTCAGCTCCAGAGCCTCGTCATCGACCTTCTCGCCGATGGACCGGTTCTCGCCATCCCCTTTCTTCCCCGCCATCGCATCGACTTCGAGGAAGTTGACGACCTGACGGACGCCCGGGACCGACAACACGATGCCTTCAGCGTTCTTCGAAGCTTCCGCGTTCGGTACCTTGCCTCGGAGCGTGACCACGTCCTTCTCGGCGCCCACCTCGATGTCGAGATCCTTGAGCGACTCCCGGAGCGAGAGGGCGGCCTTCACCTGAGCGGCCAGGGTCATGGTCGCCATCTTGTCCTTGACCACCGAAGCGCCATTCTTCCACGGAGCGCTCTCGGGATGGAGTCTCGTGTAGTAGAGGACGCCGCCGACCACGAGGGCCACCAGAACGAGAACGGCGATCAGCCGGACGAAGCGGAAGAAACAACCAAACATGACGGTGACCCCCTAGGTCCGACCTATCGGCGACGGCGCGCGGACTCTTCCTCGAAATATTTGCGATAGAGGATGTCCCACTCTTCGGAGCCCTCGGGAATCCCCTTCTTCTGGGTTTCGATCTTCTGGCGCACCGCGAGGTCGATGGCCTCGTCGACCTTGCCCTCGTTCTCGATGAACTTGAAGATCTCGGCGCGGATGTCCTTGGGGTCGGTGAAGAACTCGACCATGGGCTCGTCCTTCAAATAGGCGATGGCCACGTGCGAGAGCTGCATCATCTTTTCTCGCGAGAGCCTCACAGGATGATCCCCTTCTTCTTCGCGAGCTCGCGCTTCACCTTCCGGAACATGTCGAGGCCGGTGATGTTGTCCCGCGCCATGGTGGTGGAGTGCGACATGAGGATCGCGCGCGCCTCTTCGTTCAGGGCGTCCTCGAGACGGATTTCCTTGAGGAGAGCGCCGGTGAGGCTCAAGACCACCGCCTCCTCGTTGTCGCAGTCGATCCGGTGGGCGGTCGTGAGCGTTCTGATGATCTTCCGGGCGAGGTATTGGACTTCCTGGTCGGTGACGCGCATTGTTTCAGGTCGAAGTATCGCACGCCGGCATTGACCTCTTCATGCGATCGGTGGTGCATCGAGCCTCACCGGCGAGCGTCGAGGTGACGGGGACGCGGGTTGGAGCCATCGGCGCGGGCCTCCTCGTCCTGCTCGACTCCGAGAAGCGTCTTAGCCCCGCAAGACTACTTGCCCGTGACCCGAATGAGCTCGGCGACCGTGGTCCGGCCGCGAACGACCTTCTCGAACGCCGACTCGCGAAGGCTCCGCATTCCCTCCTCGCGCGCGGTCTTGCGGATGTCGACCGACGACAGGCCCTGGGCCACCTGGAGCCTGATCTTGTCCGATAGGGCCATGATCTCGTAGATACCATCCCGTCCCGAATAGCCGGTCTGCCGGCATTGAAGGCACCCGGCGCCCGACTTGAAAACCGCCCCGGCGAGTTTCGCTCTTGACACCCGCAATGCCGCCACTTCCTCGTCGGTGGGAGGGTGCTCCACCAGGCACGAAGGGCAGTTGGTCCGCACCAGGCGTTGGGCGATCACACCCGCAAGCGTCGAGGTAACCAGGAACTGGGGCACGCCGAGATCGAGCAGGCGCGTGATCGAGGATGGCGCGTCGTTGGTGTGAAGGGTGGAGAGGACGAGGTGCCCGGTGAGGGCGGCCTGGACGGCATGATCCGCGGTCTCGGAATCCCGGATCTCGCCCACCATCACGATGTCCGGGTCCTGCCGCAACACCGTGCGCAGGGCGGCCGCGAACGTGACGTCGATCTGAGGCCGGACCGAGACCTGGTTGAAGTCCTCGATCACCATTTCCACGGGGTCTTCAATGGTGACGATGTTCACCTCCGGCTTCGAGAGGTGCCGGAGGATCGAATAGAGCGTGGTGGTCTTGCCGCTGCCCGTGGGCCCGGTCACGAGGATGATGCCGTTGGTACGTTCGATGAAGGAGAGAACCTTCTGGAACTCGGGGCCGGCGAAGCCCAGTTCCTCGATGCCCTTCATCAGAATTTCCGGGTCGAAGATTCGGAGGACGGCCTTCTCGCCAAAGGCGGTGGGCATGGTGGACACGCGCAGCTCCACCTCCCGGCCCTTCTCATCGCGCTTGATCCGGCCGTCCTGGGGACGTCGTTTCTCGGCGAGGTTCATTCCGGAGAGCAGCTTGATGCGAGAGACCACGGCCTGGTACACGATCTTCGGAATCACGTGGACGTCATGAAGGATGCCGTCGATGCGCAGACGGACGAGAGTCAGCTCGCGCTTGGGCTCGAAGTGGATGTCGGAAGCCCGCTGCTCGAAGGCGTAGGAGAGGATGTGATCGAGGGCCTTGACCACCGGAGCGGCGGCCGGATCGAGATCCTCCTGGTTCGACGAGGAGAGGAACTCCTGGTTCGAGATGTCGACGGTTGAAATGCGTCCCTGACGGAGTTGGGCCTCGGCGGTCTTGAGCGAGGTCTTGAGGTCGTAGAACGAGCGGGAGATGGCCTCGATGTCGGCCTTGGGAGCCACCACCCTCTCAACCCCGAGGCCGGTGACGCGCCTTATGTCCTCATCGGGGAAGGGCGCGAAGGGGTCGTGAACCGCGATCACGATCTTCCCGGCGTTCTGACCGATGGCCACGATTCCGTTCTTGCGGGCGAAGCCCGCGGGCAAGGCACTCGTCACCACCTCGAGATCGAGATCGAGAGGGTTGATCCGCTGGAAACGAAGGCCGGCCGCCTCGGCGAGAGCCTGGGTCAACTGAATCTCGGTCAGGATGCCGAGCCGCACTATGGCTTCGTCGGCGGGAACCTTCTCGAGCTTCGCGAGCTTGTCGACCTTTTCCGCCTGCTCCGCGGTAAGAACCTTCCGAGCCACGAGGAGGGGCACGATTTCACGCGCGGCGCTCGTGGCCTGGGCGGGCGGCGGAACGGGATGTCTTCGCGCGGGGGGGGTTGGTGGAGTCACGGCGTGGTGATTATCCGACATCGGCCCCCAAAGGCCCTGGCCGGTCAGTGCAGAGAACTCGAGAAGACCCGGTAGTCCATGGCCGGGAAGATGGGCCAGGCCTTCTCGAAACGCCGGACCGTGCGCTCGTCCGGGCTGTCGGTTTCGATGGCGGAGGCGAGGTCCGAGAAGCCCTTCAGGTGCTGGATCACCCGATTGGTCGCGTACTCGACCATGGTGCCGGTCTTCATGATGAAGGCCCAGTCGGACGCCTGCGCCAGCAGCAGTTCCCGCGCGGCCTGATTGAGGGCGCGGCTGAGGAGACCAGAGGCGTGGGGGTACCGGTCGGCAAGCAGGATCATCCGCCGGGCCGCGGCGTCGTAGTGGGGATAGATCCAGTCGTTCGTCTCGTTCAGCCAGACCGAGGCGTAGCCCTTTTCACCCCAGGTCGACATCTCCGGGCTCGCCACCTCGCACTCGTCGAACTGGGCGAGATAAGCCGGCGGCGTCGTGGCCACGACATCGTTGCGCGCATCGAGATTCCGGAACACCTGCTCCAGAAACTGCGGCCCCTCGAACCACCAGTGACCGAAGAGTTCCGCATCGTAGGGGCTCACGATCAGGGGGGGCCTGTTCATCAGGGGCCGCGCGCGCGCGGCCTGCAGCCGCCGCTCGTTGGCAAAATGCGCGGCGTGTTCGAGCACGCGGCTCAGAGCATGGCCCCGGACGTAGGGCTCCTTCACATGCTGGCCCCCCTTCCCGGTGACGCGATGCCGCTTGAGCCCGACCGGGCGACGGGGCTCGTCGGGCTTCATGAAGTCGACGAGTTCCTTGAGCGGCAGCTCCCAGCCCGCGTCCTTGTAGAACTCGCGGTATTCGGGGTCGCCCGGATAGCCCACCTCCGAGCTCCAGACCTGTCGCGACGACTCCATGTCGCGGCCGAAGAAGACGATGCCGCCGGTGGACATGATGGGCGCCATCACCCCGAACCTCGGAGGCGGGAAGGAATCGGTGACGCCGTGCGCCTCCAGGAAGGAATAGCGCAGGCCCGCCTCGGCGAGATAAGCCTCGACGCCCTCGAAGTAGCCGCACTCGGGCAGCCAGATGCCCTCGGGCTGATATCCGAAGATCCGTTTGAAATCGGTGGTCGCCACCTGGACCTGGGCGCGCACCGCTTCGGGGGTGTGCCGCATCAGGGGCAGGAAGCCGTGGGTGGCGCCGCAGGTGATGATCTCGATCGATCCCGCGGCCCGGTGCTTCCAGAAAGCGGCCACCAGATCGCGTCGATAGGTGCTGACGAAGAGCTCCTTGAGGCTCGCCAGATCCTGCTCCGCGAAGAGAGTCGCTTCGAAGAGGTGTTTGTCGTGGCTCGCGGTGCGCTTCGCCTCCCTCGAGGCCAGTTTCAGCAGCGACTCGATCCGTCGCTCGCACCTCTTCATGAGCAGAGGGTCCTGCATCATCGCGAGGAGCGGCGGGGACAAGGTCAGGGTGAGACGAAACCGAACCCGGTCGCGGGACAAATGATCCATCATCCGCAGGAGCGGAAGGTAGGTCTCGATCACCGCCTCGTAGAGCCAGTCCTCCTCGAGGAAGTGCTCGTGTTCAGCATGCCGGACGAACGGAAGATGGGCGTGAAGAACCGGACACCAGAAACCGAGAGGATTCTGCGGCGGCGTGCTTTCACCGACGATAGAGATCGCTCGCTCCTCCCAGGACGCGCGTGGCCGGGGCGGCCGCGGACGAGGCGCCGGCACTCGGCGAAGAATTGGCGCGGGCCCGTGCGACACCAAAGCCCGTCCGGGGCTTCGGCGACAGACCGCCGCGCCGCGCCACCGCTATGGCCTCCCGGTATCCAAGCACCGCGCGACGACCGGTTTCGAGGGACTCCTGCCGGGCGAGAGGCCCCATCGGGACGAAACAGGGCGCGCTTCTGGCCACGAGCTCGAATCTTCCCGCGGGTGTGGTGAAACCGATCTCGGCGATGAAGGAAGGACCACCGTCGATCTTCAGATATCGCGAGCGCGCCTTCTTGCCCACGTGCATCACGCTGGCGCCGCCGCCCGCCCGGGTCAGGCGCAGGGTGAGGGTGGAGACCGCGAAGCCCCGATGGCCCAGCCGGGCCTTGAGCGCTTCAATCGTGGACGGGGCCATGTCCCAGGCTGCGAAGAGGGTCTGCGGATCGCGGACCAGAAGGAGCAGGTGGCTCTCGCCGTAGCTCATGGGCAGGGTGGGGCGCGCCTTCGCCGTCGTGGTTTCGACGCCCGCGAACTTCGAGGCCACCACCTGGGACTGCGCGTCTTCGATCAGCGGCTCAAAGACCTGCGGCTGGACCACGGGCTCGGCGAGGGGAGGCGCCATCGGTACGGGCTTCTTCTGCGCTGGAGGGGCGGATCGACCCGGGGCGCGGGTTTTGCGTGAGGCGGCTTTCGCCACTGGCTTCTTCACCGAAGCACCCTTCTCTCGACCGACCGACGTCTTCTTTGCGGTTTCGGAAACAGCCTTCGCCTTTGGCATAGCGCGAAGTATCACAAGGCCGCAGCCGAGACGCAAAAGGCGGGACGCGCAGGGGGCGCTTTTTCGCGGCCGCCGAAAGCCGCGGGCATATACTCACTCACCTCCACGTCATGCCCAATCCCGAAGTTGATTTCCTGACCCAGAGCGACCTTTTCGCGAACCAGGCGCGCGTGGTTCTCGATGCCGTGCTCTCGCAGGGCACCTTCGAGACGTTCGGCCCGGGCGCCATCGTCTTCAAGCAGGGCGAGCCCGGCGACCGCATGTACGTCATCAAGTCCGGCGTGCTCGAGGTCATCACCCAGCCCGTGGACCACACCCCTGCGGTGACCGTGGCCTTCCTGGGGGTGGGCGAGGTGGTGGGAGAACTGGCGCTTTTGACCGGGTCTCCGCGAAGCGCCACCATAAGGTGCCCGGAGAACGCCGAACTCTTTCGCCTCGACAAGGCGGTCTTCGACGATCTGATGGGGTCTCTTCCGGGCATGGCCCGATCAATGTGCGAGGTCATCGCGCGCAGACTGGAGGCGACGACCCTCAAGTCGCGGCGCGCGGAGACCAAGCAGCTCTCGGGCAATCTAGAGTTCTTCGACCTTGCCACCGTGATCCAGACCCTCATCGGGTCGCATCAGACGGGTTCGCTCATCGTGAGTTCCCCGAAGCATGAGCGGGTGTCCGAGATCGTGTTCTTCAAGGGCAACATCGTGCGCGCGCTGTTTCAGAAGCTCAAGGGCGACGACGCGGTGTTCCAGCTCTTCCAGAGCAAGCCCGAAGGCGAGTTCGCGTTCACGAGCCGGGAGGCCGAGGAGCAGCAGGGCGCCGACATCACTCTCCCTGGCATCTCGCTCCTCATGGAAGCGATCCGTATGTCCGATGAGCTGCCGATGCTGCAGGAACAGCTCGCCGACCGGAAGAAGGTCCACCAGACCAAGGTCGCGGAGCTTGCCTGGACCGACAGCGAGAGCCTCCCCGCCGCGCGCGATGTCTTCAAGTGCCTCCAGAAGGGCGCGTCGATCGATGATCTGGAGAGGGAATCGGGGCGGTGCTCGTTCTGGGTCTACAAGGTCGTCGCGACCCTGCAAGCCACCAGTCAGGTCGACTAGACGCGGTCCCTCGCCGCCGCGCTCGCGCCTGAGCCCTAGCCGTGCCGCACCCAGCGGAGCATCTCGGGAAAGTTCGGCGGCTTGCCGTACATCAGAATGCCGACCCGGTAGATGCGCGCGGCCACCCAGATCACCAGGGCGATGGTGAGGCTCGTGAGCACCACGGAGAGGGCGATCTGCCAGACCGGAGGCATCAGCACGCTCATGCGCAGGAACATCAGGATCGGGGTCATGAAGGGTATGAGCGAGAGCACCACGGAGAGAGTTGAATCCGGCGCCCGCATGACCACGGGCCAGCACACCATGGCCATGATGATGGGCAGCATGACCGGGAAGATGAAGTTCTGCGCTTCCTGGATGGTGTTCACCGCGGAGCCGATCGCCGCGTAGAGCGAGGCGTAGAGGAAGAAGCCGAGCAGGAAGAAGATCGGGAAGGCGGCGATCAGCACGGGATTGAGAGCGGGCAGGTCGAGTCCGGAGAGGAAGGCGAGCGACCCGGAGGCCGCGGACACGCCGACGAGCCCGAGGATCCAGATGCTGAACTGGAGGAGTCCGGCGCCGCCCACCCCCACGAGCTTTCCGAAAAGGAGATTCCGCGGAGTGGTGGAAGAGACGATCACCTCGACCACGCGATTCGACTTCTCTTCGATCACGCCGGTCATCACGATCTGGCCCCACATCAAGGTGCCCACGTAGATCATCATGACCAGAATCAGGGAGAGGAAGAAGGACACGCCCTTGTCCTCGTGCTCGCCCTCCTCGCTCACCCGGAGGCGCTTCAGGTCGAGCGGCTTGGTGAGGGCGGCGATCCGGGCCGGATCGATCCCCGCCGCGCCGATGCGTTTCGCGAAGACCGCCTTCTCGACCGCGCGGTCGACCGCGCGGATGCCCTCGAAGTCGGTGACGCTTTTCGAGTAGTACTCGGCCTTCGATTCGGAAAGGACATCCTTGGGCAGGACCACATAGACGTCGAGCTTCCCCTTGAGCACATCCTGCTTCGCGGCTTCCCGCTGAGCCGCCACATCCGCGCCCACCGCGGGCTTGATCACGAACTGCGTGCTCCCCACGTTGCGCCGCGAGTTCATCGGGTCCTCGGGTTTTTGGGCGTCGGGGCTCGCCGCCCCCCCGCGCAGGCTGTCTTCGACCAGGGTGCGCAGCGACCCCTCGGCGTCGATGACGCTGATGGAAACCGACTTCGCGAGCTTGCTCGCCATCAGGGCGGGCACGATCATGATGGTGGCCATGAAGACCGGCCCGAGGATGGTGCCGATGACGAACGCCTTGGTGCGAACGCGCTCGATGAACTCGCGCTTGGCGATGACCAGAATGTCGCGGCTCATGCGGGCACCTCGGTGACGCGTTCGATGAAGATGTCGTGGAGCGACGGTTCCACCACTTCAAATTTCGTGATCTTCAGCCTGTCGCTCGCCGCCTTGAGGATGGCCTGCGGATCGGCGAGAGGGCCGAGCCTGATTTCGGCGAACCGGCCATGGTCGTTCACCGCGCCCACACCGGGAAGGGTCTTGAGGAACGAGCCGTCGCCCTCGAAGGCGAGGACCAGGGTGTTCTTGCCGTAGCTCGCCTTGATGTCGGAGACGCGGCCATCGAGAACCTTCTCGCCCTTGTTGATGAGGACCACGCGGTCGCACATCTGCTCCACCGTCGCCATCTGATGAGAGCTCACGATCAGGGTCGTGCCCGCGCGCGACAGCTCGATCATGGCGTCACGCATGATGTTCGTGCCCACGGGGTCGAGACCGGTCATGGGCTCATCGAGGATGAGGATTTCCGGCTCGTGGAGCAGGGTCTGGATGAACTGCACCTTCTGCTGCATGCCCTTGGAGAGTTCGTTGGCCTTCTTCTTGTGCCATCCGCCGAGGCCGAGCTTCTCGAGCCAGGGCATCATGCGACGCTTCGACTCGGCGGGCTTGACCCCCTTGAGCTCGGCCATGAAGACCAGGAGCTCTTCCACGATCATTTTCTGATAGAGGCCTCTCTCCTCCGGCATATATCCGATCCGGTTGCGCAGGGTCTTGTCGGACTTCTGACCCATGATCAGGACTTCGCCGGTGTCCGGGCCGATGATGTCCATGGCCATCCGGATCGACGTGGTCTTTCCCGCACCGTTGGGGCCGAGGAGGCCAAACACGGAGCCCTTGGGCACTTCGAGGTCGAGCCCTTTGACCGCGACATGACCCTGGTAGGCCTTGCGAACGTTCTTCAACTGTAGAGCGAGTGTCATCGGAGAGGGCAAACCTTTGGTTAGAACTATAGAACGAGTGTCCGCAGCCGATTGTTCAGGGCGCGTCTCAAGTGGCTTTCAAAAACGCCAAGGCCCCTGGGAAACCGAGGACGACCGCTAAAATGGCCTCCAACTCATGAGCTCCCCCGCCATTCGTGTCCGTTTCGCGCCCTCTCCGACCGGGTATCTCCACATCGGGGGCGGCCGCACCGCGCTTTTCAACTGGCTGTATGTGAAGAAGTACGGGGGCACGTTCATCCTGAGGATCGAGGACACTGACAAGGAGCGCTCCACCGACGACAACACGAAGAGCATCCTGGAGGGCCTGAAGTGGCTCGGGCTCGATTGGGATGAAGGTCCGTTCCTCCAGAGCGATGGCGTGGAGCGCCACAAGAAGGTCGCGGCCGAACTCCTGGCCGCGGGGAAGGCGTACCGGTCGTTCGCCACCTCCACCGAGCTCGAGGCCCAGCGCAAGCAGGCCGACAGCGAGAAGCGGCCCTGGCAGCGTGACGTGCCTTCGCGCCTTCTTTCAAAGGAAGAGTCGGACGCTCGGGCAGCCAAGGGCGACCCCTTCACCGTCCGCTTCCTCGTCCCCGAGGATGAAGGCGCCACTGTCTTCGAAGACGGCGTGTACGGCACCCAGGAGCGCAAGCACAAGGACACCGAGGACTTCGCTCTTCTGCGGCCCGACGGCTCGCCGCTGTACAACTTCGTGGTGGTCTGCGATGACATCCACATGGCCATTTCCCACGTCATCCGCGGCCAGGATCACCTCTCGAACACCCACAAGCAGATCCTGATCTACCAGGCTCTCGGCAAGAAGCCCCCCGAGTTCGCCCACCTTCCGCTGATCAACGCGCCCGACCGGGCGAAGCTTTCCAAGCGGAAGCACGGCGAAGTCGTCTCCGTGACCACCTATCGCGACAAGGGCTTCATTCCCGAGGCGTTCCGGAATTTCCTGGCTCTGATCGGCTGGTCTTCCGGCACGGACAAGGAGTTCTTCACCACCGCCGAACTGATCGAGGCGTTCTCGCTCAGCGGGGTATCGCGCGGCAACGCGATCGTGAACTTCTCCGAGACCGATCCTCGCCAGTGGACCGACCGCAAGGCCCTGCACCTGAACGCCGAGCACATGAACAAGATGCCCCTTCCGGACCTGCTTCCCATGGTCGAAGCCGAGCTCAAGAGCGCCGGGCTGTGGGACGAGTCGTGGGCGAAAGGCTGGAACCGCCACGAATGGTTCGCAAAGACGGTCGACCTCCTGCGTCCGCGATTCATCACCCTCAAGGATTTCTCCAGCGCGGGACGGGCGTTCTTCGACCAGACGTTCGACATCGATCCGGTCGCGGTGGAGAAGAACGTCGACAAGGACCCGAGCGCGCGCAAGTGGCTGGTCGAACTGGCCTCGCGCCTCAAGGCCATCCCTGAATTCAACAAGGCGGCCGCCGAGGTCGAACTGCGAAAGCTGGCCGATGAACTCGGGATCAAGGCCGGACTCCTCATCAACGGCTCGAGGACGGTCGCCACCGGCGTGTCCGTGGGTCCGCCGCTTTTCGATCTGCTCGAGGCCCTCGGCCAGGACATCGTGGTGGCTCGCCTCGCGGGGGCGGAAACGTTCGGCCGGCACTGAAATTCCCTCCAGGTTTGACAGCCCCGCAACGCGCCTTGTAGCCTGATTTGCGCGTCCCGTCTCACGAACGCCACCAGAATCACCCTCGATGAGTTTCCAAGGCTCCCTCTCCGAACTCCCGCTTCCAGACGTCATCCAGCTCGTCTCGTCGTCCGGGAAGACCGGGTGTTTTCATCTGACCGACGGCGACGTCAAGGGTCAGATCTACATCCAGGAGGGCCGGATCGTTCACGCCCAGGTCGAGGATCTTTCCGGCGAAGAGGCGGTTTACCAGCTCGCGATCTGGAGCCGGGGCGAGTTCTTCTTCGAAACCGGCGCGGCGGTGGCCGCGAACACCATCACGAAGACGAACACCAACCTTCTGATGGAAGCAGCCCGCCGCCTCGATGAGTGGCGGGTCCTTCAGAAGAAGGTCCCTTCGATGGAACTGGTGCCCGAGTTCGTGATCCCCGAAGGGCGGGAAGGCCAGATCAACCTGAACACCAGCGAATGGCTGATCCTTTCGAAGATCGACGGACGCCGTTCGATCAAGGCCATCGCGAACGCGTCCTCGCATTCCACGTTCGAGGCCTGCAAGATCCTCTACGGCCTGATCGCCACCAACCTGATCCGGCTCAAGGAGGCGCCGGCCGCCCCGGCTCCGCGCCCACCGGCGCCTGCCGCACCTTCGTTGTCCGCCTCCACCAGCAACGCGGCGGGAACCATTACCGGGCCGACCGGGCGGCCGGCCAACGCGCCCCTGCCTCGTCAGGCCACCATGCCTCCCGGAACCATGCCCCAGGCGAGCCTCGAGCTCGTGCAGCGCCTGGTCAAGATTCGCGACACCGCGAACGCCCTGCTCGGAGCCGGCGGCGAGGCGGTGGTCCAGAAGCACGTGGTGGCGGCCCGACTCGCCATCGAACGAGGCGCGGGCATTGAGGCGGTCGAGACAGCGATTCAGCAGATCGCCTCGGCCGCAGCGATCCTCAAGGGACCGCAGGCCACCGACATCGTCCTCGAACGCCTGCGCGCCGCCCGCTAGACGGGCTTCCCGGCCGCGACATCGATCTGCCGGATCAGGCGGTCCAAGACGCTTTCCCACGAGAACTCGGTGAGAGCGTAGCGCTTCCCATTTCTGCCCAGCGCCCGTCGAAGCCCTTCGTCAAGCACCATCAGCCGGACCGATTCCGTGAACTCCTCGGGATTTCCGTAGGCGAGGCCGGCCTGGCTCTTGAGGCAGTGATCGACGAGGACGTCCGATCTCGATGAAGTGAGCACGGGCGTTCCGAAGGACATAGCCTCGAGGAGAGTGATGGACAGGCTTTCGTAGGGGCTCGGGCAGATGAGAGCCTCAGCCCCGGCCATGGCCGCGCGCTTGTCCTCCTCCGATACGAAGCCGAGATGCCGCAGCCGCGGGATCTTCGGAAGCTCCATGGCGAGCTTGCCGATCAGGAAGAGGTCGGGACAGCCCATGATCTCGGCCTGCGCGTGCTCGTAGAACC
>JANMVV010000304.1:0-14973 GCA_031392925.1 Vicinamibacteria bacterium
GTCGCACCTGTTCTTCCTCGATCCAAAGACCCAGAAGGCGGTGCGAAACCTTCTCGTCGTGGACGGTTCGCGTCCAGTGGAGAGGCTCAACGAACTGGAGTTCGTGCGCGGCGAATTGTGGGCGAACGTCTGGCAGACCGATCAGATCGCGCGAATCAACCCGCAGACCGGGAAAGTCACGGGCTGGATCGATCTCAGCGGCTTGCTCCGCCGAGAGGCCCGAGGGCCCGAAGGCGACGTCCTGAACGGCATTGCCTGGGACCGGGCGGGCGATCGCATCTTCGTGACGGGCAAGAAGTGGCCCTGGCTGTTCCAGATCGAAGTCATTCCGGCTTCCTGAGCCGCCGCCGAGCCTTGGGGCAGGGCGTTTTCAACCCCCCCCGCCTAAACTGACTCTCTACATGTCCAAAGACCCGACGTTCCGAGTCCTCGTCGACGCACCGAAGCGATCGAGCGTGTACGAGGCCTACCGAAAAGAGTGGGACCGCCGCGAGACTGACCTCGATGCGTCCGACCATCCCGTCCATGCCGACATCGAGACGGTGGCGGTGTGCGATCTCCGGTGCGGCAGCACCGAGGAGGACCCCAAGGGCTTCTGCCAGATTTGGACCCACGAGCACATCCGAATGCAGGGGATGGAGGATTTCTCCTACCAGCGCGGCTACATGGATCCGGTGCTTTATGGCCGCCTGATCCAGCAGTGCGCCGACATCGGCGTCTCGTCGATCAAGTTCAACTACCGCGGCGAGCCCTCGCTCCATCCGCGGATCGTTTCGTTCATCCGCGAAGCCAACGCCCTTGGCTTTCCGGACCTGATGATGAACACCAACGGCAACGGCGGCGCCCGCAAGAACCCAAAGCTCTTCCGCCAGATCGTCGAAGCCGGGATCACCGACCTGATGTTCTCGGTCGATGCCTGCGACGAGACCACGTACCACCGCCAGCGCGTGGGCGGCCAGTGGGACATTCTGCTCAACTCGGTGCGCGAGTCGGTGAACGCGCGCAATGAGGGCAAGGGGGCCAAGGACCTGAAGATCCGCGCCTCGGTGGTGCGCACGAAAATCAACGCCAACGACCTTGACTCCGGCCGGATGGAGGAATTCTGGCGCAAGGAGATGGGCGTCGACTGGATGTCGATCTCCGAGTGCTACCTGCCTGCGGGCGCCCAGCACTCGTGGCAGGCCGCGCACTGGACCGACCTCACCGCGGCCGAGTTCCAGTGCTCCGATCCGTTCCGCCGCATGGTTGTTACCTGGGACGGCCGGCACACCATGCCGTGCTGTCAGGGCTTCACCCTGGAGATCGACGGCGGTCCGGTGGTCGCAGGCGCCGACGCTCCCATGACCACGGTTCAGAAAGCGTGGCTTTCGCCCAACTTCGATCGTCTGCGCAACGCGCACCGGAACCGGACCTGGGACAGCAAGACGAACGGAGAACCGATCTGCCAGTCCTGCGCGGTCACCAAGAAGCCGACGCCGATCCAGTTTCCCAAGGACGGGCGCGTCCACCTGCGGGTCTTGTCAACCTAGGAGCCTGCCCCGATGCCCACGAAGATCGCCGCACACATGCGCGAAGTCCTGATCGAACTGGGCGAGGATCCCGACCGAGAAGGCCTGCTGAAGACGCCGGAAAGGGTCGGGAAGGTCCTCAGAGACGTCACCTCGGGCTACAACCAGGATCCGATCAAGATCCTGAACGAGGCCATGTTCACGGTAGACACCGACGAGATGGTCATCGTGAAGGACATCGAGCTGTACAGCCTCTGCGAACACCACATGCTGCCTTTCTTCGGCAAGGCCCACGTTGCCTACCTGCCTGCGGGGCGGGTGGTGGGCCTGTCCAAGCTGCCGCGGCTGGTTGACATGTTCTCGAGGCGTCTCCAGGTCCAGGAGCGCCTCACCAATCAGATCGCCCAGACCATCCAGGAAGTGGTCAAGCCCCGCGGCGTCGGCGTGGTCATCGAGGCCCGCCATTTCTGCATGATGATGCGTGGGGTGGGAAAGCAAAACTCGGTCGCGGTCAGTTCGTGCATGCTCGGCGAATTCAGGTCCAACCGCGCCACCCGGGATGAGTTCCTCTCGCTGGTGAGGAGCCGAAGCAACCTGTAACCCCCCCCGATCCCGGAGGCTCAGGGGTACCGGTTCAAATGCACTATTGCCCCTCTGACCCCTGAACCCTAACTTCAGGGTGTGAAGACCATCGAAACCGATGTGCTCATCGTGGGGGGGGGCATCGCCGGCGCCGCTCTGGCCTGCGCGCTCAGGGACAGCGGCTATTGGGTGGTCCTGGTGGAACAGCGCAAGGGCCTTCTCGACACCGCCCGCGGCGACCATCTCCAGCCTTGCACCGTGGATGCCCTGGCCAAGTGGGGAGTCCTGAATCGCCTTCTCGAGCGCGGGGCGGGCCGGCGGGTCGGCCACGAATTCCGCTCGGAGACGGGCGAGACCCTGCTGAAGGCGGACTATTCGGAGTTGCCGATTCCGCACCCCTACTTCCTCGTCTACCACCACGACCTGATCGCGGAGACGTTCCTCGAGATCGCGTCGGAGGGCTCGAATTTCGACCTCTTCAAGCCGGTGGTGGCGCGTGAGTTCAAGGTCGTGGATGGCCGGATCAAGTCGCTCAAGATCCACGCGAACGATGAAGAGGTGACGATCAAACCACACATCGTGGTGGGCGCGGATGGAACCAACTCGATCGTGAGGTCCACCCTCAACTTCGCGACCTTCGAGCATCCGTACCGCCATCCCATGGTGGCGCTCTTCGGCAAGCGGCCGCCCCGACTCAGGCCCGACAACTACTTCTTCCGGTATTCGGGCCCGGAGGGCGTCGCGGTCGTCCAACAGCGCATGGACGAACAGGTCAAGATCACGCTCCCCGTCGGGTCCGAAGGGATTCCCTGGTGGAAGAAGTCCACCAAGGAGGAACGCGCGAAGCTCCTGGGCCTGCGGGCGGACACTCTCAAGTGCTTCGATTCGGAGATCGCGGGCTTCTATCCGGTTCGGATGATCCACGCCATCGACTACGTGAGCGGCAACGCCGTCCTGGTGGGCGATGCGGCCCACTCCATCCATCCCGCCCGCGGCCAGGGCCTGAACATGGGCATCTCCAGCCTGCCGACCCTCATCGGCTGCCTGCCCACGGTGGCCGAAGTCTCGAGCGCGGAGAAAGTGCGGCACGCCCTGCATCAGTACCAGCGGATTCAGAAGCCCCTCTCCGATCGGATCATTGCCCGGAATCACCAGGCCGCGATGGACATGGAGATGGGCGCCGACGAGGACCGGGCCACCTTCCTCAAGAAGCAGAACGAACTCATCCGGGAGATCAGCTCGCGTCCCGAGCTTCGGCGCATGCATCTGCTCGAAGCCACCGGCTACCCGTTCGGCGCGCCCGCGGAAGCCGAGCCCGACTACCTCGCCTGACCTCCGGCCTAGACCATCTCCGTCTTCCACAGGTCGTGGAGGTGGATGACGCCCTCGACGTGTCGTTTGGCATCGATCACGACCAGGGCGGTGATCTTGTTTGTCTCCATCAGGTCGAGAGCGCGGGTGGCGATCTCCCGGGGGGCGATGATGTGAGGCGTGCGGGTCATGCCCTGCTCGGCGGGAAGTCCGAGAACGCTGGCGCCGAAGCGTTCCATGAGTCGGCGCAGGTCTCCATCGGAGATGACGCCCAGAAGGATTCCCGCCTCGTCGGTCACCGTGGTCATGCCGAGCCGCTTCTTCGTCATCTCGAAGAGCACGTCCTTGAGCGGCGTCTTCGGCCCGACCCGCGGCGTGTCTTCGCCTTTGTGCATCACGTCCTCGACCCGCAGGAGCTTCCGCCCCAGGCGTCCGCCCGGGTGGAGGTCGGCGAACTCCTCGACGGTGAAGCCGCGCTTTTCGGTCAGGACCATGGCGAGGGCATCACCCATGGCGAGGGCCGCGGTGGTGGACGCGGTGGGAGCGAGGCGTAGCGGGCAGGCCTCTTCGCGGATGGAGACGTCGAGGTGAACCTCGGAGGCCAGGGCGATCGCGGAATCCGTCCGTCCGGTCAGCGAGACCAGGGGCACGCCGATGCGCTTCAGGGTGGGCAGCAGCGCCACGATCTCCTCGGTCTCGCCGCTGTACGAAATGGCTATGACCACGTCGCCCTTCACGATTCGCCCCAGGTCGCCGTGGATGGCTTCGGCCGGGTGAAGGAAGAGGGAGGGCGTGCCCGTGGACGAGAGGGTGGCCGAGAGCTTCTGCGCGATGAAGCCGCTCTTTCCCATTCCCGTGGTGACCACACGCCCCGTGCAGGCGAAGAGCAACTCGATGGCCTTGCTGAAGCTCTCGCCCACCTTTGGGATCAGCTCCCGGATCGCGTCCGCCTCGATCTGCAGGACCTTGCGCGCGGTCTCGTACGACATCAACGTCGCTCTGCGGCGAGAGCGTGGACTTTCTTCAGGTGAGTGAGGAACGCCTTCATGCGATCCAGACGATACGCGTTCGGGCCATCGGAAAGGGCCCGGCTCGGATCCTCGTGGGTTTCCATGAAGACGCCGTGCACGCCGGCCGCGACTCCCGCGGGCCCGAGGGTGTCAATGAAGTGAGCCTCGCCTCCGGAGCGGTCGCCGAGGCCCCCGGGACGCTGCACGGAATGGGTGATGTCGAAGACCACGGGATAGCCGAAGGCGCGGAGGACCGGAAACGACCTCATGTCCACGACCAGTGTGTTGTAGCCGAAGGAAGCGCCGCGTTCCGTCACCATCAGGTTTGGATTGCCGGTGGTGGCCGCCTTCTCCATGACGCCCTTCATGTCCCAGGGCGCCATGAACTGGCCTTTCTTGATGTTGACCGCGCGACCGGAGCGGGCCGCCTCCAGCACGAGGTCGGTCTGACGGCAGAGGAATGCGGGAATCTGCAGTACGTCCGCGACCTTTGAGGCATGCTCAACTTGGGTGGTCTCGTGGACGTCGGTGAGGATAGGCACGCCGACCTTCGCCTTCACGGTCGCGAGAATGTCGAGCCCGCGCTCCATGCCGACGCCGCGGAACGAGCCGATCGACGAGCGGTTGGCCTTGTCGTAGCTCGCCTTGAAAATGAAAGGAATCTCCAATTCGTCCGTGATGTCCTTCAGTCGTCGCGCGATCTTGAGCGGGTGCGTTGCTGACTCGATCACGCAGGGCCCGCCGATCAGGAACAGCGGCCCGCCGCCGATCCGAACCGAGCCGACCCGGATGGATCTGGTCTTTTGCGACGTCACGCGATCACGCCCGAGGCGGCCGCGGAGAGCGAAGCCCGGTCGGCCTGGTGCCGCGCATAGGAGGCGCCCACGAAGCCCGCGAAGAGCGGGTGAGGCTGCCAGGGCCGCGACTTGAACTCGGGGTGATACTGCACCGCGATGAAGTACGGGTGGTCCTTGATCTCCGCGATCTCGGCGAACTTGCCGTCGGGAGTCTTGCCGGAGATCCTGAGCCCTGCCGCTTCGAGCCTCACCATGTATTCCTGGTTGAACTCGTAGCGGTGGCGATGGCGCTCGCGGATCTCTCTCGCCCCGTACACGCGGTGGGCGAGCGAGCCCTCATCGAGCTCGCAGGGATAGGAACCGAGGCGCATGGTGCCTCCCATCTCCTCGACCCCAAGCAGATCCTGCAGCTTGTAGATGACGCGCTCCTCGGCGTTCTCGTTGACTTCGGTGGAGTCGGCGCCCTTGATGCCGCACACGTTCCGCGCGTACTCGACCACCGCCCACTGGAATCCGTAGCAGATCCCGAAGAACGGCGTGCCCGACTCGCGCGCGTACTGCGCGGCCATCACCATGCCGCCGGTGCCTCGCGCGCCGAAACCTCCCGGCACCAGAATGCCGGAGGCGCCCTTGAGGAGGGAGGGCCCCTTGGCCTCGAGTTCTTCGGATTCCACCCAGCGCCTCGTCAGCTTGACGCCGTTCGCGAGCGCGCCATGGGTCAGCGCTTCGTTGAGGCTCTTGTAGGAGTCCTCATAGGAGACGTACTTGCCGATGATGGCGATCTCCACTTCGGCCTTCGGGTTCTTGATCGTGCTCACGATCCTCTCCCAGTGAGCGAGATCGCACCCCGGCGAGGTGAGCCCGAGAGTCTTCAGGATGATGGTGTCGAGACCCTGCGACTTGAGGTGGAGCGGGACCTCGTAGATCGTGCCTACGTCCAGGGCGGAAATGACCGCCTCCTCGGGCACGTCGCAGAAGAGAGCGAGTTTGGCCTTGATGTCGGCGGGCAGATCCACCTCGGTGCGGCAGAGCAGGGCCTGGGGCTGAATGCCGATGCCGCGGAGTTCGTGGACCGAGTGCTGGGTGGGCTTGGTCTTCAGCTCCTGCGCGGTCTTGATGAAGGGAACGAGGGCGAGGTGCACGAACATCGCGTTGTCGCGGCCCACATCGCGGCGGAACTGGCGGATCGCTTCGAGGAAGGGCAGGCTCTCGATGTCGCCGACCGTGCCCCCGATCTCCACGATCAGGACGTCGACGCCGTCGCCGCTCTCGCGGATCGCCGCCTTGATCTCGTCGGTGATGTGGGGAATGACCTGGACGGTGCGGCCCAGGTAGTCGCCGCGACGTTCCTTCTGAATCACCTGGCCGTAGATCTGGCCGGTGGTGATGTTGGATTTCTTCGAGGTGGTGACGTGGGTGAATCGCTCGTAGTGCCCGAGGTCGAGATCGGTCTCGGCGCCGTCCTCGGTGACGAAAACCTCGCCGTGCTGATACGGGCTCATGGTGCCGGGATCGACGTTCAGGTACGGATCGCACTTCATCAGCCCAACCCGGAAGCCGTGGCCCTCGAGAAGGCAGCCGATCGACGCCGCCGCGATCCCCTTGCCGAGCGACGAAACCACGCCACCGGTCACGAAGATGTACTTGGTTGGCTTGGGCATGGTCTTTGGCAGCTCCTAGTTGGTTCGGGGGATGAAATCGGGAGAGATCAGGGCGCGCACGCGTTCGAGGTCTTCGGGGGTATCGACCGCAACCGTTCCCTCGCCCTCCACCGGCTCGACCCGGATGGTCAATCCGTGGTGAAGGGCGCGAAGCTGCTCGAGCTGCTCGAGCGCTTCGAGGGGACCGGGAGGAAGCGAGGCGAAAGTGGCCAGGGCCTCGCGACGAAAGACGTAAAGGCCGACGTGCTTTCGGGCGGCGCCGGCGGTGATAGCGGCTCGCGCCGCTGCTTCGAGATTGCGCTCCGTGGTTCGGACGTGGGGGATGGGGCTGCGGGAGAAGTAGAGCGCGTGGTTCCGCTTGTCCGTGACGACCTTCACCACTGCGTCCGACATCATTTCCTCAAGGTTTCGAAGGGGCAGGGAGAGCGTTGAGATCGCCGCATCCGGATCCGCGGTGAGCGCCTCTACCGCCGCATCGATCAGCGCGGGATCGATCATGGGCTCGTCGCCCTGGACATTGACGTAGATATCGGCGCCGAAGTGCTTCGAGACTTCGGCGAGCCGGTCGGTGCCGGTCGGGCAGGTGGGGGAGGTCATCAGGGCTCGTCCGCCAAAGGCGGCCACGGCATTCATTACGCGTTCGTCGTCGGTCGCGATCACGATCTCGTCCACGGTTTTCGCCTGTTTCGCGCGCTCGTAGACGTGGCGGACCATGGGCCAGCCGTGAATGAGGGAGAGAGGTTTCCCCGGAAGCCTCGTTGAGGCAAACCGCGCCGGGATGATCGCTGCAACTCTCAACTGGGTGAACTCTAACCTCCCGAGGCGGCGCGCCGCAATTCTGGGAAGGAGGCGCGCCCTTGTGTAGGCTCGGCCTGTGCTCCGTGGCGTGATCTTCGACTTCGACGGCGTTCTGGTGGACAGTGAATCGGCCCATTTCGAGGCGTTTCGAAGCGTCCTGGCGGCTGAAGTTGAGGGTGAGGTGACCCAGGCCGAGTATGACGAGCACTACCTCGGCTTCGACGACCACACCTGCTTCCGGCGGGCCCTCGAACTCCGCGGCCGGCAGGGATCGCCCGAGGTCGTGAGCGATCTGGTGGATCGAAAGTGGCAGGCCTACGACCACGGGCTTTCCAGAATCCGTTTCTTTCCCGGCGCCGAGGACCTCGTTCTGGCGCTTTACGCGGCATCCGTCCCCGTGGCCATCGCGTCGGGCTCGCACCGGAGCGAGATCGAATCCATCCTGCGCGCCCACGGCATCCTCCCGTGCTTCCGCGGGGTGATCAGCGCCGACGACGTGGTGAACTTCAAGCCCCATCCCGAACCGTATCTTCGGGCCCGAGCCCTGCTTGATGCCATCGACTCGCCGGCGGGCGTCGTGGCAATCGAGGACTCCGCGACCGGCATGGCGTCCGCGCGCGCGGCCGGTCTGCGCGTCATCGCCGTCACGAATTCACGCCCCCGCGCGAAACTCGGCCTCGCACACCACGTCGTCGATTCGCTCGTCGAACTCTCGGTCGAGGACATCGCCCGTATCGCCGCCCGCCCCGCACTGCCTGTTTAGCCTCTCGTCATCGCGAGACCCCACTCCGCCCGCCCCGCCCCTTTAGCCTCTCGTCATTGCGCGGCACCACTCGCAGCCCCGCCCCGCCATGCCTCTTTGGCCTCTCGTCATTGCGAGGCCCCAGTCCGTCGGTACCGGGCCGAAGCAACCCTTCCGCATTTGCTACCAATTCACGCAATGAAGGACCTCGAAAGCCGCTCCTCGCTTCTATGCTTCCCCAATGTCCGAACAGGTTCTGTGCGATCTCGTGGCCATGGGGAAGTTCCTCGGCTCGCTCGATGGAATTGGCGTGAAGGCGAACCAGGGCGGAAAAGGCCTCAAGGTCGCGCCTCGAACCACGGCCGCTCCCACCACCGCACCGCGGCCCACGCCTTCAGCCGAGGCACCCGTGCCTCTGGTTGTGTCCCAGGCTCAGGACGCACTTGAAGTCCGACCGGCTCCAGCCAACCCCGTCCTGATTCCGATTGCCGCGGCCCGGGTGCACCGCGACTCCACCGCCACGGAGCGGGCGCTCGTCGCGATCCGCGAGGACATCGGCGACTGCAAGCGTTGCCGGCTCTGCGAGGGTCGGACGAAGATCGTCTTTGGGCAGGGAAGCGCCGGGGCCGAGCTGATGTTCGTGGGCGAGGCCCCCGGGGCGGACGAAGACGCGTCGGGCCTGGCTTTTGTCGGAAGGGCGGGTCAGCTGCTCACCGACATGATCGAGAAGGGCATGAAGATGAAGCGCGCCGATGTCTTCATCGCGAACGTCATCAAGTGCCGGCCGCCCGGCAACCGCCCGCCCGAGAGCGACGAAGTGCTCACCTGCCAGCCCTTTCTCGAGGCGCAGATCAGGGCGATCAAGCCGCGCGCCATCGTGGCCCTCGGCGCCACGGCCGGGAAGTTCATGACGAAGACCGCCGAGCCCATCTCGAAGCTTAGGAGCCGCTTCGCATCCTGGGATGGCATTCCGGTGATGCCCACGTACCACCCCGCCTACCTGCTCCGGAATCCTTCGGCGAAGAGGGAGGTCTGGGCGGACCTGAAGCTCGTGATGGACGTCCTGAGTTCCAGCGCCGAGTAGCTCCTGGGCGTCCCCTCCATGGAGCAGAAAACCCTCCCCGGTCTGGCTGAGCTCAAGGGCTCCGCGGACCGGTTCGTCGACGTGGCCCTCCCGCTGCCCCTGATGCAAGCCATGACCTATCGCGTGCCGGCTGGCTGGCCCGATGTGCCGCGCGGCTCGCGGGTCGAAGCGCCCTTCGGCAAGCGTCGAGTGATGGGCGTGGTGGTGAACGCCGGCTCGAAGCCCAAGGAAGGTGTTGCGGTCAAGAATCTCACCGCGGTGTTCGATGAGGAGCCTCTGGTCACCGAGCGGCTCCTGGAACTGGCTCTGTGGGTCGCCGACTATTACATCGGTCCCATCGGACAGGCCACCCGACTCGTGGCTCCGCCCGGTGGCGTGCGCGCGTCGAAGCGCGTTGTTCGTCTCAAGGACCCGACGTCGCCCGCGAGTCTCGTGGCCGCGGCGTCCGATCCGGTCCTGCAGGCTCTCCGCGATGCCGGAGGCCAGATGTCGGTCGCGGCCCTGGCCGCGCGTCTCGACCGGGACATCACGGCCCGGCTCCTCAAGCTCGATCAGATGGGCCTTATCGAATTCGAAGTGGAGCTCGCGACCACCGACTTTCAGCGGGTTCAGGTGGCCACCGCGCAGGACGGGCTCCAGGCCGCGGAGTTGCAGGGACGCGCCCTCGAAGTCGCGGCCCTGCTCAAGGACAGCGGCGGCACGGCGGCGGTGCGCGATCTGGTGGGGGAAGTGCCCTCGAGGCGTCAGGCCCTGAAGGCCCTCGAAAAAAAGGGCCTCGTGATCATCGGCCTCGAAGTCGCCGAGCGAAGGCCCGATCCCAGCTCGCAGCGCGCGCTTCGCCCGACACCGCTCGAGGAACGCATCTTGACTCCCGAGCAGTCGGAAGCCGATACCAGGGTCGCGGTGGCGCTCGGCGAATCGAAGTTCGCGCCCATTCTCCTGGAAGGCGTCACCGGCAGCGGCAAGACGGAGATCTACCTGCGCGCGGTCCAAAAGGCCCTCGAACTCGGCAAGACCGCGCTGCTCCTGGTGCCGGAGATCGGCCTCACCTCGACCCTCGTCCGCGCCTCGCGCGAGCGGTTCGGCGATGCGGTGAGCGTTCTCCACTCGGACATGGCCGAAGGCGTGCGCCACGACGAATGGTGGCGCGCCCGGCGCGGCGAGGCACGCGTGGTCGTGGGCGCGCGATCGGCGGTGTTCGCACCCCTGCCGAACCTCGGCCTCATCGTGGTCGACGAAGAGCACGACTCCGCCTACAAGCAGGAGGACGCGCCCCGCTATCACGGACGCGATGTCGCGGTCTATCGCGCGCGACTCGAGAAAGCGGTGATCCTGCTCGGCTCGGCGACCCCGTCGATGGAGTCGCGCCTCAACGCCATCAAGGAGCGATACGCCTGGGTGCGCCTTCGCAACCGAGTGGGTCCAATGGGACTCGCGCGTGTCCACATCATCGATCGGAAGAAGCAGAAGGTTCCGACCGCCATCCTCACGCCCCCCCTGGTCGACGCCATCGCCGAGCGCCTGTCCCGCAAGGAGCAGACCGTCCTTCTTCTGAATCGTCGCGGCTATGCGACGAGCCTCGTCTGCCGCGAGTGCGGGGCTTCCGCGCAATGCCCGCACTGCTCGGTCGCCTTCGTCCTCCACCGGCGCGGCGAGCAGGCGCAGTGCCACTACTGCGGGCTCATCAAAATCACGCCCACCCGTTGCTCCCTGTGCCGCGGCGACTACCTGCGCCTTCAGGGCTACGGCACACAGCGGGTGGCCGAGGTTCTCCTCGCCACGTTCCCCGCGGCCGTCGTCGACCGGATCGATCGGGACATCGCGGCCCGGCGGGGTGCGGTCGAAGGCGTTCTCCGCAAGTTCGAGAAGCACGAGACCGACATCCTGATCGGCACGCAGATGATCGCGAAGGGCCACGATTTCCCGAAGGTGACGCTCGTGGGCGTCATCGATGCCGACGTGGGGCTCGGGCTTCCCGACTTCCGATCGGCCGAGCGGACCTTCGCCTTGCTCACCCAGGTGGCGGGTCGCGCGGGCCGGGCTGATCTCCCCGGCGAGGTCCTCCTGCAGACCCACAATCCCAGGCACTACGCGATCGAGTTCGCGCAGAACCAGGACTACGACGCCTTCTTCGATCGGGAGATGGAGTTCCGGAGGACCATGGGGTACCCGCCGCACGATGCGATGGTGAACATCCTTTTCCGCGGCAAGGTCGAGGACGAAGTCGCCAAGAGCGCCCGCAACATCGCTCGACGTCTCAAGGTGACGTTGCACGAGGGAGTGCTTGGCCCGTCTCCCTCACCGCTCTCGAAGGTCCGCGACGAGTTCCGGTATCAGGTGGTGGTGAGAGGGAAGCGCGGCGTCATCCGCGAGTCCGTCCACGAGGTTCTGATCGCCGAATTCGGCCTGATGCGTTTCCCCGGAGTCGCGGTCGATGTGGACCCGCTGAGTCTGATGTGACGCCCCGTCGGGCCTCTTGGGACTACTCGGTGGGCTTAGGCGCTTCGGCCGGGGGAGCGACCAGAATCTCCGTCGACTCGATTTCCTTGCCGGGCTTGAACCGAATACTCCGTCCGGGAGGAATGGGAACTTCCTGACCTGTCCGCGGGTTACGCCCGATCCCGCGTTTCCTCGGCCGGATGATGAAGACCCCGAAGCCACGGATCTCGATGCGCTGCGAAGAGAGCAGCGCCTCCTTGAACGACTCGATCACGGCTTCCGTCGCCATTTCGGCGCGCACGCGGGTGAGATCGGCCGCTAGTGCAACCTGATCAATGAGATCGGCCTTGATGAGGCTCATCGGACTTCCTTAGGCGAAAGGTGGGGCTTGAGGTCGCGTCGCAGCTCTGATGCGCCTGCGGGATCCGGAGGGTCGCACAGGCTGACCCGATTAGGATAGACCATGTGAAGCCTGAATCCACAACCGAAACCGCTATTTTGCCGCTTGTTGCCGTCGTGGGTCGGCCCAACGTTGGTAAGTCCACCCTTTTCAATCGTCTCACGGGGAGGCGGCAGGCCATTGTCGACTCCAGGCCCGGCTCCACCCGGGATCGGGCCTATGGCCGGGTGGAATGGCAGCGGAAAGAGTTCTCGATCGTCGATACCGGCGGCCTTTCGCCCGGGGCCGACGAGCACTTCCTCAATCTCAGCAAGGCCCAGGCGGACGTGGCCATGGGCCAGGCCTCGCTCATCATTCTGCTTGTCGACGCTCAGTCCGGCCTCCTCCCGGACGATTCCGCGCTCGCCCGCAAGGTCCGCTCCTCGGGGAAGCCTGTCCTTCTGGTGATCAACAAGGCGGAAGCGAGCCGGCGCGAGACCAACGAATTCGCGCGCCTTGGCTTTGGCGAGCCCTTTCCCATCTCGGCCGAGCACAACGAAGGCATCGGCGATCTTCTCGATCTCATCTGCAAGCTCGTGAAAGCGCCCGAGATCAAGGACACGGACCCCAATGCGCGCCCGATCCGTGTGGCTCTGGTCGGCCGGACGAACGTGGGGAAGTCGTCCATGTTGAACCGCCTGGTAGGCGAGGAGCGATCGATCGTCTCGCCGGTTTCGGGAACCACGCGCGATGCCGTCGATTCCGAGGTGGTGTGGCAGGGCAAGCCCTACCTCTTCGTCGATACCGCGGGCATTCGCAAGGTTCGGCTTCTCGAAGAGGGCGCCGACCACGTGGCCGTGGTCCAGGCGAAGCGCGCGATCGACCGGGCCGAGGTCTGCGTCCTCATGGTCTCCGCCGAGGAAGGCATGCGCGAAATGGACGCGACTATCGCGGGCCTGGTCCAGGAATCGGGCCGTGCGGTCGTGGTCGCCGTGAACAAATGGGATCTCGCGAAAGAACTGGGCAAGAGCGCGGCCCAGATGCGCGAGGAGTTCTCGTACCGGGTCAAGTTTCTCGAGTACGCGCCCGTGGTCCTGGTATCCGCGAAGACCGGGATGGGACGGAAGGATCTCTTCACCGCCATCGACCAGGCTCGGACGGAGTGGTCGCGACGCGTTCCCACCGGGCCGCTCAACCGCTGTCTTCAGGATGCGGTGGCCCGCAATCCGATTCGCTTCAAGAAGGGCGCGGAGGGCGTCAACCTGCTCTACGCCGCCCAGATTCGGGTGGACCCGCCCACGTTCACACTCTCGGTCAACCGCGAGGGCGAGCTGCACTTCTCTTCCGAGCGCTTCCTGATCAACTGCCTTCGAAAGGAATTCGGATTCGAAGGAGCACCGATCCGGATCTGGCTGCGGGTCCGTCGCTCCAGGTCCGGCCCCCAGTCCTTCAAGATGAAGAAGGCCGTACCTAGGCCCAGGACTGACGGTAAACCCAATAGCGGGAAAGAGATGCCATCAGATAGTTCAAGTCAGTTCGAGTCTCCAAAAACACGCATTGACAAGAAGCGGCCCCGGCGCTCATAATCTCGTTGAATTGCACCGGCCTAAAGCGCTGATGTAATGAATTTTTCTCAGCACTTTCACCCCAATTCGCCCCCTTGTCTCCAGGTTAGGGAGTCCTCGTTTGACCAAGGCCGACATTGCCCGCGCCGTGTACGAACGCCACGGCGGCCTGTCCAGTCGCGAGGCGGCTCGCCTGGTGGATACGTTCTTCCAGCTGTTGCGCGAGCGTTTGATCAAGGGTGAGAAGGTTCAGATCACGGGATTTGGGACGTTTCTCGTGAAGACGCGCCGCGAACGCCGTGGGCGCAACCCGAAGACCGGCGACATTATCGCCATCCGGTCCCGCAAGTCCATCTTCTTCAGATCTTCCCCCCAGGTTGAAGCCGCCGCCGCAGTTTCCTCGGAAGCCGCCGTGTGATGTCCAAGCGAGTCTGAGGTCCAATGGTCGAACGTAAGATTCCAAACAAGCTGTTCTTCAAAATCGGCGAAGTTTGTGAACTCACGGACATTCAGCCGTACGTTCTGCGCTATTGGGAGACCGAGTTCCCGACTCTCGCCCCTGCGAAGAACAGTTCGGGCCAGAGGATCTATCGCCGCCGCGACATCGAGACGGTGATCCGGATCAAGGAGCTTCTCTACGGGGAGGGCTTCACCGTCGCCGGGGCTCGAAAGAAGATCGAGCAGGAGCAGGCCGGGCGCGTCGATACGCCGGTCTCGCCCGCGGTTCTCGAACAGGCCTTCGAAGGCGTCGAGCCCGACACCAAGATCGGCCCCACACCTTCCGCGGCGGCCATACGCGCCGCCATGGCTCATCCGCCCACCTCCGGCGAGCCCGCGGTGGCGCGCGATGACAAGACGCGCGCGATCCTGCAGGAAGTGAAGGAAGAGCTCCGAGCCCTTCTCAAGGTCCTCGATCGAAAATAGCGACCTGAAGGCTGGTAGACTCCGCCGCCTTACGTTGACGTACATCGGGATGTAGCGCAGCCTGGATAGCGCACCTGCTTGGGGTGCAGGGGGTCGGAGGTTCAAATCCTCCCATCCCGACCATCTTTTAGCTGGGGGGCGTTGAACGACCCCGCCCCCCAGACCCCCGTCGC
>JANMVV010000327.1:0-5653 GCA_031392925.1 Vicinamibacteria bacterium
CGTACGAGGTCCACAGCTCGGGCCGGTTGTGATCGATCGACAGATCGATCCCGGTCAGGACGCCCCGGGGAAGGGGCAGACGCAGCGAAGGGGCCGCGGCGGCGAGGGTCTTCAAGACGGGACTCTGGAGCGGGATCGACCCGACCGGGGTCATGACTCCGACCCACAGATAAAGGGTGCAGGCCGTGAAGCAGGCCGCCAAAGCGGCCACCGCGCACGACCACAAACGCTCGCGGCCGGAGGCGCTCCGTCTCAACAGGGCGAACAGGGCGATCGGGAACAGCAGCAGGGCCGTGTACTTCACCGCGAGGGCCGCGCCAAGCAGGACTCCGGTGAGCAGCGCGAAGGAGAGCCAGGACCTTCGGCGCGTCAACAAGGCCGCGAAGAGGAGGACGACTAGGGCGTAGGCGAGATCGGTCGTGGCGATCGAGGCGTGCGCCGCTAGATTCGCGTCCAGCGCGGCGAGGAGCAGACCGGTCCAGGCGGTTCCCGGCTCATCGGTTCGCGCCAGCCGAAAGACGAGGAGAAGGACGAGACCCAGCAGCGCCACGGATGGAAGACGGGTCGAGAAGCGAAGAATCTGGTCCGATTCAACCCCCGCCCGTTCCAGCGACTTCCGAAGGATGACCGCCGGCAGCAGCGCCGGAGTCTTCGAGTCGAATCGGAATTGCTCGCGTCCGTCGTTCCGTTCCTCCAGGAGGCGTCGCGGCCAGCCGAGATGGAACGGTTCGTCGTAGGTGATGTCCTGATCCCAGGCGGCCCAGGTGGCATTGCCCAGGGTGAAGACCACGGCGGCAAGGGTTACGAACCGCAGCGCCGCGCCCCAGGGTGTTCCGAGGCGTTGGGCCGGGGAGGTCGGTGCGAGTTCCGGGGCGTTTCTCACGAGCGATGTGATTTGAACACGCGGAGACCGGGACGCGGGCTAAGATCCCGCCTGCCTCGGGCCGCCCTTCTGCGATAACGCGGACCAACATCCTGGAGATCCTCTAAATGAAGTTCAGCACACCCTTGCTGGTCGCAGCCCTTGCCCTGCCGGCGTCCCGCGGCAGCGCGCAGACCGCGACGCCGGCGCGGCCCACCGTCCCCGGCGCGAGCGCCACCGCCGGATCGCCGGACCCGAACTCGCCGCGGGTGATCGACGGCGTCGACACCGTCTTCATGGAAGAGATGACCTGGATGGAGATCCGGGACGCGATGAAGGCGGGGAAGGACACGGTCATCGTCGGCTCCGGCGGGCTCGAGCAGAACGGTCCGTATCTGGTTTCCGCTAAGCACAACATCATCCTCCGCGCGACCACCGAGGCCCTGGCCCGGAAGCTGGGCAACGCGCTCGTGTCGTCGATCATCCAGTTCGTGCCCGAAGGAGACATCGATCCGCCCACCGGCCATATGAAATATCCGGGCACGATCAGCCTGACCGCGGCCACCTTCGAAGCGCTCCTTGCCGACGTAGCGTCATCGCTGAAGACCAACGGCTTCAGGACCATCGTGTTCATCGGCGATTCGGGCGGCAACCAGGCGGGCATGAAGAAGGTGGCCGAGGCGCTTTCGGCCAGGTGGGCGGGGGCGGGCGCTCCGGCCCGCGTCTACTTCATACCCGAGTACTACCAGTATCCGGCCCTCCAGGAGTGGATCGAGAAGGGCCTGGGCATTCCACAGGTGGACGAAGGGCTGCACGACGACTACGCGATCAGCTCGATGATGGCCCTCGTTGATCCGGCGTCGATCCGCCTCAAGCAGCGCGCGGACAAGGGCAAGGACACGATCAACGGCGTGAAGCTACAGCCGCTCTCCACCACCCAGGCAAACGCGCGGAAGATGGTCGAGCATCGCATCGACGCCACCATCGAGGCGCTCAAGAAGGCCATGGCGGCCCAGAAATAAGGACCGACGAAAAATGACCGCGCGTCGTGAATTTCTGAAGCTCGGGATGGCCGTCGCGGTGCAGCCGCCCTCGGGGATGGTTCCACCGCCCGCTCCTCGACGCCGGGCCGCGGTCGCGCGTTTCCCGTTCGAGGAGGCCACGGTCAAAGATCTCGGCGACCGCATGAGCAGGGGAGAAGTGACGTCTTTCGGCCTCACCAGCGCCTACCTCGATCGCATCGGCCGTCTGGACCGCGGCCCGTCCGGGCTGCGGAGCATCATCGAGACGAATCCGGAGGCTATGAAGATCGCCGCTTCCCTGGACGCGGAGAGAAAGGCGGGCCGCCTCCGCGGTCCGCTTCACGGTCTGCCGATCCTGGTGAAGGACAACATCGAGACGGGCGATCAGATGGTCACGAGTGCCGGATCGCTGGCCCTCGCCCGGCACCGGGCGCGCAAGGACGCGTTCATTGTCGAGCGCCTGCGGGTGGCGGGAGCGGTGATTCTTGGAAAGGCGAATCTTTCCGAGTGGGCAAACTTCAGGTCGACGAAGAGCAGCAGCGGCTGGAGCGGGCGGGGCGGCCAGTGCCGGAACCCGTACGCGCTCGATCGAAACCCCTGCGGATCGAGCTCGGGCTCGGGCGCGGCCACCTCGGCGAATCTGTGCGTGGCCGCGATCGGAAGCGAGACCGATGGCTCCATCGTCTGCCCGTCGTCCGGTAACGGTCTGGTCGGAATCAAGCCGACACTTGGCCTGGTCAGCCGGTCGGGGATCATCCCGATCGCCCATTCGCAGGATACCGCCGGCCCCATGGCCCGAACCGTGGCCGACGCCGCCGCTCTCCTGAGCGCGATCACCGGCGTCGATCCGAGCGACCACGCGACCATTCCGAGTTCGGGCCGCGGCGCTTCCGATTACACCTCGTTCCTCGACAAGGCCGGGCTCAAGGGGGCGCGGATCGGGATCGGGAGGAAGTTCTTCGGCAAGGACGCGCGGGTCGATGCGCTCATGGAGAGCGGCATCGCGGCCATGAAGGACGCGGGTGCCACGATGGTCGACGACTGCGAGCTGTCAGCGGGCCAGGAATACGGCGACAGCGAGTTCGAGGTCCTTCTCTACGAGTTCAAGGCGGATCTGAACGCCTTCCTCGCCACCGTCGATCCGGGTCTGGGCATCCGAACCATGGAGGACGTCATCCGCTTCAACGACGAGAACAAGGCGAGGTCGATGCCGTTCTTCGGCCAGGAGATCTTCCTCCAGGCGGTGAAGAAGGGTGGACTCGACTCGAAGGACTACCAGGACGCGCTCGCGAAGAACCTCAAGGCCTCGCGGGAGGACGGGATCGAAAAAGCCCTCGCGAAGGACCGGCTTGACGCGATCCTGGCGCCGACCGGCGGCCCGGCCTGGCTGATCGATCTCGTCAATGGCGACTCGTCCAGCGGCATCTCCAGCTCGCAGCCTTCCGCGGTGGCGGGATACCCGGCGATCACGGTTCCCGCGGGCTTCATTTCCGGGCTCCCGGTCGGGATGACCCTGATGGGCCCGGCCTGGTCGGAAGGCAGCCTGATCAAATACGCCTACGCCTTCGAGCAGGCCACGAAACAGCGGAAGGCTCCGACTCTCGCCGGGACGGCCCTCCTGGCGGAGCCTCTGGAGTGACGTCGCGCGCGACCTCCTGCCTCGTTCTGTGCGCGGGGCTCGGCCTCTCGGCCAGTTCCGCCTGGTCTCGCGACCCCATTCCTGATCCCGAGCCTCCTCTCGCGACCGCGCCGGCTCGAGAGATCTCGATCACCTTCGACGACCTCCCCGCAGTCAGCGTGGCCAAGGGGGATCCGGCATCCCTCGCCGTGTTCACGGACCGACTGTTGTCAAACTTCACCGCCAACCAGGTCCCGGTGGTGGGCTTCGTCAATGAAGGCAAGCTCACGGTCGCGGGCGAAGGCCTTGACGGCCAGGACGCGCGCCTCGGTCTTCTGAGAAAGTGGCTGGCCAAAGGATTCGAACTGGGAAATCACACGTACTCTCATCGAAGCCTGAACGAGATCGCGATCGAGGAGTTCGAGGCCGATGTCGTCCGCGGTGAGCCCGCGACCGCCGCGCTGATGGGGAGCCAAGGCAAGAGGCTGCGCTACTTTCGCCATCCCTTTCTCCATGTCGGCCTGGATCTCGACAAGCGTCACGCGTTCGAGTCGTGGCTTATCGCGCGCGGCTACAGCGTGGCCCCCGTCACTATCGACAACGACGATTACATCTTCGCCGCGGTTTACGCGAACGCGCTCAAGACGGGCGACCCGGAGTCGGCTCGAAGGACGGCCGAGGCGTATCTGAAGTACATGGATGCGGTGTTCGACTTTCAGGAGGGCCTGTCCCAGGCGCTCTTCGGCCGGCCGATTCGCCACGTCCTCCTCCTCCATGCCAACGAGCTCAATGCGGACTACTCAGGGAAACTGTTCGAGCGTCTTCGGAAGAGGAGCTACGAGTTCGTCCCCCTGGCCCGGGCCCTCGAGGACCCGGCCTACCGATCGCCCGACGCCTATGTCGGCCGCTTCGGGATTTCCTGGATGCATCATTGGGAGCAGGCGATGGGCCGGCCGCGAAGCGGTGCGCCGGATCCCCCTCCATGGGTGAACGATGCTTATGAAAAGGGGCGGAGATGAGTCTTTCGCGCTATCTGTCGTTCACCCGTCATGAGTGGGCGCCCTTGCGGGGCAAGACGCCTCTCACCCTTAACGAGGGCGACCTCCAGGCGCTCCGTGGCCTCAACGAGCGGCTCGACCTCGACGAAGTCCGCGACATCTACCTGCCGCTCTCCCGACTCCTCAATCTCTACGTCGCGGCCTCGCAGCAACTCGGGCTGGTGACCGACACGTTCCTGGGGAACACCGCCGCCCACGTTCCCTTCATCGTCGGCATCGCGGGAAGCGTGGCGGTGGGGAAGAGCACCACCGCGCGCGTGCTTCAGGCCCTTCTCGCGCGCTGGCCGAATCATCCGAAAGTGGACCTCATCACCACCGACGGTTTCATCTTTCCGAACAAGGTGCTGCTCGAGCGCGGCATCATGGGCCGCAAGGGGTTTCCCGAGAGCTACGACGTCAAGCGGCTGATCGAGTTCATGGTCGCGGTGAAAGCGGGGGAGCCGCGCGTGGAGGCGCCTCTGTATTCCCATGTCGCCTACGACATCGTCTCCGAGCGCGTTCAGAGCGTGGATGCTCCGAACATCCTCATCGTCGAGGGGCTGAACGTCCTCCAGACCGCGGCGCAGGTCGCGGGAAAGCCCGCGCGGTCCTTCGTCTCGGATTTCTTCGACTTCTCGATCTATATCGACGCGGATGAAGACGACATCGAGCGATGGTACGTGGAGCGTTTTCTCTCCTTGCGCGGAAGCGTGTTCAGCAGTCCGGCTTCCTACTTCCACAAGTACGCCTCTCTCTCGGACGAGGACGCGGAGGCCGAGGCGCGCAGGATCTGGTGTGAAATCAACGGGCTCAACCTTCACGAGAACGTTCTGCCCACCCGCGAGCGCGCGCAACTCATCCTCGAGAAAGCGGCGGACCATCGCATCGCGGAGGTTCGGCTGCGGAAGATCTGAAGGGGGTCGCGGCCGTGTGAATTCGCCGACTACTCCCCGGTGAAGTTCGGCTTGCGCTTCTCGAGGAAGGCGGAAGCACCCTCGAGCTTGTCCTTCGACTCGAAGGTCACGGCCTGGATCATGGATTCGAAGACGAGGCCCGACTGCAGCGGCATGTTGGCGGAGGCATTCAGGGCCTGCTTGGCCAGTCGAATGGCGAG
>JANMVV010000416.1:0-7830 GCA_031392925.1 Vicinamibacteria bacterium
CCGCGCCAAGCCGTTCCAGGTGGTGGTGAACGGCTACACCGGAAGGATCGCGGGTGAGCACCCGCTCTCGTGGGTGAAGATCTTCTTCGCCGCACTGGCGGCGATCATCGTGGCGATCGTGGTGATCTCCATCGCCGGTTCGAACTGAGCAGGTCCCCCCACGATCAGCCAACCACGCGCCTTACGTCATTGCGAGCACTCGACGGACTACGTCCGTGAGTACCCCCGTCAGCCGATCGCGGCACGCTCTTTCAAGGCCTCCAACGCCTGTTCCGCCGCGACCAGCTCGGCTTTCTTGCGGGAGGGGCCTTCTCCCCTGCCGAGCACTTCCGCGCCCACGATGCACTTCACTCGGTGTCGCTGCCGGTGTTGCGGTCCTTCGAGCGACTCGATCTCGTACGCCGGCAATTCGAGTCCCCGGGCCTGGAGGAATTCCTGGAGAGCGCCCTTCGCATCCTTCGTCGCCAGCGAGCCTTCGTTGAGCCGGGGCTCGAACAGCCTCGTGACCACTGCGCGCGCGGCCTCGATGCCTCCATCGAGATACACCGCGGCGATCAACGCCTCGACCGCATCTTCCTGGACCTTCTCATGCGTGCGACCGTCGTTCTTCTCCTCGCCCGCGCTCATCCTTATTAGGGATCCCACGTCGAAGGACTGGCCGATGCCGACGAGTGTCGGTGTCGAGACCAGGCGCGCGCGGATGCGTGTCTTGTCTCCCTCGGCGCCGAATGGATCGCGACGATGCAGCATCTCGGCGATCACGAAACCCAGGACGGCATCGCCCAGGAACTCGAGCGGCTCGTTGGACGCCGCGGCCTTATGTTCGGCAAGAAGGCTGCGGTGAGTCAGGGCCTGCTCAGCGAGGCTCGCGTCCTTGAACGTGTAACCGAGCGCCGCCTCGACGGTCTCCCGGGTGCGATCGTCGAGGGTCACGGGGTGCGCGGGGGCGTGCGCTCGAACACCACGCGCCCTCCCACCATGGTGAGATCGACCGGAGTGGTCAGGATCTGCCTCGGCTCGAGCTTGAAGAGGTCCTTCGCAAAGATCGCGAGGTCGGCAAGCTTGCCGGGTTCCAGCGTGCCCTTGCGGTCGTCGGCGAACTCGGCGTACGCGGAGCCACGGGTGTAGAGATCGATCGCCACGTCGAGCGGGATGCGTTCCTCGGGAAGGAAACCGTCCTTCGGGCCGCCTTCCACGGTCTCGCGGGTGACCGCGGCATACAGACCCAGACGCGGATCGAGCGGCTCGACATACCAGTCGGTGCCGAAAGCCACGGGAATCGAGGCGTCGAGGAACGACTTGAAGTTGTAGGCCATCTTGCACCGCTCCACCCCGATCCGCTTCGGCGCCCAGCGCATGTCGTCAATGCAGTGCGAGGGCTGGATCGAGGCTATGACCCGCAGCTTCGCGAAGCGCGGCAGGTCGGCGCGACGCACCACCTGCGCATGCTCGATCCGGAAACGACGGTCGGGGCGCGAGCGCGTGGCCGCGGCCTTCTCGAAGGCATCGAGAACCATGGCGTTGGCGCGATCGCCGATCGCATGGACCGCGAGTTGGAACCCTGCTTCATCCGCCTCGTCGATCATGCGCGTGAGTTCCTCGACGGGATAGAGGAGCAGACCGCTCGTGGTGGGCTCGTCCGCGTACGGCTCGAAGAACGCCGCGGTGCCGGCGCCCATGGAACCGTCCGAGAGGATCTTGATCGCGCCGATCCGGATCCAATCGTCGCCCAGGCCCGAACGCACGCCCGCGTCGATGAGCGACTTCATCGCGGCCACGGGACGCCACACGTTGATGCGCGCCAGCAGGCCACCCTCGGCGCGGATCTGCTGGTACGTGGGCAGCGCGTCGATCGACGAGTTGTCCTGAACGCTGGTGACTCCGAGGGACGCCGCGTGCGCGAGGGCCGCCTTTGCCGCACGGACGTTCATCTCGCGGGTCGGAGCGGGCAGCACCTTATAGAGGAGGTCCTGCGCGTTGTCCTTCAAGATGCCGGTCGGCTCGCCTTTGGCATCGCGCACGATGGTCCCGCCGAAGGGATCCTTGGTGTCGCGGTCGATGCCCGCGGCGCGCAGCGCCAGCGAGTTCGCGAGGATCATGTGCCCATCGAGACGATTCACGGCCACGGGGTTTTCCTTCGTGACGTCATCGATAAACGCCTTCGTGGGCAGGGCCTGGCTCTTCCACCTCTCGTGGTCCCAGTTGCCGTTCAGGATCCAGGCGCCCTTCGGCAGACCCGCCGCGTGCCTACCGATCCGGTCCGCGAACTCGCCTTCGTCCTTCGCGTCACGAAGATCCACGGAGAGCAGGCCGAAGCCGCCATCGAGGAAGTGCACGTGCGCGTCGTTGAAACCCGGCGTGACCAGGCGGCCCTTGAGGTCGATGACGCGGGTGTCGGTGGAAGCGAGGGCGCGAACCGTCTCGTCGCTCCCGACCGCCAGCACCCGATCGCCCGACACCGCGAGCGCGGTCTCGAACCGGCCCTTCTGCACGTACACGCGGCCGTTCACGAAGATCGTATCGGCGGATTGCAGGGCCATGCCCGCTCCCAGAATGAGACTCAGCATTCCTAGACCACCTTCACGATGACCAGAGTCATGTCGTCGTGGGGGCTCTCGCCGGCCGCGAAGGCCCGGACCTCGTGAAGGATGCGTTCCTTGAGATCGTCGCTCGACAGGGCGTTCGCGTCTCTCAGGATCTCGGCGAGCCGGCTTTCGCCGAAGAGTTCGGAGGCCCCATTCATGGCCTCGGAGATACCGTCGGTGAAGAAGAGGAAGGTATCGCCGTGAACCAGCGGCAGTTCGACCTCCTGGATGATGCTCTTGAATCGCTCGCCCGTGTCGAATCCGAGGGCCAGTCCCGGCGGCGAGATAAGACGGGTCTGCCCGGTGCGGCCGTCGAAGTGTATGAGGGGGTTGTGACCGGCGCGGGACACTCGAAGCGTGCGCTTCTGCGAATCGATGATCGCGTAGGTCATGGTCACGAACGACCGGCGATCGAGGTTGGGCGCCAGGATCTCGTTCAGTTCGGTGAGCAGGGCCTTGGGCGAGTCGTGGTTCCGTGAGAGCGAGAGGATGAGGCCCTTGAGCTCGGCCATATACAACGCGGCCGACGTGCCCTTGCCGGAAACGTCGGCGATGAGGACGCCGAGGCGGTGGTTCGACAGGGGCAGGAGGTCGTAGTAGTCACCGCCCATCTCGTTCGCGGGCAAGCAGACCGCGGCGATCTTCAACCCCTCGATCTCGACATACTCCTGGGGCAGCAGGCTCATCTGGATATTGCGGGCAACCCGAAGGTCTTCCTCCATCCGCTCCTTCTCACCCTGCTCCTCGAGTAAATCTTCGATGCCCTGGGACATGGAGTTGAACGACTGGGCGAGGTCGCCGAGCTGGTCCTTGCTGCGCACGATGATGCGATGGGAGAAGTCGCCGCGCTGCAGTTTGCTCGTGCCCACGGAGAGTGCGTGGACCGCCCCGGTGATGGACCGGACCAGAGCGGTGCCAAAGGTGAGGGCGAGGAAGTAGACGAACGCGAACAGGCCGCCCACCGCGCCCAGGGCGATGAGGAGGAGCTGCGAGAAGCGTTCGGTGCCGGTGGTGAGGGAGTCGTACAGTTTCGAAGGATTGACGTTGAAGGCGACCGCCGCGGTGGATCTCGCCCCGGTCTCCCAGTCGAACTGGTCGTGTGACGCCACCATCGACGGACCCCGTCCCCTGGTGTTCTCAGCCTGACGCGACACCCGGATTCTCGGGGTACCGCGGGTCTGGGCGGTGGCGTTGACGTTGGACACGACGATGCCCGACTGGTTCTCGATGCCCGTGAACAGCGAAGCCTCGTAGGGAACCTCCACGATGGCGAGGGCGTTCCCCTTGCGCGCCGCCGCGCGGAGGAACATTTTGTCGCCATCGCGAATCAGGCCCGAGAAGCGGTCTCCCTCGATCCAGGCCGGGAATCCACGGGGAGCGCTGCCCCGGCTCGCCAGGACCACGCCGCCGCGGGCCACCGTCCAGGAGGCGGTGCTGTAGCGCGTGAGCGTGGCCGTGAACGCGGCATCGAGATCGGCCCTCGAGGCGGTGCCGGATCCGGCGACACTGAGGGCGGTGGTGACGACCGCGTCCAGCGTGGCCTCGTGCTTTTCAAACTCGTTCGTGACCAGCCGGGTCGAGAAGGCCAGAAAAAGGATCATCCAGGACGTGAAGATGAAGATGAGACCGAGGCCGAGGGGGACGAGCGCGGTGAGCGCATAGGCCATCAAGAGCTTCGCGCGCACCTTGTAGAAGAGAGAGCGGACCAGGCGAACCAAGGGGGCCCGGCCATAGATGATTAGGAGGACGCAGAGCGTGGTCTTCCAGGGCAGAGGGATGCTGATTCCGAGCTGGGCCTCGGCCAGGCCGCACAGGGCGCACGCCGCCATCAGCCGGCCGCCCCAGGTGCCCTTCAGGAACGTGAAGAGCCGGCGCCAGGCCGGAACCTCCTTGCGGACGGACTCCGTGCCCGGCAGGAGATAGTTCGGCCGGGCGATGCGCGCGGTGCCGGTGTCCGGGCGCGGGCGCGCGATCTCGCCCGTGTTCGGTCTAGGAGCCAGGCTCACGGGCGGATGTTAGCGGACGCCCCGACTACGGCTCGCGCAGCGTGGGGATGCGTCCCACCGTCCACGGCGCTCCCGCGGCCTCCGCATCGCGCTCGATCAGTGGGAGGTCGGTCCCGACCAGGGTCTGGAGCTTGCTGAGTTCGTCGGCGAAGAGGGCCTTTGCGATCTCGACCTGATGGCGGTGCGTGCCGGTGGCGGGCGCCAGCGTGCGATTCAGCTCGAAGCCAATGCCGTTGACGCGCTCACTGATCGACGCGGGCGTGCCCTCGTTTCTCTGCGCAATCGCGGTATCGCCGCGCATCGCCATGAGGATGGAGCCGAGCCGCTTCTGAGCCCCGCGTACAGAGTCATGCAGGGTTCGAGGAGCGGCCGGCGTGCCATCAAGAGCGCGCTTCAGCTGATCGAGGCGCGTGTTCGTGGCGTTCGCGACCTCGAGCGCTCCCGCCACGGAGCGGCGCAGCGACTGGTAGGTCGCCTGAAACTCAGCTCGAGCCTTGTGATCCGCCATGGTGAGCGGGCTCTGTGGATCGAGCGTGACCTTGAAGCTCGCCGCACCGCCGAAGGGCGTCACGACGCCGCCCACGCGCTGCGCGATGCTGACCCTGTAAGCACCCGGGATGACGTAAGGACCGCTCTGGCCGCCGAAGAAATCATCATCGTCCTCGCCCGGACGCGCGGCGCGCGGCAGAGTGTGAAGGGGCAGGCGCAGATCCCAGGCGACCCGCTGGAAACCGGCGGTCGCGGGACCGGTCAAGGTGCGAATGGGCACGCCCGTTTCGTCCGTGATGGTCAGCAGGATCGCGGGCGCCTCTTCCTCGGCCTCGGCCCGCATGGCGTCGAGGCTCGGATATTCGATCGGCTTCCCCGCCTTGTCCGCGGCCTTCTCGGCGTCGACGCGCTTCTGCTTCAGCGTCTTCAGGGCATCCTTGAGGTAGTACGTGATCACCGCGCCATACGGAGGATTGTCGGCGGCGTAGAGCATCTCGCCCTGGAACGCCTTGGCCCGACCGCCGTAACGCTGGGTGGTCACATACAGCATGGCGTCGCGTGCGCCCACCAGAGTCGCCGGCTTCTGCGTCATCTCGAGCGTGGTGCTTCGCAGCGGACTGTAGTCATCGACGACGTAGATCCCGCGGCCGAAGGTGCCGAGGACGAGATCGTCGTGGCGCTTCTGAATCGCGATCTCGCGCACCGCGATGGTGGGCAAGCCCGCGATCCTGATCCACCTGGCTCCACCGTCCTTGCTGAAGTACGCCGCGAACTCGGTGCCCGCAAAGAGCAGGTTCGAGTCGACGTGATCCTCAGCGATCGCGTAGGTGGAGCCGCGCTTCGGCAGGTCGCCGGTGATCGAGATCCAGGTCCTGCCCGCGTCGGTGGTCTTGAAGAGATAGGGGAGGAAGTCGCCGTTCTGGTGGTTCTCGAGGGCGACGTAGGCGGTGTTCGCGTCATGCTGAGACGCGCGGATGCGCGCGACGTAGGCATCTTTCGGAACACCCGCAAAGGATTCGATCTTCCTCCAGTTGGCGCCCCCGTCCTCGCTCACCTGCACGAGGCCGTCGTCGGTACCGACATAGAGGAGGCCTTCCTTCTTCGGCGACTCCGCTATGGCGGAGAGGTTGCCGTAGAGCGCGGTCGACGTGTTCTTCGCGACCGCGTCAGGCCCCCACACCTTCCCCATCAGGGCAATCTTGTTGCGATCAACCTGGCGCGTGAGATCGCCCGACAGCGCCTTCCACGAATTGCCGCGGTCGTCGCTGCGATAGAGGCGCTGGGACCCCAGGTACAGACGCGTGCTCGCGTGAGGCGAAATGACGAACGGCGTGTCCCAGTTCCAGCGGGACGGGGCCTCGCCTTTCTCTTCCTTGGGCTGAATGCCGACGCGCTCCGATGTGCGCTTGTCGACGCGCACGATGATTCCGTGCTGCAGCTCGGCGTAGATGGTGTTCGGGTCCTTGGGGTCGACGTGGGTGGTGAAGCCGTCGCCGCCCTGGGTCACGAACCAGTCTTCATTGAGGATGCCGTGGTCCGAACGGGTGCGCGAGGGACCGCAGAGGGAGTTGTTGTCCTGCAGGCCGCCGCAGACGTTGTAGAAGGGCTCCGACTCGTCGACGTCGACATCGTAGAACTGTGCCAACGGCAGGTTTTCGAAGAACGTCCAGGTGGCGCCCTTGTCGAAGCTGCGGTACAGACCGCCGTCGTTGCCGACGAGCAGGTGGTTCGGGTTGTTCGGATCGACCCAGATGATGTGGTTGTCGACGTGCATGTAACGCTGGCCGAGCGCGCGGAACGTCTTGCCTCCGTCGTCTGACACCTGGATGAGGACGTCGGGGACGTAGACGCGATCCGCGTCGGATTCGTCGACGAAGATGTCGCCGTAGTACATCGAACCCTGGTTGTAGTCGGAGCGTTTCTCCCAGGTGACGCCGTTGTCGGAGCTGCGGTAGATGCCGCCCTTGCGGTTCGCGGCCTCCACGTTCGCGTACACGATTTCCGGATTGCTCTTCGAGATGGAGAGGCCGATGCGGCCGAGTTCCTCGGAGGGCAGGCCGGTGTTGACCTTGGTCCAGGTCTTGCCGCCGTCGGTCGAGCGGTGGATGGCCGCTTCCGGGCCGCCGTTGATCAGCGTGAAGAAGGTGCGCCGGCGCTGGTAGGAGGAGGCGATCACGACGTTGGGATTCCGCGGATCGATCACGACGTCGGTCACGCCCGTGTTCTCGGAGATCTTGAGGACCTGCTCCCAGGTCTTGCCGCCATCGCTCGTCTTGTAGAGGCCTCGATCGCCGCCCGCGGTCCACAGCGGTCCCTGCGCCGCCACATAGACGATGTCGGGGTTCTCGGGATTTACAACGATGCGGCCGATGTGCTCCGAGTTCTTGAGGCCCATGTTCTTCCATGACTTACCTCCGTCTTCCGACTTGTAAACGCCATCGCCATACGCGACCGACCTCTGGGAGTTGCGCTCGCCGGTGCCGACCCACACCACGTTCGGATTTTTCGGGTCGAGGGTGAGCCAGCCGATGGAGAAGGCGCCCTCCTTGTCGAAGACGGGCTGCCACGACGCGCCGCCATTGATGGTCTCCCACACCCCGCCCGAGGCACTGCCTATATAGATGATGCCGTTATTGTCGGGATGGACGGCGACGGTCATGACCCGACCGGAGGTCACCGCTGGGCCGATCAGGCGCGCTCGAATCCCTGCGAATGTCTCGGCGCCGAGGCTCGGCTTCTTTGGGATATCG
>JANMVV010000395.1:0-2986 GCA_031392925.1 Vicinamibacteria bacterium
CACCTTGGGAGCCTGCTAGTGTCCTGCCTCGTAAGTTAGCGACACATGGGACCGCCGATGCAACCCCGCGCGCTGCGTTGCTCGTCCCCCAGAGGGGAGGCTTCGCGCTCGTTGCCTATGCTGGATATGCGGCCTCCTCGGCGCCTTGCGATCGGGGCGCCTCGACGGTCGCATGTATCGCGGACTTACGAGGCAGGACACTAGATGTCTGCGCGTTCGAGTCGACGCCCCGCCCAGAGAGCGGGAACCACGGTCCAGGTGACGAGAGACAGCGCGATCAGCACGGTTGCTCCAGCGGGTCCGTGCGTGAATCGAAGCAGCGCGAGCGAGGCCGCCCCGAAGGCCCCCGTTCCCTCCACCAGAAGCAGAGCGCCGGTGCGCAGGGCGCCGATGGGATTCACGAGGCTTGCCAGGATCAGAACGCGCGAGGCGGCTCCGGAGGGGAGGAACGTGGCGAGGCCGAGGGCGGCGAGGTCGATGAACACTTCGCCCACGAGCCAGGCCACGAGGGCGAGGGCAAGAGCCTTCGTGCGCCTTCGACCGAAGGCATCCGCGGAGAGCAGGGCCGCGAGGGCCAGGAACACCGCGGTGGCCAGGAACGAAGCGCCCAGTACGATGATGAAGTCACCCACCCCCTCCGGGCCGGACTGCGTATAGACGAGCAGTCCCGCGAGTCCGAAGCCGAACAACTGGGCAAGGGCGAGAGCGACGAAAAGCCCCAGCATCCGGCCGAAGAGGATGGTCCACCGGGAAACCGGAAGCGCGAAAACGACTTCGGCGGCGCCACGCTCCAAGGAGAGCGAAAGCACGCCCAGCATGAGGCTCACGAGGGGCACGATCAGCACCACGAGGTGCACGAGCGAGGCGGAGGTTCGTGCGAAGTCCTGAACCCCGTGCCCGCCCGAGATGACATAGCCCGCGGCCGCGACACCCGCGGCGAGAATGGCGAAGACGACCGCGAAGATCTGCGTCCAGCGCGAGCGGAGCGCGATCTTCAGTTCCTCGGCCGCGAACAGACGCAGGTTCATGGTTTCGCTCCCGCGGGAGGCCCCTTGGGGCCGAAGACTTCCTGAAGCGACACGGGTTGCCCGTTCTTCATGTCGGGATCCGAGTCGCGCGAGGCGGCGTTCTCATGGGCCACCAGCTTGTGATTCATGGGCGTGGTGAGGTTCGGCACGCGTGTGTAGATAGCGCGATCGGCGCGCACCCAGATCCGGGTGCGATGATCCGCCACCCAGGCGACCGCACCCTTCTCCTTGACCTCCCCGGCCTTGACGAACTCGGCGAAGCACCCGGGGTCGTCGAAGAATCGCGGCAGTTCTCCGGGCGCCGCGATCTGAGCAGCGAAGCGGATGTCCGACACGGGCATGCGGCAGGAGGCGCACAGGTCCCGGCCCTTGACCAGCTCCTCGGGACGAGGCTCGCCGCCGCACGAGACGAGGGCCAGGGAAAGGAGCGGGGCGAGGTACTTCATGGCACTTCTCCCTGCGAGCCGACCATCTCCCGATAAAGATCGTCGAGACGGCCGTCCTCGGCCACGAGATCGACGATCTGATGACCGCGGGCCAGAATCAGCTCGATCACGCGGGGACGCATGCCGGCCGGTCCGCGAACCACCAGGTCGCCTTTCCCGAACACCGCATCGGGAGCCATCACTCGGAGACCGGCCAGGGTCCTTGGATCGAGTGAGGGCACGCGGAGTCTCATGCTCCCCCGCTCGGCCAGGCGATCCTTCATCTCGCGTCCCGCGATGTCGGCGACGAGGACGCCATCGACCAGAATGGCGAACCGGTCGGCCAGCCGCTCGGCGTCGCCCATCTGATGAGAGGTGAAGAGGACAGCGCGGCCATCCGCGCGCGCTTTACCAATGACCCTGTAGAAGGCCTCGAGGCCGTCGGGGTCGAGGGCGGCGGTTGGCTCATCCAGGAGGAACACCGGCGCATCCGGCAGCAGCGCCACCGCGAGGCCGAGACGTTGAAGCATCCCGCCCGAATAGGTGGACACCGCCCTGGCCACCGCGCCGTTCAGGGAGGCGACCCTCAGGGCCGCCGAGGCGTGGGCTGCGTCGACGCCGCGAATCTGGCGATGGAAGTTCAAGACCTCCTGGCCGGAAAGTGAATCCTGGAAGGCGACGCGCTGGGGAAGGAAGGAGAGACAGCGACGCGCCTCGGGCTCGCTCGATGGCCGTCCAGGATTCCCCACGAACACCACACCGCTCGTAGGCTTGACCAGGCCGGCCGCGGCCTTGAGCGACGTGGTTTTCCCCGATCCGTTCGGTCCGAGGAAGGCCACCACTTCACCAGGTCCGACGTTCAGATCAAGGTGCTTGACCGCCTGATGCTTTCCGTACGTCTTGCCAAAACCGCGGAACGAGATCACCAGTCGCCTCCCGGGCGCTGCCCGAAGTGAAATCCGGCGAGACCCAGAAGCATCAGGCCGGCCGAAAACAGGATGCCGAACATACTGGCGGCGCCACCCACGCGCGCGGCGACCGGCACCGCCGTGAGCAAGGGTGCTTTCGCCAGCGGACGGTCATCGGCGACCGCGATCTTGCGGAGCACCGGGAACGTGCGCTCGGCGAGTCCCAGGGCCTCGGCGGCCGGCGTATCGACCAGCAGGTCCGCGGCGATCACATTGCCGCGGAAATGATCGAAAACGCTCCCCAGGGTGAAAGCACGATCACTGGCTCCATCGCCATCGAGATCGGGTTCCAGGTTGGAACTGTAGTAGTTCCCGGTGAAGATGGTGTCGGTGCGCGTTCCCACGAGGAGGAGAGGCGTGCGATTCGAGACGAAGGAGTTCGACTCGAACCGTTGCTCCGACACTGAATCGTAGAGGACTACGGCCACGTCCGATCCGGCGATGACGTTTCGCCGAAATGTGTTCTGTTCCGACCCTTCCACGAACAGACCTCGCGCGTTGTCGGCCAGCAGATTGTCCTCGGCCAGGACGTTGTCGCAGACCTTGAGCAGCAGGCCCACCGAGG
>JANMVV010000406.1:0-58533 GCA_031392925.1 Vicinamibacteria bacterium
GGAGCGAGATCGCGGGTGGAGGGCGCCGCCGCGGGAGTTTACCGGCCGGCCCGGAGACGAAGGCCCGGCCAGTCCTGGCTGCACAACGGCTCGAGCATGCGCGACAGGAAGTCCATGCCCGGATCTCCGATGGGAGCGCCGGGCGGCGCCGCAGGCGTGGTGGCCAGGGGCGCGACGGTTGGCCGCTCTTTGAAGCGCTCGATGTCCGCCGCCATCAGCGCGCGGTTCGGGTCGGAACCGCTCAGCTTCGCGATGTTGTTGAGCGCGGCCTGCGCGATGGCACGGACCTGAGGCATGCGCGCGTCTGTCACGGTGTCCATCAGCCGGTCCACGACCACGCGTTCGATCGACCGCGCGATCTCCGCCTCGTAGGCGGACCCGGTCTGCGCTCCGAACGTGGCCTTCACCACATCGTTCACCACGTCGTCGAATCCGGGCAGCGTCGCGTCGAGCGCCTTCTGCTCGACCATCCGCGCCGCGCGCTGCGAGTCGAAGAGAAAAGACAGGGTGTGATCGGCCGCGACCACCGCGGGTGTGATCGCATCGAAGGTGGGGCCGGTGAAGCGCGGGAAGAGCTCGCGATGCACGCCGTAGCCGGACGGACGCGGAGGAATGAGCTTCAGGACGCTCTCGGGAATCTTCAGTTCCGACGGCTTGAGGGTGGTGAGCAAGGCGTCGAACGCGCGCTTTTGTTCCGCCGCACTCGCGGACTTCGTGGGCACGCGGCCATCACCGCGCATCGCGTAGATGTAGTGCTGGCCGCCGAGGACGGACGCGGCGGCCTCGACCTGATAGCGATGATGCATATAGAGGGGCACGAGGGCCTCTTCGATGGTCGCCATGGGGGCGCCCTTCTGGATCGCCGTCTCCCCGAAGCGAGACAGAGCAGCGCGACGCACGTCCATCATCCGCACGAGCTCGGCTCCCGCGTCCGTGCCGTTGGACCACCAGTCCACGCGCGGGTTCGCATCCATGTCCTGGTTGGTCATGTACCTGATGTCCTTCTGCCACGCGGTGTCGAGGATCGAGGCGAGGGCCGCCTTCTCGTCGGCGCCGGGCGCGAAGTCCTGATAGCCGTAGGTGATCGCCACCTTGTCCCAGGCGCCAATGCCCACGTCGTAGACCTTCGAAATGTCCAGCGAGCCGTCGGGCTTGAGGGTGACCAGCGGATGCGGATAATCCATCACGGAGATGCGGCCCGCGTCGGAGTCGTAGTAATTGTGGCCGAGGCCGAGGGTGTGACCGACTTCATGGGCGGCGAGCTGACGCATGCGCGCGAGCGCCCACTCGCGCGCTTCCGTCGAGACTTCGGTGCCCGTCTTGTAGGGCTGGAGCAAGCCCTCGGCGATCAGATAGTCCTGACGAACGCGGAGGGAGCCGAGCGTGACCACGCCCTTGATGATCTCTCCGGTGCGCGGATCGGTGACGGAGCCGCCGGTGCTCCAGCCACGAGTGGAACGGTGAACCCAGTTGATGACGTTGTAGCGGATGTCCAGCGGATGCACGTTTTCCGGACGCACTTCCACCCGGAACGCGTTGCGATAGCCCGCGGCCTCGAAGGCCTGATTCCACCAGCGCGCGCCGTCGAGCAGAGCGCTGCGAATCGGTTCGGGGGTGCCGGGATCGAGGTAGTAAATGATCGGCTTCGTCGGGTCGGAGAGCTTTGCCTTGGGGTCGACCTTGGCGAGGCGGTGGCGCCCGATGAAACGCTTCTCGAGCGGCGTGCCGAGCGGCGCCGAACGATCCTGGAAGTCCGGCCCGAAGTACCCGGAACGAGGATCGAAGGCGCGCGGCTTGAAGCCGGAATCCGGCAGCTCGACGAACGAGTGATGGATGCGGAGGCTCGCGGCCTCGCCGGTGGCCGCGACATCACGAACCCCTTCGAAGAAGTTCCCGCCGCCGAAGTTCTGACCCGGCCCGGGCGCCGCGCCCCCCTGAGGCGGGCCCGCCTGCTGTTGCTGCGCGTAGGTGAGCTCGACCTCGAGCTCGGTGTTCTTGGGAAAGTTGAAGGTGCCCGGCAGGTAGACGGAACTGCGCGACTCATCGAGGCGGTAGGTGCCCGGCCGCAGGCGAGGACCAAGGTTCAGGTTGTCGCGGAGGAGGAACGGGGTCGCGTCCACCAGCACCCGGCCCGGCGACTCCGCCGCGACCGTGAATCCATACAACACCGACCGCGCGAACGCGTCCCTCACCGACTGCTTCTCCGCCGCATCGTCGGAGGTGGCGCGGAAGTTGTAGTTCGGGGCCACGAGCAGGACCTTGGGTCCCACCCGCTCGAACATCACGATGCGGGACCCGGCGAGCGCCCCCCGGTCGATCCCGATGTCGTTCGACCCGAGGCCGGCGGCGATGCCGGTGGAGTGAAGGATCTCGACCCCGAAGTTCGCGACCTCGAGATAGAGCTTCCCTTCCGCTTCGTCCCAGTAGGCCGGGATGAAGCCGTCCAGCTTCTTCATGCCGGCGGTCTTGTCTTCTACCGAGGGAGGTTTGCCGGCGGGCTTCGCCGGTTGCGCGACCACCGCTGAAGACGACAGCAGCGACAAGCCGAGGGCCAGAGCCTTGAGGGGGGTCAGTAAACGCATGGGAGTCTCCTGATGAAAGCGTGAGCGTGCCTCGGGAGTCTATCTTCGCGCGCAGGCCAAAATTGGGGTCGATTCAGCCCTGCCGCCTAGACTTCCTGGATGCCTCTCAAAGATCGAACCTCGTTCCTCACCTCGCCCGCGGAAGTCGATGGCTTCCTGAAAGCGAACCCGACGGCCGCCATCTTCAAGGCGGGAACCTGCCACAAGACCCAGGAGACGTTCGTCCATGTCCAGTCGCAACTGGATCCGCGCGAGGATCTGAAGCTCGGAATCATCAAGGTGGTCGAGTCGCGGCCCGCGAGCAATCACGTGGCGGCCATGACCGGCATCGAGCACGAGTCGCCGCAGATCATTCTCTTCAAGGAGGGCAAGAACGTGTTCGATCGCGACAACTGGGACATCACGCTGGACGCGATGGCCGACGGCCTGAAGGCGGTCTCCGCCTGAGGTCGAGGAACCGGCGCGTCTGATCCTCCCGGGCGGCCTGAGGCCGCCCGCCCGCTACATCGGCAGGAAGAAGCGCGCCTCGGTTCCGCCGTTGGACGTGGGGGCGAAGCGGGTGAAGCCACCGACCTCGCGGACTAGTTTTCCCGCCTCACCCAAAGCACCGCTGCCGGCGCCGGTGGGGATCTTCTGCTGTTCGTCCACGGGGATCAGCGCTGGCTGCGCGACCATCAGCATCAGGAAGTCGCGCTTGCTCTCCGTGCCGTCGCGGCTCTTGAGCAGGACCGGCTTCTTCTCGGAGCGAACGCTGATCTTGCCCGAAGGAGCGAGAGCCGCGGCACCCTCGACCGCAGCCTTCACGAGCTTCGATACGTGTGCGGGCGGGCACAGGGGAAGTTCGCCGGTGATCTGTGCGAATTCCACGGTGCCGCCGTTCGCGGACAGGCCGGCCTGGGCGAGACGCACGCCCTCCTTGAGAGCGGCTTCGAGCTGGGACAAGGCGTCACTCGAGGCGGACGGCACGGGCGGAACGGTTGAGACCGCCTTCGGAGGCGGCAACCCGGCCGAGGACTGTCGCTGCGCGCTCACCTGCTGGGCCAGCCGGGTAGCCGGTCCGGCCATGGGGGCCGAGGCCGGCGGCAGAGCGCCGCCCGTAGAAATCGCCTGAACGCGCCTCTGGGTCAGGTCCGCCTCGCGCTTGATCGCGGCGATCGCGGCATTGCGCTTGATGTCTTCCTTATAGAGGAGAGCCAGATCGGCCTGGGAGAGGATGGCGGCGAGACCGCTGTGCACTGCCTGGACCACGCTTGAGAGAACCTCGGCCATGTCGACGTTCGACTTGATGGCCTTTCCGAGCAGCTCCTCGATGACCAGGCCGCCCCCATCGGCGCCCCCTTGAAGGGACGCACTCTGGTCCGCGCCCTGAGCCTGGGTGACCGTGATCTTGGACGGCGAGATCGAGACAGGCTTTCCGGGCGCCGGCTTCGGAGCCTTCGCGGCCGCGTCTTCCGCCCTGCCGGCGAGTGCTTTGAGCGCGGCGGACACGAGCTCCGGAACCGCGGCCGGATCGAGGCCCTTGTCCTTGAGGTTGTACTTGATCGCGATCGACTGAAGCATTTCCTGGGCGGCGGCTCCGAAGGTCTCGAGCACGCCTTCGCCGTTGGCGGCCACACCGAGGTACGCCTTGCGGCCCCAGGCGTTCAGCTGCCGGTTCAACTCGGCCTCGGTGTCGACGTCCGGCATGTCGCGCTTGTTGTACTGAAGCACGAGCGGTACCTTCTCGGGTACCAGACGGTTCGCGAGCAGGTTCACCTTCATGTTCTCGAAGGCGGCGATGTTCTCCTTGGCCATCGACTTTCGCGAGTCGGCTACGAAGACAATGGCGTCGGCGCCGGCGAGGACCACCCGGCGGGTGGCGTTGTACTGAACCTGGCCGGGGACGGTGTACACCTGAATCTTGAACTCGTAGCCGGAAACCTGGCCGAGCGAGATGGGAAGGAGGTCGAAGAAAAGCGTGCGGTCCTGCGCGGTGTTCAGGGACACCAGGCTGTTGTGACCGGAAGGATCGGTCAGACGGTGGATCTGCTCGAGGTTCGTCGTCTTGCCCGACTTCGCGGGGCCATAGAAAACGACTTTGGCCTTGATCGTCTTTTCTGCAAAGTTGAACTGAACCATTAATGACCCACCACGATGACGCTGCGCTGTTCGACACCCCCCTTCGGGGGCTTGAGGAGAAGTTTCGAATATAGCACGCAGTGCGAAGGGGCTCTGGCGATGATGGTGGCGGCTGACTGACTCTTCGAAATCAGCTGGGCAAGCTCCTGGTCGGCTCTTGGGCCTACTCGGCCACGTCGACCGCGGAAGCGGATCGCCCGGCCTTCAGCACGTGCTGAAGCAGAGTGGCGGCATCCTGGGCCCCGACGAATTCCTCTGCCTCTCCCACCATGGTCTTCGGCACCGACGACACACGATAGCGGCGCGCGAGGTCGGGGAAACCCGTGACCTCCACGCCATCCGCGGTGATCTTGTCGCTCGCGATCGCAAAACGATAGGCCAGGCGCACGGCCCGGGGACAGAACGGTCAGGTGGGCGTCGAGAAGACCTGAAGATGGACGGGCTCGGGAAGAGCGTTCAGGGCTTGCAGCGTCCCGGGGTCCAGGCCGCTTTCGCCTTTCGAGACATCGGCGATTCCGTCGATCAGAACGCCGAAGTCGTACTCCATGGGCAGGCCGAAGAACCGGACCCCGTAGTCGATGTCCTTGGCGCCATCGATACCCGCGCGAAGAATCGCGATTCCGGGGATGTGATGGATGCCCATCGTCTTCGCCAGATCCGCATCGATGATGAAGTTCTTCGACTCGACGATGAGCCGCGGGTCGAGGGTTCCGAGCTCCTCGACCAGTCGCTTCACTTCTTCCGACTCCGGATACTCGAGGGTCTGGGAGAAGACCACGAGTTTCACCGGATGGACCAGATCAGCGAACCGCTCCTTGATCTGACCCGCGACTTCATCGTCAAAAAACATGAGACTCCTAGCGCTTTCCCGCACTCGACTGGAAGGCGGCGAGGTTCCGTTCGATCTGCTTCGCGTGATTGGTGAGGTGAGGACCGTAGCTCTTGAGCCAGTCGCAGGCGTTGTACGGCCCCGACTGGGTGTGCCGTCCTTCCTTCGCCCAGTCCGCCTCGGCGAGGGAGCGAAGGATCGGCATCGTGCCGGTGCGGACCGCGTCGACGGTGCGAAGAGCTCGGTCGGTGGATTGGGCGTGATAGTTGAAGGTCTTCGCCCAGCCGTCCTGGTCGTAGCCCACGATCAGCGGCTCCTTCTCGCCCATCAGCAGGCGGATCCGGGTGGCCGCGTAGGTCTCCGAATCGGCGCAGTGGATGACCACTTCGTGAGCCGACCACTTGTCCGGAGCCGGGCGCCACTTCTCGGCGTCTTCGGGGATGCTCTCCCAGGCGGTTCGCAGAAGCGTCGCCCCTTTCTCGTATTCGAGAATGAGTTTCTCCCTCTCTAGGGCGGTGAGAACAGTCGGCATCAGGAACCCTCCTTGCGTGCGTCCGCGACGAGCCCCTCGAGGACGCGCACCGCGCCGTCGAGAAGTCGTGCGGGGACGAGAATGTGATCGGTGCGGAAACCGCATTGCGGAATGATGGGAATTTCGGCGGAAGCAAGCCGGGCCGCCGCGGGAGAGAGGAACCCCACGAGATCCACGGGCATCGACGCATCGATGGTGATGGCGCGCAGGCCTCTCACCACCTCGGTCGCGCGCTTCCGCAGACGCCACGCGTCGAACGCGCCCTCCGGCGCGGTCAGGGTGCACTCGTCACCCTCGGTGAGGAAAGCCGCGAACGCATTCGCATCGCGCGCGCCCACGCGACCCGCGAAGGCCGCGACACGGTCCCCGGCAAAACGCGGGAAGGTGGCGAGAACCACGGGATCCGGCCAGACCTTGATGCGGGCGGACGACCAGACTTCGCGGGATCGAGCGTTAAGCGCCATCACAGACTCCAATCGATCCTACGACTCGAGCCCTGCTCGCGCCAAGACTGCAGGCCCTTGGATCACTCTTACGAAACCATGGATCGAGCTCCGGCCGGGAGCAGTGCAACAAAGTGAAGGGTATTGACATCAGGGCACTTGAGGTTCATTCTCGCCGCAACTTCGCGAGTGGCCCGGTTCCTGCTTTTGGCTTTCGTCAATCACGGGCGGTCGCGCCCAGGAAGTCTCAAAGACGTCGCAACCTACCTGACTTAGAGGAGAACCTTCAATGCGCTCCATCCGAACTCTGGCGTTCGCATTCCTTGCCATCGCCGTGTCGTCCTCGGGGGCTCTGGCGCAAGAGCTCAGAGGCCGAATCAGTGGCGTCGTCACCGACGACAGCGGCGCGATCGTTCCCGGCGTGACCGTCGTCGCGTCGTCACCCGCGCTCATCCAGCCCCAGACCACGACCACGAGCGGAGACGGCGCCTACCGCTTCCCGGCGCTGCCCTCGGGTGTCTACACCATCACCTATTCCCTCCAGGGCTTTCAGACGGTACGGCGTGAAGGCATCCGGGTCACCCTGAATCAGACCTTCACCGTCGACGCCAGGCTGAAGACGGCGACCCTCAGTGAGACCCTGACCATCACCGCCGACGCTCCGACCGTCGACACCACGACCACGTCCATCGGCACGGCCTTCAACAAGGAATTGCTCACCGACATCCCGAACGCGCGCGACGTCTGGGCCGCGATGTCACAGGCCCCCGGTTTCCAGATGCAGGCCTTCGACGTGGGCGGCTCGCACACGGGCACCCAGACCGGGTACCTCACCTACGGCGTCGGCGATCAGAACAAGACCATGATCGAAGGGATCAACGTCACCGAGAGCACGAATGCCAACGCGGGCTACTTCGACTTCGGCAGCTTCGAGGAGTTCCAGGCGGGCGGCGCGGGAAACCTCGGCGAACAGTCGGGTCCAGGCGCGCTCATGAATATCACGGTGAAGTCGGGCGGCGACAAGTTCGGCGGACAGATCTACTACGACTACGAGGGCACCAACACGATCGCCGACAATGTCCCTGCCGCCTACAAGACTCCTGGCGGCGTGGGCGAGGGCGGTTTCAAGGCCCCCACCATCGTTGATCCCGCGACCAAGCAACTCCTCGGCCTGCAGACCGGCAACCCGATCACGAAGCAGTACGACTTCAACGCCAGCATCGGAGGGCCCGTCATCAAGGGCAAGCTCTGGTTCTTCGCGAGCTTCCGAAACAACAACCAGTTCAAGACCATCCTGGGCCTCCCCGGCACGGAGGCGCAGAGCCAGCTCAAGAACTACACCGGGAAACTCACGTACCAGTTGAACTCCAAGAACCAGATCATCGCTTTCATCAATCAGCGCACCAAGCTTCAGCCCCTTCGTGACCTGTCCCTCACCACTCCCACCGAGGCCGCCTACTGGCAGGCGTCGAAGAACCGGCCGGCCAAGCTCGAATGGACGAGTGTCCTCTCCGACAAGGCCTTCCTCGACGTTCAGCTCTCCCACTGGCTCAATGCTTTCCCTCTCTACCCGACGAAGACCCAGTCGAGCGACACGAGCGGCGTCGGTCCCGGCCGCCTCAACAGCGCCACCGGTCAGCTCGTGGGCGCCAACAATGCCTATCAGGATCAGTACCGCTACAAGCCCCAGATCTCCGGCAGCCTCTCTTATGCGGCGGACAACTTCGGCCCGGGCACCCACAACTTCAAGCTCGGTTTCGAATGGCTGCGGGATCGCCTGGAGTTCCTGGCCTTCCAGCCCGGCGATGTCTTCTATCGCGACTCGAGCTGGCGCGTGCCGTCGAGCCCCAGCGCGGCCGACATCACCACAGCTGAAGTGGATATCTGGAACACGCCGAACAACTCGATCAACGACGCGGTTCAAACCTCGGCGTTCCTGAACGACACCTGGGCCGTCAACTCGAGGCTGTCCATCAACCTGGCCCTACGCTTCGACCACTACGCGCTCGGCTGGCCCGACCAGACCGCCACGCCAAACCAGTCGGCGATCTTCCAACCGGTCACCGCGACCGCCGCGACGCTCGTGACCCTGCAGAGCCTCTCGCCCCGCATCGGCTTCGCCTGGGACATCACCGGCAAGGGCAAGACCGTGCTCAAGGGCTTCTACGGCAAGTATGCCTACAACCCGAGTGCCGACGTCACCAACCGCGAAAACCCGGTGGGTGCCGCCACCCGGCGCTACGCGTTCGTGGCCTGCTCGGCCACCGTCACCACGGGCTGCGACCTGAATGGCAACAAGATCGTCGACAGCACGGCGGAGCTCGGCCGGCTCATCTCCACCGCCGGCGGCGCCGGGTCGGTGAAGGTCGATCGCGACATCGATCATCCGTATGGTCTGGAGATCTCGGCCCATCTCGAACACGAGTTGCTCCCGAGCGTTTCCGTGCGCGGCTCCTACGTCTTCAAGGGCACTCGCAACGAATGGGCGGAGATCGATACCGTCCGCGCGGGTGCTCTGACCGTCCCCTTCAACTTCCTCGATCCCGGCCCCGACGGCCTGACCGGAACCTCGGACGATCAGAACGTGCAGCTCCTCGGCATGCCGGCGGGCACGGGCAGCAACCGCATCTACGGCAACCCGGAGAAGTACGGCCTCCCCGGTTTCGAAGCCGACTACCACACCGTCGAGTTCGCGGTGAACCGGCGGTTGAAGGACAAATGGATGCTCCTCTCCTCGTTCGAGCACACCTGGGCGAACTCGTTCGTGAACCCGGCCCAGGCTTCCACGAGCGCCCTCGGCATCATCCGTCATTCCACCTCCTACCTCTGGAATCCGAACCAGCGGCGCTTCGGCCGGCAGGATCAGACGTTCTGGAACTTCAAGGTGGTCGGCCGCTATGAGCTGCCCTGGCAGCTGGCCGTTGCCGGTTCGTACAAGCTTCAGAGCGGCGCCAACTGGGCGCGCAGCACCAGCGTCACCATCCCGAACCTCGGGGCGACCACGGTGGCGATGGAGCCGCTCAACGCCAATCGCTCGCCGAACGTCGGCATTCTCGATCTGCGCGCCGAAAAGGCGTTCAAGTTCAAGGGCAGCCGGAGAGTCACCGCGATGATGGACGTGTTCAACGCGCTCAACTCCAACACGGTTGTGAACTTCCGCCTGACCTCGCCCGCCGCGAACACCCCGGTCGCGGTCAACAACCGCTACAAGGAGCTCATCGCCCTCCTCGATCCGCGGATCGTGCGGTTCGGTGTGCGCCTCGACTTCTAGTCACGGCGAATCCGGGTGAAAGCCCGGTCGTACCAGAAGACGCGGGAAAGATCCCGCGCCTTTCGTTTTCCAAGAGAGCCAAGGCGCCCCCCGCCAGTTGGGACGGGACGCTTAAAGAGCGATCCAAGTTTCCCTAGTTCCGATCCAACCGCTCCCCGGGCCGCAAGAAATGCTCCCGTTCATAACAATGGACTTAAGCGGCCCGGTCCAGGTTCAAAAACGTGTTTGCCCTCTGGCACGGGAGTTGTTATAAGGACATGACAATTCGCCAATCGGCCTCTTGGCTGACGTGGCTAAGAAGCCCCGGCGGGTGGGGACGGAGGGTCCCCTCTCGCTGGGCAAACACCACACCGAACCGGGCGAGTTCGGTGTTTTTTAAAAGTAGACGAGTCAAGAAAACCTCTAGGAGGGTTTTAAGTTGAAAAATCGTTGGCTGGCAGCATTACTGCTTTTGATCGTAGCCACCGCCTCGCCTGTGTTCGCACAGGGTGGTGCTGGATCCACCGGAAGTATCACGGGCGAAGTTACAGATGAGAGCGGCGGCGTCCTCCCCGGCGTCACCGTCACCGTCAGCGGCGCAGCCATGATGGGCACCCGCACGGACACCACCAACGGCCAGGGCATCTATCGTTTCCTCGGTCTGCCTGCAGGCACCTACGTGTTGAAGTTCGAACTGGCCGGTTTCGCGCCGATCTCGAAGGACAACGTCCGCATCGGCATCGGCGTCACCGCGAAGATTCCGGTCAAGCTCGGCGTCAAGGTGATGTCCGACGAAGTCACGGTCACCGGTGAAGCGCCGCCCATCGACGTCACGTCCACCCGCGTCCAGGCCAACTTCGACAAGACCCAGCTCGACTCCCTTCCGAACGCGCGCGACATGTGGTCGCTCCTCTCCACTACTCCCGGCGTCACCCTGAGCCGCTTCGACGTCGGCGGCAGCACCGCCGGCACCCAGACCACGTATATCGCTTACGGCAACGGCGGACAGAACCGTCCCCTGGTCGAAGGCATCAACACCACTGAAGGAACATCGGCGGCCGGCTTCTATCTCGACTACGGCTCGTTCGACGAAGTGGTCATCGGCGCGGCCGGCAACACGGCCGAAATGCCCAGCGGCGGCGTCATCACCAACTTCATCGGCAAGTCCGGCGGCAACAAGCTCTCCGGCGAGCTCTACTACGAGTATGAGAATCAGAACATCCAGAGCCAGAACCTGACCGCCGATCAGCTCGCGCGCGGCTACGCGAACATTCCGAAGAACGTGATTCAGACCCTCGGCCTGAATCGCTCCGAGGCCAACACCCTGCTCGACTACCGGAACCTCAACGCCAGCGTGGGCGGCCCGCTCATCAAGGACAAGCTCTGGGTCTGGGGCGGATACCTCAACCAGAAGAACGTCGTCTACCAGCCCGCCTCCGGCGCCATCCTCGACGGCACTCAGTTCCTCACCAAGCTCACGAACTACACGGGCAAGATGACGTTCCAGGTGACCTCCAAGGACAAGCTGATCGCCTACCTCCAGTATGGAATCAAGGCCCAGCCGTTCCGCACCGACGCCAACGTGGGCAACCCGCAGCACGTCACCCAGGCCTCGACCCTCAAGCAGGATTCCCCCTCCTGGGTCGGCAAGATCGAATACAACCGCACCATCGGCACCCGCAGCTTCTTCGAAGTCCGCGCCGGTGAGTTCGGCTACAACTTCGCCCTGGTGAACAACGGCAACGATCCCCGTATCGAAGACACCATCAATCTTCAGGTGGTGGGCGGAGGCCGCGACTGGCTCCTCCGGCGTCGCCGCAAGCAGGTTCACGGCGCGTACACCACTTATGTCGACGACGTTCTCGGCGGCAACCACCAGATCAAGATCGGCGGCGAAGTCCAGCACGAGACGGGCGAAACCATCTGGGGCCAGTACTTCACCAACAACACGGTGATGTTCACCCAGAACCGGAACCTGGCGAATCCCTCGACCAGCCCCGGCACGGCCTTCCAGGTTCGCCTCGGTTCACCGGTGGATTCGTGGAGCGGGCTGCGCAACTACGGCCTCTTCGTGAACGACACCTACACCCACGAAAGGCTGACCCTGAACCTCGGCCTCCGTTACGACCGCTACCGCGCCTTCATCCCCGAACAGTCGCGGGTCGCGAGCAAGGAATTCGCGGCCATCTCGGTGCCTGAGAACTCGAGCGTCATCGCGTTCAACCATATCGCTCCCCGCGTCGGCCTCACCTACGACGTGGCGGGCAACGGCAAGACGATCCTGAAGGCGAACTTCGGCCGGTACTTCTTCAACCCGGGCGTCGGTCTCGCCGATGCGATCAACCCGAACAGCGCCACCCAGTACTGCACGTATGCCTGGAACGACATCAACCGCGACTACCTGTACCAGGACGGCGAAAAGGGGGCCCTCGCGACCTGCTCGGGTGGAACCTCCAACGTCTCCGTCGATCCGAACCTCAAGAACTCCGTCACCAACGAGTTCTCGAGTTGGATCGAGCGGAGTCTCGGGGCGACCGTCGGCGTCCGCGTCGGCTTCGTCTATAAGATGGACCGCAACGGCTACCAGCAGGAGAACATCAACCGGCCGAAGTCGGCCTGGAACGTGCCCGTCACCGTCACCGACAACGGTCCTGACGGTCGCGCCGGCACCGGCGACGAGCGCACCGGCATCCCCGCCTTCGCTCTGAATCCGGTGAACGCGGCTCTGCCCGTCGTGAACAGGGTGTTCAATCCGGACGGCTTCACCGCCGACTACAAGTCGATCGACGTCAGCCTGAACAAGCGCTTCTCGAAGAAGTGGAGCATGGTGACGTCGTTCATCAACACCTGGAGCAGCGAGTTCGGCACCTCCTACTTCGGCACCGGTGCGGGAAACAACGTGGGCAGCAGCGCCAGCCTCTTTGGCGGCCTGGCCGGCAGCACCGCGTTCCCGATCACGCCGAACGGCAAGACCGACAAGACGGACTTCACGTTCTGGAACTTCAAGCTCTCCGGCTCGTGGGAGCCCGGCTTCGGCATCCGCCTGACTCCGGTCTTCAAGCTGCAGCAGGGGTATCCGTATGGTCGCGTCTTCACCGCCAACGCGGGAGCGATTTCGCAGAACTTCCTGGCCGAGGACATCAATGCTCATCGCCTCGAGACCGTGAAGCAGATGGACATCCGCGCGGAGAAGCGGTTCAAGCTCAACAAGAGGCTGAACTTCAATGTCCTGTTTGACGTGTTCAACGTCCTCAACGCGAACACCGAGCTGAACATCCGCGCCACCACCGGTACCTTGACCATCAGCGAGAGCGGCCTCACGATCCCGGCGCTCAACACTCCGACCACGATCCTGCCTCCGCGAATCGCGCGAATCTCGGGTCGCCTGAGCTGGTAGTCGCCTAGTCGCACAGTCAGGCGCGGCACCACGCGCTTGAGACGCAAAGGAGGGCCTCTTCGGGGGCCCTCTTCTTTTTTTCTCCGGGGTCTAATCCTGGAGCCCGCCGACTATCATGGCGAGAGCGATGCAAGACGCAGGCGCGGCTCTGGATCACCTCCTGATTGGCGCCCCGACCATGGACGGTGGCATCGCCTGGCTGGAGGCAAGAACGGGCGTTCACGCGGCGATCGGCGGCTCCCATCCCGGCCTCGGTACATGGAACGCTCTAGCTTCGCTGGGGCCGCGGCAGTACATCGAGATCATCGCGCCGGATCCCGCTCAGCCGGGCGTCAGCACCTTCTACGTGCCCGGCCTCCGTGACTTCCAGGCGCCCTTGGTCACCACCTGGGCCGCGACCGGCCTGGGTCTCGCGAAGGGCTTCCCTCCTTCCCTTCCGGACCACTGGTCGTGCGCACCGGCCCGGCAGGGCACGCGCATTCAGCCCGACGGAGCCCGGCTCGCCTGGACGCTGCTGTTTCCGAAGCACCGGAGGCATCGCACCTTCGATGGGGCTCTCCCCTTCCTCATCGAGTGGGAGTCCCGCGATCATCATCCCGGGAAGAGCGCGCCGCCAGGTCTCACTCTCCGCTCACTGCGCTTCCGTCATCCGGAACCCGAGAGTTTGAAACAAGCGCTAGCCGGGCTCGGCATCGACGGCGCGGTGGAAGATGGCGTCGCAGCCTCGATCCGCGTCGAACTCGACACGCCTCGCGGCACCGTCGTTCTCTAGCCGCTTACCTGAGCGCCACTTTGCGGCGCTCGGTTCCGCCCTTTTCCGAGACCACTTCGATCTCAACCTCGGCTGCGGAGGCAGGATCCTTCACTACCCAGGACGCCGTCGCCATGTTCTGACGCGGAGCGGCCGGGGTGATGCCTCGACGCCCGGGAATATTCCCGAGCGAAACCACCGCCCTTCCCTCGACGAGCGTGGCGCCATTCGTCTTCAGGGTGGCGCGCACGGGCTTGGCGATCTCGGCGGTGATCGCGCGCTTGGTGAGGTTCGTGGGCAGGTAGCCGCCGTTCTCCACCGTGACGTCCACGCGGAAGAGCCCGCCGCCGAGTGCCGTGGCCTTCGCCTCCTTGATGACGATGATCGGTGACACCATGGCCATCTCGGTGAACCAGGGCACTTTCATCGCGATCTCCGCCTCGAGCATCGAGGGAGGAGGATTCTGCTGGGTGAACTTCCGTCGCCACCCTCCGATCTCCACGTCGCCCAACTGAGGGTGCTGGTAAGGCTTCCAGGAAGCGAAGCCCTGACCCTTCAGCTCCTCGTCATTCCAGCGAAGTCGTTCCGCCTCGGTGACACGCTTGTCGTTGTTGTAGTCCTTTCCGAAGCCGCCCCAGTGCTCGGGCACCCAGCCGATCACGCCGAAATCGAAGTAGCCCCAGCTGATGAGGGTGCCGTGGCGCGAATTGCCCTCGCCCGCGTACGAGTCCTCGGAAGGGTGGCCGGTGATCGCGGTGTAGCGGTCCGCGTACTGCTTTACGATCTGGAGATCGTCGGCCTCGTGATTCTCGGCGGGCTCGGTCGAGGGAAGTTTGTAGAGGAAGCCGCCCGCGGTGTGGTTGTGAACGATTCCGGTGATGTTGGGATGAGCCACGATGAAATCGAGGGTGGCCCGGGTCTCGGGCTCGGAAAGAGGAAACGCCCCGGCGCCGCTCTGGAGGTAGGGAAGAGCCCAGGTGCGGGGGAAGTTGCGATTCATATCGATGCCGCCGACCCCGTCCTCGTTGAAGGACCCGTCGCCGTCGTTGTCAATACCTTCGGTCAGGACCAGGTAGTACTCGCCGCCGGTTTCGCCCGCGGCCCGGGGGACCATGATGCGGGGATCGTCCTTCGAGATCTTGAAAGTGCCATTCGGACTTTTCACTCTCATCTGCGTGATCGCGCCGTCGCCATCGAGATCCTCGGCCTTGTCTTCATCGAGAAGACCGTCGCCGTCGTCGTCCCAGGGCCTTACGGTGGAGCGGAGGTTGTCGGGGTTCTTGAGGGCATAGTCGGAACCATCGGGGTTGAACTTGGGCCTCAGGTAGAGGGTCCGCGTGTCGAGCAGCTCGGTCACGCCCGGGTCCTTGCCGTAGTTGGCGGCGTAGTACCAGACCAAGTAGAGAACCATCTCCGATCCGGTGAGCTCGCCGGAATGAACGCCGCCGTCGATGTAGTAGCCGGGCTTGTCCGCGGGCGCCTTGTTCGTCCGGTTGGTGAGCTCGACTACGAGAAGGTCCTGGCCTTTGAAGCTCTTCCCGATCACCGAGACTCGGGCGAGACCGGGATACTTCTGTTCGATCTGTCTCAGAAAGGCGGCGGCCTCGGTCGCGTCGTGGTACTTCGTGAAGTCGGCCGTGCCGTCCGGCCGCATCACCTGCGCCTGGGCGGCGCTCGAAAGAGCAAGCAGGACCGCCAATGCCGAACCTGTGCAGCGTGTCATCTGAGTTCTCCTCGTTCCCCGCAAATCCGCCTTGACCGTGAGACTACGACCGAACGCGACCCGCCTCAAGGCGACGGCCCGACGCCCTGACCAGGAGATTGGCCATCGTCCGCGCGGCAAAGGGAAGGAGGAAGTACTGCATCGGCACCGCGACCCGCCACTCGTAGAGGAAAGGCGACTCGAAGACCAGGTAGTAGACCGGAACGATCAGCCACAGCAGGGTTGCGCGCGGGGCGTCGCGGAGCGACAGGACAATGCCGATCCAGGCCATGATGGGGACAATGAACCAGAGCTGGTGGATCAGGCGAAGCGGGCCGCGCAGGAAAGAAGCGGCCCCGGCCTTGCCCGCGAAGACGGTTTCATCGATTTCGGCATCGAGGCCGGGAACCGGACGGAGGGGCACGCGCTCGCTATCGAGGGCCTTCACGACCGCTCCTTCCGGCAGCAGGCCTCGCGGTCCGTCCGTGAAGGCGAGCATCATCCCCATCCGCCGCAGCATGGCCTCCGCGTACCAGAGCGGCCGCGCCTTGATCACAGCGGTCGCCCGTTGATAGCGATCGCGGTCGCGGATGATGCCGTCGGGTTCCGCCCACCAGAGGAGATAGTCCGGCCGGCCATAGCGCTCCGCTTCCTCGGCCATCACCTGCTTGTCCCAGACACGGGCTCCATACCCCTGGCCGCCCGCATCCGCGACTCCCTGCCAGAGCGTGATGCCCCCGTTGATGCTCACCGGCACGAACTCGCCGAAGACCAGCCAGTTGCGCAGCGTGATCGGAGACACCATGAGCAGCGAAACGAGCGCCATGAGGCTCGAGAGCAGGAGAGCGCGCCGGTTTCGGCCCAGCATGAAAAAGAGGAACAGGGCGGTGAACGGCCCGAGCAGCACCACGTTCGGCCGGATCCAGACCCCGGCTCCGATAAGCGCGCCCATCAACACGAGACGCGCGACCTGATTCCGCGAAGCGCCGTCGCCAGAAATCACGGGCCGGGCCACGAGGAAAGCCAGGAGAAGAGGGATGGACGCGATGGCATCGGCCAGGATGAGATTCGACGTGGCCGCCAGGTGCGGCGAGATCGCGACCAGCAGGCCGGTCAGAATTCCCGCGGTGAGCCCGAAGAGCCGATGGGCAAAGCCATAGACCAGAAGGACCGCGAGAGAAGTCAGAACATCCTGCACCGCGGCCACGATGGGAAAACTGCGCCCGAACGTCGCGTATACCCCGGCCAGGAACAGCCCATAGCCGGGAGGCCTCGAGACGAGGCCGGTGCGACCGGGATCCCAGACCTTCGGGAAGAGGATTCCCTCGCCCGCGAGGATCGAAAGGGCGGTGTCATCGTACCTCCGCGCCATCCGGGTACCGTCCTGCTCGGGGGTGTAGAGCAGCGCCGCACCGTCGGCGAGATAGAGACCCCGCACCACCAGGGAGAGAGCGAACACGAGCGCGCCAACCAGGCCCGCCCGCATGCGCGACGTCACTCCGCGGTCTCCGATCCCAGAAGCCCGGCGATCGTCGCTTCCACCATCCGGTCGAGCGTCTCCAGCGCCCCCCCGACCAGAGATGCGACCGGACCCGGCTCAGAGACCTCGTCGCAAAGCAGACAGGCCAGATCGTTGGGCCGAAGTCCGAAGTATCCGGTCGCGCCGGCCTGCGCCGCCGCCTCTTCAACCGCTCGTTCGCGGATCTGGACGCGGCGCCCCATGAGCGATGCGATCCGAAGGATGAGCGCGCGATAGGAGAGGACCTCCGGCCCCACCAGATCAATAACCCTGGGCGGCGCACCCGCTTTTCCGTCGATGGCGCCAAGGATGGCCCGCGCCGCGTCGGCGACGGAAATGGGCTGGAGGCGGTAATCCCCGCTCCCGGGAATCTCCACGAAGGGCTCTCCCGCCATCCGGCGGATCAGAGGGGACAAGAACTCGTCTCCCGCGCCGAAGATGTAGGAAGGACGAAACACCGTGACCGTAAGGTCCGAGCGGAAAAGCGCAACCTCCCCCGCCATCTTGGCCAGAAAGTATGGGTTGGTGCAGTGAGGATTGATGCCGTAGCGAGCGATGCCCAGACCGCTCAAGAACACAAATTTCGGCACACCGGCCGCCTGACAGGCGCTCAGGACGTTCAGGAGTCCGGATGGATCCGTCCGGTCTGCGGCGCCTTTGGTCGCGGAGACGGAGGCGGTGTAGACGAGACTTGCGCAGCCTTCGAGAGCCGCCACGAGGGACCCGATCGATGACCTCTCGAGGTCTTGCACTCGAAGCGGCATGCCCCCGCGCTCCCGAACCACGCGCGCTCCCTCGTCCGAGCGGACGACACCCACCGCAGGCCGGCCCCGCCGGGCCAGCAGCTCCACGAGATGTCTGCCCACGAAGCCGTTGGCTCCGATGATTGCCACCTTGGATTGCATCGTTGGCCCCGGAGGGTATCACTCCGGATCGGACGCCAGGAGGCGTGCGCGAGGCCAGCGACGGTCAATACTGGTAAAATGACTCCTTGCGGTCACGCGGCCGCAAACCTCAACCAGCTTTTCGGCCATGATTGAAGGATTCGAACATCCAATGTGGGCCGACCCATTCCGTTCCCAAGGAGACTAAAGAAGTGCGTCTAGTTAAGACTTTCGCGTTTGTAACCCTCGCGGCCTTTGTTGCCGTTGCCTGCGGAAAGGGCCCGGCCCAGGCCGCCCTGACCGCCTCCGATGCCGCGGTTTCCGGCGCCCAGGCCGACGGCGAGAAGTACGTCCCTGAACAGTTCAAGGCCCTCTCCGACGCGGCTGCCGCCGCCAAGTCCAAGTTCGACAGCGGCGACTACAAGGGCGCCCTTGAAGGAGCTCAGGCCGTTTCGACCCAGGCTCAGGCCGTCGTGACCGCCGCCGCCGCCAAGAAGACCGAGCTGATGGAAAGCTGGAAGGCCATGGAAGGTTCGCTTCCCGGTATGGTCGCCGACATCCAGAAGAAGGTCATGGAACTTGGGAAAGCCAAAAAGCTCCCCGCCGGACTCGACAAGGCCGGACTCGAATCGGCCAAGTCCTCGCTCGAGGCCGCAACCGCAGCGTGGGCGGAAGCCGGAACCGCGTTCAGCGCCGGTGACGTGATGAAGGCCGTGGCCAAGGGTTCCGAGGTCAAGAAGACCGCCGAGGAACTGATGAGCCGCCTGGGCATGACGCCCGCGCCGGCCGAGGCTGTTCCCGCGGCCGCCGCTCCCGTCAAGAAGTAGTTCGCTTCGCAAGGCTCGGACTCCGAGCAAGGGTGACCGGCCCCGGCCGGTCACTCAAAGGGCGAGGAGCCTGGATGTCTCAGGTCTCCTCGCCTTTTTTTCTTGAGCTTCCGCTAGTCTCAACACCTTCCCAATGCCATCCGGCTCCTTGAACTCCGCCGCGAAGCCGAGCCTGTGGTCGCGTTTCGGCGTCCAGCCCGCCGAAGAGCATGGCGCCGCCCTGATGCTGGCGCATTCGGCCTTCATGGGGTTCGGCACCGTCTTCTTCGAGACGGCCGCATCCGCCCTCTTCCTCGGGCAATACGGAGCCTCGGCCCTCCCCTCGGTGTATCTCGCCGCGGCCGCCCTCTCCGCCGCCACCGGGTACGGCTACTCGCGGCTCCAGAACCGGCTCTCGTTCTCCAACCTCATGACCGGCACGCTGGTCAGCCTCGTGCTGGTGGTGGGCGCCCTGCGCGGCGCCTTGTTCCTCACCCAGACCGCGGGCCTTTTCTTCTTCGCGATGGTCTTCTATCGCGTCCTGTCCATCCTGACCGACCTCGAGTACTGGGCGGTCGCGGGAAGGCTCTACGACCTGAGGCAAGCCAAACGCCTCTTCGGATTCGTCGGCACCGGCGAGGTGGTGGCCCGAATCATCGGCTCGTTCTCGGTCCCCCTGCTGCTGAAGTTCGGAGGCGTCCCCAACCTCTTCGTCCTGTCCACCGTGGCGCTGTTCCTCTGCGTGCTCCTCCTCCGCCGCGTCCTGCCCCTCATTCCGGCCGATGACGGCCCGAAACAGACCGCCGCACAGAAGGCCGCCCGATCCTCCTTCGGCTCCCTCGTCCAGGATCCCTACCTTCGGTTCGTCCTCATCGTCGCCTTCTGCGGCATCCTTGGAAAGTACCTGGTCGATTTCGCTTTCCTGCAGCAGGTCAAGACCCGCTTCGCCGACGCGAAGGAAGTGGCGTCGTTTTTTGCCCTCTTCTCCGGGATCTCGCAGTGCGCGTCCCTCTTCACCCGGGTCTTCCTGTCCGGCAGAGTGCTGTCGGCGATCGGCGTTCATCGCGGCCTGCTGATCCTGCCCGGCGCGCACGTGATCTGCACCACGCTCCTGCTCATCGCGGGCGGCCTGGCCCTGGGCCCGAACCCGGTGTTCTGGCTGGTGGTCCTCAATCAGGGCATCTACAAGACCTTCAAGCATCCGATCGACAACCCTTCTCTCAAGACCCTCTATCAGCCCATACCGAAGGACCGTCGTCTTTCCCTTTCCATCGCGGTGGAGGCGATCCTGAATCCGGTCGGCATCGGCCTGTCGAGCGCCCTGATGGTTCTGTTCAAGAGCATCTTCCATTCGGATCCGGTCCAGTTCGGCTGGGTGCTCCTGGCCTGCTTCGTGGCGTGGCTGTGGAGCGCGCGCGCGGCCGCCACCGAATACGTCCGGGCTCTGGTCCAGGCCCTCCGCGGCCGGATCGAGGATATCGAGTTCGCCTTCGACGACGAGAGCGCGGTCGCCTCCTTGAGCACCACGCTCAAGACCGGATCGGAGGAGAACGCCCTCGTGGCCCTGCAGATCCTGGGCGATCACACTCCCGCGGCCCTGAATCCGATGCTCGCGGATCTGGCCCGCCATCCGTCGAAGAAGGTCCGGCAGGCCGCCCTGGAGCGCATCGAGGTCCACCAGCCCTCGGGCATCGCGGCGACGCTTCGGACCCGGCTCGAAAGCGAGCCGGACGATCAGCTAAAGGCCCTGGCGCTGCGAGCTCTCTCCGCGGTCGAAGGACCTTCGTCCAAGGATGAGCTGATGCGCCATGCCGGAAGTTCCATCCTGGCCCTCAAGGAGGCGGCCCTGCTCGGCCTCCTTCGCATGGGGACGCCTGAAGGTACGGCCGGAATTCACGAACTCGCGCAATCGCCGGAGGCGGGGCAAAGATCGGCGGCCGCGCGCCTGCTGAGACTCGCGGGCACTCGCTCCGAGGCGAGCGTGGTCAAGGCGCTGATCGAGGACGAAGATGTCACAGTGAGCCGGCTCGCCCTTTTCGCGGCCGGTCAGATGAAGGAGTCGATACTCATCCCTCTCCTCATCCAGCGGGTGGACCGGCGGGGGGTCATGGGCGCCGCGCGCGCGGCCCTCGCCCTTTCCGGGGAGATGGCGCTGCCCCAATTGATCGCGGCCTTCGAGGAGACCGACAAGGGCGACCGGCGCCGCGGTCTGGTCTCGGCCATGAGCCGGATCCGGTCCGAGGAAACGGCCCGGTTCCTCATCTCGAGGCTCGACATCGAGGACATCGCGGTCCGGCAGGAAGTGGTTCGCGCGCTTACCCACAACCGGTTCGTCGCCTCCGCCGATGAGGATCGCGAGCGGATCGAGGAACTCGCCCGCAAGGAGGCGCGACGCGCCATCGAGACCCTCTCTCAGGTGAGGGACCTGGGCGAAGCCGAAGGAACCGATGTCTTGCGCCGGGCTCTGGTCGGGTCTCATCGGAACACCCGGGAACGCCTTCTCATGCTCCTCGGGTTCACCCGCGACCCCAAGGCGTTCCTGGCCGTACGCGCCCACATCGACGGAACCCACAAGGACCGCAAGGCCTACGCGCAGGAGATCCTCGACGTGGTCTTCTCCCGCGAGGAACGAGCCCTCTTCATGCCCGCCATCGAGGGAGCCATCGAGGACGTGTCGCATGAGCTTGAAGGTGTCCTGGGCCTGGTTCGATCGAACGCGGCGGAGCGGGTGAAGGCTCTGCTCATCGACCCTTCGGCCCGGTTCGAGATCTGGATCCGGGCGGCCGCCCTCGAAGTGGCGCCCCGCTTGAAGTCGCCGGGGATGGACGCCGCGATCGAGACGTTTCTTTCGTCCTCGATCGGGTCGGGATTTTCAAAAACTGGAGAATGGAGTCTGGGCGCGATCCGCGGCCTGATTCACGCGAAGGGAATAGGACCGATGCTGCTCATCGAGAAAGTCATCACGCTCAAGGCGGTGGAGATGTTCGCGAGAACCCCCGAGGATGTCCTCGCGGATGTCGCCGCCCTCGCCGAGGAGGTCCGGTTCAAGGCCGGAGAGACCATCTTCCAAAAGGGCGAGGCCGGCGAGAGCCTCTACGTCATCGTGCAGGGAGAAGTGAAGGTCCACGACGGGGACCTCGATCTCAAGCACCTCAAGGACAAGAGTGTCTTCGGAGAGCTCGCGGTGCTCGACCCGGAGCCCCGCTCCGCGTCGATCACCGCGATCACCGACTCGCACCTCCTGCGCCTGGACCGGGAGGCCTTCCTGGAGCTGATGGCCGGAAACATGGAAGTGGTTCGCGGCGTCCTGGCCGTCCTTTGCGACCGCATCCGCGAGAAACTGGTGGACGCCACACCGGCCCGGCGCTAAGGGGTCGCTCTCTGCTAGACTCCGCTGCCTTCGCGGGGCGGTTAGCTCAGCGGTGGAGCGTCGGCTTTACACGCCGCAGGTCGCAGGTTCGAATCCTGCACCGCCCACCAAAAGCCCTGTTTCCCGTCGAAGAAAACCGCGGGGTGGTAGTTCAGTTGGTTAGAACGCCGGCCTGTCACGCCGGAGGCCGCGGGTTCAAGTCCCGTCCACCCCGCCATTCCCTCGCGCTCCACCATGTTCCCCGCAAGCGCCGTCCTCTTCCTCCTGGCCAGCCTCGCCGGTGCCGCGCAAGCTCCGGCCACCTGCCCTCCCGAGGCCCGGCAACCCTCGGCCGCCCAGGTCGAGGAGGGGAGGGCGGCGAGGGATCGTGGATTTCTCTGGCGGTTAACCAAGGACGGTCGCACGTCCTACCTCTTCGGCACCGTCCATGTCGGGAAGATCCAGTGGATGTTCCCGGGTCCGGAGGTTCTTCGCGCGATCCGGTCGACCGACATCGTGGCCCTCGAGCTCGACATCCTGGACGCCGACCTGACTCGACGCATCCAGGAAGGCACGGCGCTCCGGCCGGATCGCGCGCTTCCGGAAGCGCTCAATCAGCGGCTGAAGGCTCAGCTCAAGGCCGCGTGCCTTCCCGAGGAACTTCTCTCCCGAACCGACCCCGAGATGGTCGCGACGACCCTGACCGTGATGGCGGCGCGGAGGGAGGGCCTCGATCCCGCCTATGCCGTCGACGCCGTGTATGCGGGCATGGCCCGCGGACTCAAGAAGCCGGTGTCATCGCTCGAGACACCCGAGTTGCAGCTGAAGCTTCTGCTCGGAGGCACGGTCGCTGAATCTCAGGAGGCGGTGGAGTCGGCGCTCGAGGAACTCGAGAGTGGGAAGGCGTCTCCGATGCTCGTGCGCACGGCCCAGGTGTGGGCCGATGGGCGCCTGGACGAGCTGGAGAACTATGAGAAATGGTGCGAATGCCTGAAGACCCAAACGGACCGGCTCATGATGCGGCGCATGCTCGACGAAAGAAACCCCGGCCTCGCGAACGGTATCGACGCGATTCACGCATCGGGATCATCGGTCTTCGCCGCGGTGGGCAGTTTGCACATGATCGGCAAGGGGGGCCTGCCCGCTCTCCTCGCGAAGCGCGGCTACCAGGTCGAGCGCGTCGACTTCAAGCCATAGCCCTGGATCACTTCGGCAGCTTGAGGTACGCCTCAGCCACGTCGGTGAAGCCCCAGTCGCGAAGCTGACGCGCCCAGGCTCCAAGATTGTCCTTCGACACCCGCACCAGCTGCATCTTGTTCATCACCGGCACGTCCTGCTTGAAATAGACCTTCGAAACGATGGTCTGAACCGAGACGTAGCCCCACAGATACGTCGACTGCGCGAGCAGAACCGGAGCGAGCCCCTTGTCCACGTAGACAAGCTCGGCGGGAAGGGCGTCGACGGAGACGATCTTCACCTTCTTCGGATCGAGATCGGTGAGGAGCGTGGGGGTGAACAGAGGCCAGCCGCCGATCATGGCCCAGCCCTGGATTTCCGGATAGGCGTTCTGGGCGCGGATCACTTCCGCGGCGGAATCCTGGGGAGTCTCCACATGGTAGAAGGTGCCGACGATCTTGATGCCGGGGTACTTCGCGGCCTCGGCCTTCACGCCGTCCACGCGCTTGCGAAGATTGGGAGCGTTCTGGTTTCCGGCGAGGATGGCGATGTTGCCCTTCCCCTCCATCTGCTTCGCCAGTTCGGTCATCACCAGGGTTCCGGTCTCCGCGTCATCGACGCCATAGAACGCGAACCGTTTGGAAAGCGGAGCATCGCTGTCGAAGGTCATGACCGGGACGCCGCGCCCCACCGCGTCGTCAATCGCGCCCTGCAGTTTCCCCGCGTCCGAGCAGGAGAGAAGAATCGCGTTCGCCCCTTCGTTCACGGCCTGGGCCACGCGCTGCGCCTGAATCTGACCGTCCTCGGTGGGAGGGGTCAGCCATGCGATCTCGATGGCAATGCCGTGTTTCGCGGAGAGCTCCTTCGCCGCGGCTTCTGCGCCGGTACGCGCGGAGAGAAAGACCGGGTTCGTCGAACTCTTCGCGATCATGGCAATCTTGAAACCCTTGGCGGCGGGTGCGGGAGCCGCCGCCGGTGTCGACGCACTCTCGCCGGATTTCGGACCGGCGCCGCAGTTGAGAAAGAGCGGGGTCATCGCGACGAGGCCAAGAAGTTGAAGGCGCAGACTGAATTCTCTTCTCACGGAAACACTCTCCTGTTCGGGGGGGAACGGCTCGCGGCCATCCTATCGTGGCGCCTTCAAGGCGTGGTCTTGAACCGATAGATGGTGACGCTTCGATGGAGCCCGCCCGGATCCAGCCGCGCGCTCGGAAACGCGGGCTGATTCGGGGAATCCGGGAAATGCTGGGTCTCGAGACACAGACCCGCGTACGGTTGATACGCGTGTCCTCCCTTCCCAATGATCGAGCCGTCGAGGCCGCCGCCCGCATAGACCTGAAGGCCCGGCTCGGTGGTGAGGATCTCCATCACTCGTCCGGAGCAGGGCTCGACGACACGCGCGGCGAGGCGAAGGGTCGATGCATCGAGGCCCTCTCGTCGGAGAACGAAGTTGTGGTCGTAGCCACGACCTCGCGCAAGTTGAGGATCGGCTTCGCCGATCCTCTCGCCAATCGCGCGGGGTTCCCGGAAATCGAAGGGCGTTCCGATCACTCGACGCAGGTCGCCGGTGGGGATGAGGCGGTCATCAACCGGAAGGAACGCGTCGGCGTCGACGAAGAGCCGGTGCTCGAGAACATCTCGGCTCTGAGCGCCCGCGAGATTGAAGTAGGAGTGGTGGGTGAGGTTCACGATGGTGGGCCGGTCGGTCGTGGCCGCGTATGCGATGTGAAATTCGTTCGCTTCGGTCAGGGTGTACGTGACTTCGCAATCGAGAGTTCCGGGATAGCCCTCCTCGCCGTCCTCGCTGGTGCGCCGGAGAACGAGTGACGACCCCTCGCCCGCGCTCCGCGGCTCGGCGCTCCACCACGCCCGGTCGAAGCCCCGCAAGCCGCCGTGAAGGTGGTTCGGCCCGTCGTTGCGCGCGAGAACGTGCTCGCGGCCCTCCAGTCGAAACCGGCCTCCCGCGATCCGGTTGCCATACCGGCCGATGATCCCGCCGAAGTACGGATGCGGTCCAAAATACTCGTCGAGGTGATCAAAGCCCAGCACGACGTCGTCGATCCGGCCCGCGCGATCGGGCACGCGAAGCGCGGTCACGATACCGCCGTAGTTGGTGATCTCGATCTCCAGCCCGACGCGGTTCTTCAGGGTGAAGAGGTTGGGACGCGGTGCTTCCATCAGGCGGGACCGAGCTGGATCGATCCAAACGCGGCGGATCCCGAGGACGACCCGGAGAAGACCTGAGGCCGATGGCCGGTCCGCGCTTCGTAGGCCTGCGCGATCGGCCTGATGTCGGAACCGCGACGGCCGAGCACCGCGACCGTCCCGCCGCTTCCCCCGCCCGTGCTCTTGGCCCCGAAGAAGCCCTGCGCGGGGCCGGCGGTGCGCACGAGCCCCACCAGGAGGTCGGTGGCTTCGGCGCCGAGGCCGCACGCGGAGTAGCTCGCGTGCGATTGATACATCAGTTCTCCGAGCAGCTCGGACCGTCGCTCGGTGGCGGGTGCTTGCAGCAGTTCCGCGAAGGCGCGAACGCGGAAGTGCTCGTACACGGCGTGCGCCGCGCAGGCGCGCACCGCGTACTGACGACCTGGGTCCACGCGGGTCACCGTATCCGCGATGCCTTCATGGGTCGCGAGGAATTCAGCACCACTCATCCTTGCCGGTAATTCGCCCAGACTTCCGTCTTCGAGTTCCGATGGCGTCACGTTCGCGAGATACCCGCCCCAGCGCGCGTCTTCGATCTCCACCGTTCCGGGACGCGGGCCGGGAAGCACCTGGAGCCCCGCCCGCTCGGCCAGGATGCGCGCGCCCATGAAGGCGCCGACGCGAACGGAGGTGTAGTCGGACCCCGACACCGCGTGCTGGACGCCGGAGTCGATGCCCCAGATCTCAAGATCCCCGGGCAGGATGAGGGTTCCGCGCGGTTCGGCCGGCTGGCAGAGAAGGGCGAGGAGCCGATGAGCCTCGCCACCAGATGCGGTCATCTGATCCATGACGCCGCACGCGGCGCCCACCACGCGGTTCTCGACGATCTGCGCGAGCAAAGCGAGGTCGCGCGGTTGGAGCGAGAGGTCGAAGGTCGATGCCAACGCCTGCATCACCGCAACTTCGAGGGCCGCCGAGGAAGAGACGCCTTTCCCCTCGGGAACAGACGAACGGATCAGGAGCCGCAGGCCGGTCGGAGGCCGCAGTGGATTCGCGCGGGCCAGCACCACGAGAGGGCCGAAGACGTAAGCGGCCCAGCCGAGCCCGGGACGCTCCGCGAAGAACCTCCTCGCGTGGTCTTCATCGAGAGGCCGGCCGCCCGGAAACAGATCCTCGACCGAAAGATCGCAGGAGCGCGCGTCCTCGCATCCGTCCCGAAGGCTCATCGCCTTGAGACGACCATCCGGAGTCTGCTGCGCGGCCACGAGGGTGGCTTCGCGAAGCGGCCACTGAAGCACCAGAGATCCTGAATAGTCGGCGATGCCGCCCATGAGGTCGAGCCGGCCGGGCGCTCGCGCGATGACGACGTCCAGAGTGGGCTCGAGGAAGGAATGGCTCGCGGCCTCCGCGACGAAGCTGTTCGCATCGGGCGCCTCGAAACCGGCGGGACGGAGGATCGATCGGCTCATGCCTTCCTTCAGAGGAGGTGACGCGACCGCAGCGCTTCGTGAAGAAGCGGCTCGATCTGGCCGCGAACGCCCTGGTTCGCATAGCCGACCCAGGCCACGTCGGCCTCGATATCGAGCGGAGCCCGAATCGGCGTACCCGACGGGTCGACCACGATGACCCCGGCCTCGCGAGCAATCAGTTCCGTGGCCAGATCGTAGGGATGACAGCAGATGCCAAGACTCAGGCCGCGGGAACGGAGAATCGACTCGACCAGCGGCCGCAGATCCGCGTTGAACCGGTCGTGGCCGGCCATGAGCTCATAGAGCTGGCCACCCGTGCAGATGTACTGATCCTCGAAGCAGTGGGCCTTGCCCTCCCGGACCGGACCGAGAGCGCCCAGAACGATCTCCTCGTCGATCGCGGCCAGTTCTTCGCGTGCGCCCGGAAAGAAGCGCGAGATCATGGCGAAACCGTGCGCGATGGTGGTGGCGTCGGAAGGATGGAGGTGGAGCGGCCTGGTGGTGGCGTCGAGGCGGTTGAATCTCTCCGCGTGCGCCCCCTGGCCGCGAATCGCCCAGAGGCGATCGGAGAGGTGTTGCTTCACCAGCGGGACCTCGGTCTGCGCGGCCAGGACCACGTCCGCGAGCGTCGTGCCCTTCCCGCGATTGGGTGCTATGCCGGTTAGAACCCACGCGCTGCGCTTCTGATACATGAGGCCGCGTGTGCCGTCGATCGGATCCACGAGCACCCGCCAGACCGCCTTTGCCTCGTCGGTTCCGCGGGGGAGAACGACGCCCGCGGGCGGCAGGCCTTCAGCCAGAAGCACGATGGGCGCTATCGAAGCGACGTCGGCCTCGAAGAGCTCGACGAGCCCCTCCTCGCCCACACGGTCCACCGCGTAGATGGTGTCGCCCGCGCCGTCCCGGTCCACGCGATGGAGAGTCCCCTCCGCAGCCGATTCACAGGCCGCGACCACCGCGTCCCGGATCGCCGCCTGAATGCGGAGGATCGGCTGCAGCAGCGGAGCGGGATCCATCATCGGAGGGTGTAGTGAACGCTCGGGAGCGCCCGAAGCTCGGCCGCCTTCTCTTCGGGCGTGGTATCGGAGAGGAAGTTGCCTCCGCCGATCTCGGGGCCCGCGAGGTACTTGAGCAGGTCGGGTTTCCGAAGGGGTGGGTGGAACTCGGCGTGGAAGTGGAAGGCGCTGTAGTCGCCGCCGTCCGTGGGGGCCTGATGCAGCGCCATCACGTAGGGAAACGGCCGGCTCCACAGGTTGTCGAAGCGAACCAGCACGTGCGACAGCGCTTCGGCGAAGTCCGTGGCCTCAGCCGGACTCAGGGCATCGACACTCGGCACCGTCCCTTTCGGAGCCACGTAGACCTCGTACGCGTAGCGGGCGAAGTAGGGCACGAAGGCGATCGCGGTGGCGTTCTCAAAGAGGATGCGGCGGCCGTCGTGGATCTCCGCGTCGAGGATGTCCTGAAAAAGAACGCGGCCGGTCTGGGCTTTGTGCCGGGCGCTGACGCGCGCTTCGGTTTCGATGTGCTTGAACACGAAATTCGTCGCGTAGATCTGCCCGTGCGGGTGCGGGTTGGAAACACCCACCACCGCCCCCTTGTTCTCGAAGATCAGGACGTGGTCGATCCCGGAACGATTCCCGAGGTCCCGATACTGCTCCTGCCAGACTTCGACGAGCCGGGCCACCTGAGCGAGAGGCAGTTCGGCGAGTGTGGTGTCGTGCCGCGGGCTGTAGCAGACCACTCGCGCGATGCCCTTTGCGGCGCGGTTGCGGAAGATGGGCGATTCCTCGGGGGGAGGCTCGGGCGCCTCCTCACCCACGCAGGGCGCGTCATTGTCGAAGACGAACGTATCCACGTAGGTCGCGTTCACCTGGCCGCTCACCCGGGTGTTGCCCGGACAAAAGGTGCAGTCCGGAACGTACGCGGGAAGAGGCGCCTCGCGATGAATCACGGTTTCGCCGATCCACGGGCGGTTCTGACGATGAGCGGCGACGATCACCCACTCCTCGCGAAGCGGGTGGTACCGCTGCTCCCATGGACTCATGCGCGCTTCTGGTAGGCCTTGAGGCCTTCGCCGAGAACGCCAATGGCCCGGCGAAGATCGTCGCAATTCAGCACGTAGGCCATGCGGACTTCGTTCGACCCAAGGCCAGGCGTCGCATAGAAACCGGCGGCGGGCGCCACCATCACCGTGGCCCCTTCGAAGGAGAACTCTTCGAGCAGGAAGCGGGCGAAGGCGTCCGCGTCCTTCACGGGCAGCCGGGCCACCACATAGAAAGCGCCCTCGGGCTTGCGCAGAAAGACATCGGGGAGCTTGAGGAGCTCATCGTAGATGACATCGCGCCGCCTCTGATATTCGTTCCGCACGCCCGCGTAATAGTCCGCGGTGATCTCGGACATGCCGAGAGCCAGGATCTGAGCGAGCCCGGGCGGCGACAGGCGGCCCTGGGCCGCGCGGATCACCGCGGCGATGACGTCGGCATTTCGGGAAACGAAACACCCGAGCCGGATACCGCAGGCGCTGAAGCGTTTCGACAGGGAGTCGACCACGACCACGCGATCCTCCATGCCGGGGAGGTCGAGCGCCGAAGTGGCGGAGAGACCGCCATAAACGAACTCCCGATACACCTCGTCGGAAACGAAGAAGAGATCGTGGTCGCGGCAGAAGTCCGCCACCCGCTGCACTTCGTCGCGCGAATAGACGGTACCCGTCGGATTGTTGGGATTGCAGAGCAGGACGAAGCGGGTGCGCTTCGAGAGCGCCTTCTCGAAGGCCTCGCGGGCGGGCAGATGGAACCCCTCTTCGCCGCGGCACCGCACCGGAACGAGCTTGACCCCGGCCATGGTCGCGAAGGAACTGTAGTTCGTGTAGAAGGGCTCGAACACCATCACTTCGTCGCCCGCTTCGGCGAGGCACATAAAGGCGAAGAGGACCGCCTCGCTGCCGCCGGTGGTGGCAACGAGGTTCTGCGGAAGGACCTTGAGTCCCACCGTCGCGTAGTAGCGGCACATCGCGTCGAGATACTGAGGCGTGCCCTGAGACGGCGAGTAGGCGATGACCGGATCGACCGATTTCAGACGGTCGCGCATGACCTTGGGAGTCTCGAGGTCGGGCTGGCCGATGTTCAGGTGAAAGACCTTGACCCCGCGGGCTTTCGCGGCCTCGGCGTAGGGGGCTAGCTTTCGAATGGGCGAGGGCGGCAGGGCCATTCCTCGGGAAGAAACTTTGGGCACGCGACAAAACCTCCACGCTCGCAGGGATTTCTCTTAGACTCCGCACATTCCGCGCGTTCGGGATCCTCCGAACCGTTCTTATTCTAGGTCTTACACAAATGCTGGCAGGATTTGGCCGTTTTCTGGTCCTCGCAACTCTCGTTCTGGGCGGCGGGCTCCTGGGGCCCTCACCCGGGGAGGGAGTCCTCGTAGGAGCCTCGATCGGCGTCGCGGTTCTCGGAATCGAAACCATGGTGGGAAGGGCCGCGCCGCGACGGGTTCTCTCCGCCAGCTTCGGTCTCATGGTCGGGCTCTTTCTGGCCGTGCTCGCGGGGATGGCGATTGCTCCTGTGGGGGCCGCGACCGGAACCATCGTTCGTTTGGGCCTCGCCGTGGGCCTCGGCTGGATCGGCCTGGCCACGGGCGCGCGTCGCGCGGATTCCTTCTCCCTCTCCCGCCTGCGCTCCGATTGGGAAGCCCAGGCGGACAACCTCGCGGTAGAGAGCACGGCCAAGATCCTGGACACCTCCGTCATCATCGACGGCCGCATCGCGGAGATCGCGGACGCCGGTTTCATGGAGGGACCTCTGGTCATCCCGCAGTTCGTTCTCGTCGAACTACAGCAGGTGGCCGACTCCTCCGATCCCCTCAAGCGCAATCGCGGGCGGCGCGGCCTCGACATGCTCCAGCGCATCCAGAAGAATCCGGTGGTCCCCATTCAGATCGTGGACACGGATTTCCCCGACGTGAAGGAAGTCGACCTGAAGCTGATCGAGCTGGCCTTGAAGACCGGGGGCAAGATCGTCACCAACGACTTCAACCTCAACAAGGTCGCGCAGCTTCGCGGGGTAAAGATCCTCAACATCAACGACCTCGCCAATTGCCTGCGCCCGCTGGTGCTGCCCGGCGAGCCCATGCGGATCTTCGTCAGCAAGGAGGGCAAGGAGCACGGGCAGGGGGTCGGGTACCTCGACGACGGCACCATGGTGGTGGTGGAAGGCGGCCGCAAGGCGCTCGGACGCACCATCGACGTCAACGTGACCACCGTCCTTCAGACCGCGGCCGGGAAAATGATCTTCGTGCGGTGGCCGGAGGCGCCCGCCGATGACCTGACCCGCAAGGACGCGCGGCCGGCGATGCGACGAACCGACGCGAAGACCAATGGAAGCGGAAATGGAGACGCCCACGCGGCCAGCCTGCGCGATACCGAGGAAGTTCCCCTCGCCTCCCGTGAGACCGCGGAACAACTGCCCGCGGTCGCGAACGGTTCTTCGAATCGGGGCCGGTAGCGGAACGAGGGCGCTCGTCCTGGACTTTCTCGCCCGCCCTTGATCCGATTCGTGGTCGCGCATCTTGCCGCGTTTCTCGGCACCCTCGTCTTCGCGCCCATCGGAATCCTCGCCTGGCCTTTCCGGCGCGATGGCGAAGTCGGCTTCCTGGTCACCCGGCTCTGGGCACGATTCATTCTGCGGTCGGCCGGGGTCCGCGCAACCACCGAGCTGATGGCGCCCCTGCCTCAAGGGCCGGTGGTCTTCGTCTCCAACCACGTGAGCTCCCTCGACATTCCCATCCTCTTCGATGTTCTGCCCCGGTCTTTCCGCATCGTCTACAAGAGCTCGCTTCTCTACGTGCCGCTCATGGGGCAGTGCCTGGCGGCGACGCGGCACATCGCCATCGACCGATCTCGGGCCTTCAGCGCGAAGAGGAGCCTCGGCGCGGCCGCGCGCCGGATCAGGAACGGGGTGTCGGTGGCGCTTTTCCCCGAGGGCACCAGAAGCGCTGACGCCCCCATGGGTACCTTCAAGCGGGGGAGCTTCAAGCTGGCGGTCGAGGCGGGCGTGCCGGTGGTGCCGGTGAGCCTGATCGGCCTGCGACGCGTGGTCGGAAGGGGTCGCATCACACCCGGCGAAATCCGGGTGAGAATTCATCAGGCCCTCCCGGTCGAGGAGGGTCCAAACGCCGTCGAGGCTCTCGCCACGCGGGCGGAGAGCCTCATTCGAGAAGAGGTTGAGAAACCATGAGAACCGCGGTCCGCGCACCCTTTCTGGCCGCGCTCCTGGCTGCCTTCGTCGGCGCCTCGGCCGGGCCGACGCATGCGAAGTCCCCCGACCGCCTGGTTTCCTCCATCGAGGGGATTCTGAGGCGCGAGGTATTCGCGCCCGCCATCGTGGCGGTCGACATCCGCGACCTCGGCACCGGGCGCGTTCTTTTCGAGAAGAACGCCACCGTGAACGTCAAGCCTGCGTCCACCATGAAGCTCTTCACCACCGCAGCCATCCTGGATGCCGAGGGACAGGCCGCACCGCCGCCCGCAACCACGGTCGAAACCGCGGGGCGGTTCGACCGCCTCGGCAGAATTCTGGGCGACGTCTATCTTGTCGGGCGCGGCGACCCCAATCTCTCCGACCGGTTCGAGGAGAAGGGAGAGAAGAGCCCGTTCGACCAGCTCGCCAGGGACATCCGAGACTCGGGGATCACGCGCATCGAAGGCCGGGTGATCGGCTACGACGGTCTCTTCACCGACGAGACCATCCCCGACGCCTGGACCGCGGACGATCTGGTCTGGTCCTACGGCGCCGAAGTCTCCGCCCTGAGCGCCTTCGACAGTTCCCTGAACCTGAGCCTCGAGCCGGGCGAGCGGGAGGGTGATCCGGCGCGCCTGATCGTTCAGCCAGGGACGGAATTCATGCGGATCGAGAATCGCGTGGTGACCTCGGCCGAAGGAACGAAGGCCAAGGTCTCCCTGAACCGGCCGCTCGGATCGAGGCATGTGCTGATCGAGGGCAGCGTGCCGCGCCTCGGCGAGGCGTGGACGGGTTCGGTGGCGACGCCGGAGCCGACGCTCTTCGCGACCACGCTCTTCGCCGAGGCCCTGGTCAGGCACGGCGTCACCTTGCGCGATGGCGCACTGGCCTCGCGCGAACCCCTGCCGCCCGGGCTCCGGCCCCTCGCCTCCTTTCACGGACCCGCGGTGGCCGAGCAGATCCGCGTGGTCAACAAGGACAGCCAGAACCTCCACGCGGAAACTCTGCTGCGCCGACTCGGCCTTGCCGCCTTCCAGGACGCGTCGGTGGAGTCGAGCCTGAAGGCGCGCGAGGCGTTCCTGAAGGCCCAGGGCGTGCGCGTCGCCGACACCGCCATGTACGACGGTTCGGGACTCTCGCGTTCTGACCTGGTGACCGCGCGCGCGGAAGTGGATCTGCTGGTCGCCATGGCCCGCCACCCGCTCGCGAAGGCGTTCCGAGACTCGCTGCCCATCGCGGGCGTCGACGGAACTCTCAAGAAGCGGATGGTCGGGACGAAGGCCCAAGGGCGCGTGTTCGCAAAAACCGGCTCGCTCCGCCACGTCAATGCCCTGGCGGGTTACGTGGACGCGGTTTCCGGGCGGCGCTTCGTCTTCTCCATCGTCGTGAACCATCACACCCGCCCTTCGAAGGAAGTGACGGAGGCGATGGACGAGATCTGCGCCCTGCTCGTCGACCTCAAATAGCCTTGAGGCAGAGGACCCGCGCCGGAGCCGCTCGCGGCTAGTCTTCAGGCGTGTCGGATATCGAGGCCAGGCCGCAGACGCGCGAGGAGATCATCCTCGAAGGCCTGAACGAGGCCCAGCGAGGGGCGGTGCTGCATGGCGACGGGCCATTGCTGATCGTCGCGGGCGCCGGAACCGGCAAGACCACGGTTCTCACCCGGCGCATCGCGCACCTCATTACCACCAAACGGGCGAGGCCGGAAGAGATCCTCGCGCTCACCTTCACGGAGAAGGCGGCTCGTGAAATGTCGGAGCGCGTCGACCAGCTCGTGCCCTATGGGTACACCGAGAGCTTCATCGCCACCTTCCATGCCTTCGGCGATCGAATGCTGCGCGAGAACTGCTTCGCCGCGGGGCTCCCCGCCGACTTCCGGGTTCTCTCCCGCGCGGACGAAATTGTCTTCCTGCGCGAGCGGCTGTTCTCGCTGCCGCTCGCCCGGTTCCGGCCGCTCGGAGATCCCGGGCGCCACCTGTCCACCCTGGTCGAGTTCGCGTCGCGTGCGAAGGACGAGGACGTCTCGGCGGAGGTCATTCTCGCCTTCGCTGAAGAGCGATTGCGTCAGGCCTCCACCGCGGAGGGAGATGAAGCCCTGGCCCGGCGCGAACCGGCCCTCGATCTCATCGAGGCCGCGGAGTTCTTCAGGGCGCAGCAGGCAGCCCTCGCGACTTCGGCGCTCGTGGATTTCGGCGATCAGATTCACCTGTTCCTGCGACTCCTCCGGCAAAGACCCGATGTGGCGATCGCCCTCCGCAAGCGCTTTCGCTACATCCTGGTCGACGAGTTCCAGGACACGAACCACGCCCAGCTCGAGCTCATCCGGCTCATCGCCGGAGAGGGCAATCCGAGCATCACCGTGGTGGGCGATGACGATCAGGCGATCTATCGGTGGCGGGGAGCGGCGCCCGCGAACCTCATCAACTTCCTCTCGCTCTATCCCGCGGCCACGCGGGTGGTCCTTCGCCAGAACTACCGGTCGACCCAGGAAATTCTCGACACCGCGTATCGGCTGATCACGTATAACAACCCCCACCGGCTCGAGGCCATGACCGGCCTCGACAAGAGGCTCATCGCCGAGCGAGGGAAAGGGAAGAACGTCGCGCACTGGCGCTTCCCGAGCGCCTCCGCCGAGGCAGACGCCGTGGCGAAGGCGATCGAGGACTTCCATCAGCAAGGGGACGTCCCCCTGAGCGAAATCGCGATCCTGGTTCGCAACAACGCGGACGCCGACCCGTTCCTGCGCGCCCTCAACATGCGCGGCATCCCGCACCGGTTCTCAGGCGGGGCGGGTCTGTTCGAGCGGCCGGAGGTTCGCAGTCTCATCGCCTTCCTGCGCCTCGTCGCCTCTCCGGACGATTCGGTATCGGCCTGGGCCCTCGCCTTCTCCGAAATCTATTCGTTCGATCCGGTCGACCTCTCCCGGATATCGCGGTACGCGTCGAAGAAGACCCGGCCTCTGCTCGACGTCTTGCGGGAACTCGTGGGGAACGAGGATCTCGCCTCCGTGAAAGGCCCGTCGCGGGAGGCGGCGAAGAAGTTCGTGGCCGACATCGAGCGCGGTGTTTCCAGCATGGCGCAAAAGCGAACCGGCGAGGCGCTCTACGAGTTCCTGAAGGAGTCGGGGTACCTGGCGCGTCTCGCGTCGGTCTCCTCCTCGAAGGACGAACGGAAGGTCGCGAACATCGCGCGCTTCTTCGAGATCGTCCGCGGTTTCTCCGTGGTCGCGGAGAACGACGATATTCCCGCGTTCGTGGCGCGTTTCGATCTCCTGCGTGACGCCGGCGAGGATCCTTCGGCCATCGAGATCCAGGAAGGCGATGCGGTCAACATCACGACTGTCCACAAGGCGAAGGGCCTGGAGTTCCGCGCGGTGTTCGTGGCGAGCTGCGTGGATCAGAAGTTCCCCTTGCGGCGTCGAAGCGATCCCCTGCCTCTTCCCGCGGCGCTCCTCAAGAGCGACCTCTCCCCGGGCGACGCGCACCTCATGGAGGAGCGGCGGCTCTTCTACGTCAGCATGACCCGCGCGAAGGACGACCTCATCCTCACATCCGCCGACGACTACGGCGCCGGCGCCACGCGGAAGGTGTCGCGTTTCGTGGTCGAGGCTCTCGACCTGCCTTCACCCAGGACGAAGGTCGCACGCTCGTCTCCTCTCGAGACCATCGCCGCCTCCGCTCCCGTCCCCCCGGACCGCGAGGGTGCCGGGCCGGCGGACGGTTCCCCTGAGCCCGAGAGTCTTTCCGCGGCCATGGCGCCTCCGTTGCGGCTGTCTTTTCGCCAGGTCGACGACTATCTCACCTGCCCGCTCAAGTATCGCTTCGTCCATCGAAACCGGATTCCTCTCCTCACCCACCATCGCGTCGTCTACGGCAGCGCCATCCATCAAGCCGTCCAGGACATGTTCAAGGCTCGTCAGGCCGCTGTTCCCTTCAACCTCGATGACCTTCTTGCCGCGTTTCGGCGAGCCTGGGTATCCGAAGGATTTCTTTCCCGCGAGCACGAGGAGCTGAGACTCAAGGAGGGCGAGAGAACGCTCGCGAGGTTCTTCGCTTGGGAGAAGGAGCACCCGCTAAAGCCCACGGGGGTTGAAGAGGACTTTTCATTCGCGGTGGGTCGCACTCGCGTGATGGGCCGATACGACCTCGTGGTCGCGACTGACGACGGTGTCACCATTCTCGACTTCAAGACCGGCGACGTGAGCACGGAGGCGAAGGCCCAGCACCGCGCGGAGGAGAGTCTTCAGCTCGCGATCTACGCCCTGGCTCATTTCCGGACCACCGGCGGCCTGCCCACCAGGGTGGAATTGCGGTTCCTCGAAACCGATCTGGTCGGGGGTTTCGCGCCTTCTCAAGCCCTGGTGCTCGCCACGGAGAAGAAGATCTCGGAAGTGGCCGACCGGATCTCGCGCGGTCTCTTCGACGCCACTCCCTCTCACGGCGCGTGCCGGCCCTGCCCGTTCCGCGACGTCTGTCCGGCAACCGCGAGGGACGATTAGTACACTCGCTCCTCGTGACCCTGTCTCGAACGCGACTTCTCGCTTCAGCCGCGACGGCGATTGGCCTCGTCGCCGGGGGATTCGCTGCTCACCTCGCACCGCAGGGTGAAGGCTTTTGGCACGGCGTGACCGGATCGCCGTCTCCCCTCCTCATCGCGACCGTTCTGCTTGCCGCCTTCGCGGTCTGGCTCCTGGGCGGTTTGGTGCCCGTCGGACCCTTCCTCTGGATGGGCGCGGGCCTGCTTCCCCTGGTACCCGCGATCGCCGGCGTGGGGGTGGCTCTGCTCTTCTTTTCAAACTACACCATGGTGCTGATGTTCGCGATCCTTCTCGGCTGGACCACCCGAGATCTCATTCCGAACCTGCCGAGGCTCGAGCCGATCTCCGTCTTCCTGATCTCGTTCGCCGTGTTCCTCTGCCTGGGCCGATTCCTGCCCGGCCCCGCCGGGCCGCAGGGGGACGAACCTCACTATCTGCTGATCGCGGAGAGCCTGATCCGGGACGGTGATGTCGACCTGAAGAACCAATTCGAGGAGCGGGCGTTCTCGAAGTTCACGAGCGCCGATCTCGAGCCCCATACGGCGCCCCGGTCGCCCCAAGGCAGGCTGTACGCGATCCACACGCCCGGCCTGGCCGCGCTGATCGCCCCCGGCTACGCGGTCCAGGGTTTCGCGGGTGCCAAAGCCACGGTCTCGCTGGTGATGGCGCTCGTCGTCGCCCTCCTCTTCTTCGCGTCGCGATCGCTCTTCGGCGACGCCGCCGCGAACTTCGTGTTCCTCCTCGCCACCTTCGCGAGCCCGCTGCCCGTCTACGCAAACTCGGTCTTTCCGGATTCGGTGGCGACCCTTCCCGTGGCCTTGACCCTGGCCTGCATGGTGTCCATGCGTCCCGGCTTCGTCGCCCTCGCTTCGGGGGCGCTCGCGAGCCTGCCGTGGATGCATCCACGATTCCTGCCTCTGGCTATCATCCTCGCCCTGGCCATCTCCCTGCGAGGAGGCTTCTCGTTCGGCCGAGCCGCCGCCGCCTGCGGTCCTCTCGTGGTCTCCCTCGCTCTTCTTCTCGCTCACTTCCAGTCGCTGTTCGGGAGCGCTTCTCTCTCCGCGGCCTACGGGCCGGGATTTTCCTCGGACGTCTCGCTCGTCCGCATCCCCTGGGGCGCTTCCGCTCTCATACTGGATCGGCAGTTCGGGCTCCTTCTGTTCTGCCCCGTCCTGCTCTTCGGACTTGCCGGCGCAGCCTCAGCGTGGAGACGCGATCGGACGGTCTCGGTGCTCGCCATCGCGGTGGCCGGCGTCCTCCTCGGAGTCGGCGGGGCCTTCACCATGTGGTGGGGCGGAGCTTCGGCTCCCGCGCGGTTCCTCATCGGGGCTGTGCCCGCCCTTCTGCTCCTGTGCGGCGCCTCCTGGCAGGAGTCGCCGGCTCGCCGTCCCCTTCTGGGAGCGGCCGCCGGTTACGGACTTGGCCTTGTCTGGCTCGCCGGTCTCGCCCCCCGGGTGCTTCACAATCGGGCGGACGGCGAAAGCGGCCTGTTACGGTTGCTGGCGCCCATGCTGGACCTCGATCGCATCTTCCCCGGGTTCGTCAATCCCCAGGGCAGCTCGTGGCTCTATGGACTGTGGGCCGTGGTCCTGCTCGTCACCATCCTGCGGCTTCGTCCCGGGCTTTGGGCCGCCGCAGTGCCGCTGGCCTTCACTCTCTTCGGCTCTTCGAAGCCGCTCCTCGATCCCTTCCCCGCTTCTCTGCGGGCTCTCGAAGCCTGGGAGGATCATCGCCGGACCTTCGGCGGCGCGGACACCGTGGCCTCGTTCTCTCTCGAAGTTCCACTCGGAGCCTCGTCCTGGGAGGTCACTCCCGGCGTCGACCTCCATTCGCCCCGGTTCTCCCTGCCGAAGGGCGCGTGGTCTCTTCGCGTCGAGTCACGTTCAGAAGCGTCTCTCGAAGCGCTGAATGTCGCGCGGGTGAGCCTTTGGGGGGATGACGAGACGGTCGGCTCGCTGGCGGCCGTCCTGATCAGGGTCGATGAGCGTGTCGCGGTCGCCGATTTCGACCTTGCTCAGAGCGAGAGACGCGTGCGTATCCGCGGCGAGGGACTCCAGTCGCGTTCGTCCATCCTGCGGGTCCTGCTGACGCCCCGGGCCCCGACGCCCTGACGCCTGCAATTCCCTTCCTCACCGCTTGACGCGCGACACACGGTGTTGCTAGCGTGTCTACCGTTCTTACAACCGTACTCGTATGTCGTTTCTCCGGCGGTCACGGAGGTCGGGCGGGTCGAATGTCGACTCGATTCTTGGCGCTCCTTCGTTCGGTGACGTAGACGAGTCGAAAGGCCGAAGGAGGCCTAGCAAAAATGATCGAAGGCAAAGTGAAGTGGTTCAACGAGTCCAAGGGTTTTGGATTTCTCTCCCGCGATGGCGGACCTGATGTGTTCGTCCATCACTCGGAAATCAAGGCCGATGGCTTCCGCACGCTGAACGAAGGCGATCGGGTCAGCTTCGAAGTCGTGGACAGCCCCAAGGGTCCACGCGCCGCTAACGTCAACAAGATCTAGCGGTCTCAAGAAGCGACGTCGCTTCTCGCCCGGGGTTTTCGAGTCCTCTCGAGAATTCCCGGGCTTTTTCTTTTCTTTTTTCTCCGGTTTTCTCTGGCCCCTATCCCTTGTCTGAAGTGCTGAAGACGCTGCGGCGCGCCGGCGCCATCGCTCGCGAGGTGCGCGAGCTCGGCGCGAAGCTCGTCGTTCCGGGCGCCTCCTTGAGGGTGGTCTGCGAGACGGTCGAGGCCGAGATCGAGAAGCGGGGGGGCAAGCCCGCGTTTCCCACGCAGACCTCGATCAACGCGGTGGCCGCTCACGACTGTCCGACTCCTGACGACGACCGCACGTATTTTGCGGGAGACCTCGCCAAGCTCGACATCGGCGTGCACATCGACGGATGGGTCGTCGACACCGCGACCACGGTGAACGTGGGCGGAACCGGCAACGGCCGGATGGTCGAGGCGGCGCGACAGGCTCTCGCCGCGGCCATCCAGGCCTGCAAACCGGGAATTCCGGTGAGAGACGTGAGCGCCGCCATCGAGCGGGCCATCACCAGCGCCGGGTTCACACCGCTCGAAAGCCTTTGCGGCCACGGCGTGGGTCACTACATCGTGCACGCCCCCCCGGCCATCACCAACACCGTTCGCGCGGCGGAAGGCCGCCTTCCCATGCGGGGCGTGATCGCGATCGAGCCATTCGCGACCGATGGCCATGGCCGATCGGGACCGCGAGGAGCCTCCGAAGTCTTTCGTCTGCTCCCCGAGGCGAAGGAAAGACTGAAGGACTTCGGAATCGACTCGGACTTCGCGCAGGCGCTGCTCTCATGGCGAGGCCTTCCCATCGCCCGCCGCTACTTCCGAAGCTTCGGAAACGAGATGGTCGCTGAGGCCTTCCGCAAGCTGGAGCAGGCGAAACTGCTTCACTCCTATCCGCCCCTGGTTGCCCTGTCGGGGCGACCGGTCGCCCAGGCTGAGCACTCCGTCTACCTGGGGCCGGAAGGCGTCATTCAGCTCACCTAGCGATGGCTCAGGATCGCACTCGGCTGGCGTACTCGACCGATCCAAAGTCGGGCGACGCTCCCAGGGCCCTGGCCGCGGAGATGGAGCACAAGACAAAGGGGGCGCGGATCCGCCTGGAAAAGCGCGCCTCGGGGCGGGTGGTCACGGTCATCGCGGATGTGCCGGGAACGCGCACGGAGGTCGAGGCGCTGGCGAAACTCCTGAAGACCCGGTGCGGCACCGGCGGATCGATCAAGGACCTCGACATCGAACTTCAGGGCGATCGGCGCGATGCCGCGCAGGCGGTCCTGCGCGAGAAGCGGATACCGCACAAGCTCGCCGGAGGCTGAGCGCTTCGGCCAACTCAACCGCACGCGTCATCTCGCCGCACCAGACTGGCTTTCGCCACGGCCCGCCAGCCGCGAGCCCCGCTTGATAACCTCCGCGCATGACCAGCGTCGATCGGAATCCATTTCGTCCCCATCTCCTCGAAGGCCGCACTCTTCTGATCACCGGAGGCGGCACCGGCCTTGGGCGATCGGCGGCGCTCAAGTGCGCGGGGGCCGGGGCGAAGATCGCGGTGGTCGGCCGGCGCGAAGAACCGCTCAAGGCCACGGTTCTTGATATTGAGAAGATCGGCGGCCGGGCGGCGTTCGCCCCCTGCGATGTACGGGACTCGGCATCGGTTCGGGCGGCCTTCGACTCCATCGAGGGCTCCCTCGGACCGGTCAACGCTCTCATCAACAACGCTGCCGGGAACTTCCTCTGCGCCTCCGAAGATCTGTCCGACAACGCCTTTGACTCGGTGGTCAAGATCGTCTTGTACGGCACGTTCAACTGCACGCGGGAAATCGGGCGCCGTCTCATCGAACGGAAGGCGGAAGGCCACGTCCTCTCCATCGTGACCAGCTATGCAACCACCGGCTCCGCGTTCGTCCTGCCCTCCGCCTCCGCGAAGGCCGGTGTTCTGACCATGATGCGATCGCTCGCGGTTGAATGGGCGACCTATGGAATCCGTCTGAACGCCATCGCTCCGGGTCCCTTCCCGACCGAGGGGGCCTTCTCGCGCCTCATGGCCGGCGACCTGGAGAAGAAGGCGCTCGACCGGGTCCCTTCCCGGCGGTTCGGCGACCACGATGAGCTCAGCAATCTCATCGCCTACATGCTCTCGGACGCGAGCCCCTATCAGACCGGCGACTGCGTCACCATCGACGGAGCGGAGGGCCTCTTCTCCGGCCAGCAGTTCGCCGGTTTCGCCCACCTCGACCGCGCCACCGCGAAGGCGATGATGACGTCGATCAAACCGAAGAAGTAGGGGTCACAGGGCCGGCGGTCGGGCGGGCGCCGAACAGGTGCAGCGGGCTCGGCGGTGCGGCGAGGCTCACCAGGAACCGGGAGAAAGCGGACGCCGGATCGGCGTGGGCGACATCGTGAGCGTCCATGATGGCTTGGACCCATCCGGCGGACTCGCCTTCACTCTGAGCGCGGGCAAGGAACAGATGCTCGGCCACCAGGAGATGTCCGACGGCGAGACTCAGTTCCTCAACCACCGGGCGGCGACCTGAGCCGAGATTCTCGATAGTCGCGCGAAGCACGTGATACGCGGGGGTGAAGAACGGCTCTGAATCGATGTCGAGGCTCTTACCACGGCGCGCGCCGAATCGGAGGCCATCGAAGGACGGAACGAGGCCATGAACGTGCAAGAGGAGGTGCAGAAGGCGCAGGCGGAGAGCGAGGCCCGATCGAGCGGTTCCGCGCGACGCCCAGGGCACCAGCGAGGCAAAAAAGAAACCCCGAAAGAGAAAGCCGGCGATGGCGGGCTTCACGGGCGCCGGGTCCGAGGGCTTCACGAGCGCGAATTCCCCCGTGAGCTTCACGTACTCCTCGAACTTGTCCTCGCCCAGCTTCAGGACGCGCGAACGCGTCCAGTCGTCGACCAGCGTCGCGATGCGTCGAACGTTGCGGCGCAGGGAGAAGGTGGGCTCGTGGAGGTCCAGGAGGCGTCTGAAGACCCACCTCATGGATTCGAGCAGCTCCGGGTCGAGCGGCATTCCTCGAACCCATTCGAGGGGCCGGTCGGAGAGGTTCTGGGCCCGGCGCCAGCGGCTCGCGAGATCCCCGATGTCCTTCTGCTGAAGGTCCAGGGAACGGCCGTCGTTTCGAACCACGGTGGGGCAGCAGAAGCTCACGCTGACGCGCGTCTCTCCGGAGACCGGGTCGAAGGAAAAGGGAAACATCTGACAGGTGAGAGGCTTGGCGCTCCCGCCCAGCTCCTCGTGGATCCGACAACGGTTCTCGTCGGAGAGAAAACCGCAAACCCCGTCAGGGCGCTTGCGGATCCTGAGGAGTCCGGAACCCTCGAACTCGAAGGGCGAAGTGCGGGCTCCGGGCTCGCTTGAAGACGACTCCCTGAACCAGCGGTCCGCTTTCGAGGCCTCGTATCGCTGCCGCTCTGCGTCGGTCACCACGATGTCGAAGGCGCGCCGGCAGCACTCGCCGCAACTGCGGCAGGTGAAGTTCTGCTCGGCGTCTAGGAGAAGGCCCATTTGAGGTACAAGGCTAATCGTGCCGGGGAGAGATTGACGTGGGGCGGCAGGGTTTCTTAAACTGGCCGTTCACCCTCGAGCACTGGGAGATCGTCCAACGGTAGGACATGCGGCTCTGAACCGTAGAATCGGGGTTCGAATCCCTGTCTCCCAGCCAACGCAAGAGGGGCAAAGCCCCTCTTGCCAGGCAGGTAGACAGAGCTTCGGCACCTTACTTCGTGCGGTGTCGAATCTGTCGCGGGTGGGCGCACGAGGGGGCGGTCCTCCTGTTTAATGCAGGGCCGGAGGCGCGTCGGCACGCTGCTTCTCCGCTTGATGCGTTTGACTCATTGCGGGGACTACTCGGAAGGCGTCTTCTTGACTTGGTCGGGTTGATGCCAGTGTCGACCTGACAGCAGCCACAGGAGGCTCCAGATGATTCGACCATTTCTCGTCGCAATAACGGCCGTAGCTCTCTCGGCGAGCGTGGCTCCGGCCCAGACAAAGATCGCAAACGCGCCGATTCAGCGGACGCCAATCGAGGGCAAGGCCATGTTCGACAGCTACTGCGCCGTGTGTCACGGCAAGGCGGCGAAGGGTGACGGTCCGGCCGCCGGGGCCTTGAAGAAGGCGCCCACGGATCTCACCAGGATCAGCGCCCGCAATGGCGGCGCCTTTCCGGACGTCAGGGTGCGACGGTACATCGAAGGTCTGGACGAAGTGGCGTCGCACGGCACGCGCGACATGCCGATGTGGGGCGACGTCTTCAAGGCCCTCGACCGGGACATGGCGCAGATTCGCATCAGCGCTCTCGTGGAACACCTGAAGATGCTGCAGACGAAGTAAGACGCCCGCTCTTCAGGCTAGAACTCGAACCGGGCGCCGAGCTGGGCCGTCCGCGGCGCCGCTCCCGCGCGGAGCGCGGTAAAGCGCAGGAAATCGGTGGCGAAACGATCGCCGGTCGGGTTCGCGAAGTTCGCCCGGTTCGTGAGATTGAACACCTCGCCGAACAGTTCGACCTTCCGCGCCCCGAAGGTGATCCGATAGCCGAGTCGCATGTCGGCCTGGAAGAAGTCCGGACCCCGGGCGCCGTTGCGACCGCCATCGCTCTTGACCGTGAACGCGTTCGAGCCCACGCCTGTGTACGTTCCGGCCGGAAGAGGCTCGAACAGGATGCCGTTGCGATCGTTGTCGAGGGTGGTGTCTTGAACCGTGAAAGTAGTTCCCGAGAGATACCGGACCACGGTCGAGAACATCAGGCCGTGGGTATGCGGCACGATCGCGGCTCCGCTGAAAACGAAGTTGTGCGTGCGATCGAAGTCGGTCGGCCCCTGGTTCATGTCCAGACGGAGGTCGCTCAGGAGCTGGAAGTTGCTCACCGGGGCGCCGTTTCCGCTGGTATTGCCGCGGCCGTTCGAATATGTATATGAGACGCGGAACTGATAGCCGCGGGTGTAGCGCTTCTCGAGCCCCACCAGGATGGCGTCGTACTCCGTCTTACCCTGGTTCACGTAGGTGAAGACGTTCGAGACGTAGGTGGGGTCGACGCGCACGATGGTCGCGGTTCGGGTGGTGCCGGTCCGGACGCCGGGGTTCTGGTTCAGCTGCATGAACTGATCGCGGCCAAAGGCATGGACGTAGTCGACGTTGACCGACATGTCGCGGGCGAGCTGATGTTCGAAGCCCGCGGAGATCTGGTCCGTGTAGGGAAGGATCCGGTCGGGATTGTCCAGGAACACGTTGCCCGTGTTCTTGAGCTTCGAGCCCGCAGGATAGAGCTGGTTGATGAGCGCGCGGTTCAAGGTCGGACCGTTCGCGAGCATCGGATCGGTAGGCAGCCGACCCGCGGAGGGCCCGGGATCGATGTTGTTGGCGGGGAAGTTCACGGTGAAGGACTGGGAATAGACGCCGTTGGTGATGATCGCGCTCACGAGTTCGAGATGGCTCTTATCGTAGAAGCGGCCGACCCCTCCGCGAATCGCGGTTTTGCCGTCGCCCTTGAGGTCGTAAGCGAAACCAAGGCGCGGCGAGATGTTGTTCTTGTCGAAGGGGTAGTCGCCGGGGTTGGAGATCTTCGGGTTGTCGAGCTCCTGGAACGGAATCTTCTCGAGGTCGTAGCGAACACCGAGGCTCAGGGTCATGCGGTCGCCGGTCTTCCACTTGTCCTGAATAAAGCCGGTGAAGAAGTGCTCCTTCTGGGTATATTCCGAGGGGCCGGGGACGCGGATAGAGAGCCGGTCCGGATAGGTTCGCGGATCGGCGGCATTGTAGGGCCCGTTGCTGCGCGAGAAACTGAAAGTGCCGTTCCAGTTGTCCTGGGCAGTGGAGAAGATCTTCACATATTCATACTGGATGCCGGCCCGGACGCTGTGGTCGCCCTTGGCACCGGGAATGAACCAGGAGAAGGTGTTGTCGAACTGGTAGGCGTCGTTCACGCGCGCCTGCATGACCGAACTCTGCTGATCGGTGAAGGTCTGGAAGGCCAGCGTGGGCTTCAGCTGGTCTCCATGGCCGCCGTTGGCGTTGAAGTTGGGGTTCGCGAAGGCCACGTCTTCGCGGGTGTAGCCGACCCGGAAGGTGTTGAACTTCGTGTTGCCGAACGACGAGTTCAAGGTGGCGGCCGCGGTCTGGTCGATGTCGGATTCCTCGCGCGCCGCCGCCTCGGTCACCGAACCGATGATCTGGTTCTTTTGGGGCGAGGATTCGCGCAGCCACCGGACGTTCCAGGAGTGCTTCGCGTTGATCTGGTGATCGAAGCGAATCAGGGTGTTCCACACGCGGTCCTGGGTGACCGGCGAAGCGTTGAACTCCGGCCGGGCCGGGATATTGATGGTGGCGGCGCGGTTGTTGATGACCCGCTCGAGGCTCAGGAAGAAGTGGGCCTTGTCTTTCACGATGGGCCCGCCCAGAGTTCCACCGAAGGTCTGGTAACGGGTGTCCGGCTTCTTCGTGTTGTTCTGCTCGGTGAAGAAGTCCTTCTCGGTCATCGACGCGTCCTCGAGAAAGTAGAAGGCCGAGCCCTTGAACTGATTGCCTCCCTGCTTGGTGACCGCATTGATGACGGCGCCGCTGGTGCGCCCGAACTCGGCGTCGTACTGGCTGGTCAGAACCTGGAACTCCTGAATCGACTCGATGGGAGTGCGGGCCTGGGTGCCGGCGCGCTGGCCGATGACGTCGTCGTTGTTGTTGGCGCCGTCGAAGAGGTAGTTGTTGTTGCGGGCGTCCTGACCGTTGGCGTTGATGGAGTCGGAACCGAAGGACTCGGTGGAGATGCTCGGAACGATGCCCGGGAGCAGACCGATGAAGCCCACGAAGTTGCGGTTGATCGATGGCAGCGAGACGAGATCGGTGGCGGTAAGGCTGCCCCCGACTTCCTTCGAGGTGACGTCCACGATCGGCGCGTCCGCGGACACCGTCAGTTCTTCCGACACGCCGCCCACTTCCAGACGGATATCCACGGTGGCCGTCTTGCCCACCTCGAGGCGAATGTCCTTGCGCGAGTATTTCCGGAAGCCCGATAACTCGGCGGTGACTTCGTACTGGCCGGGCACGACTCCGGCGAGAAAGTACGTGCCGTCGGGAGTCGAGACGCCCTGCCGGAACACACCGCTCGCCTGATTCTTCACCACCACGACTACCCCGGGAAGGGCCGCGCCGCTCGAATCGGTGATCCGGCCCCGGATTTCCGCGATCCCCTGTTGCGCGATTGCGGGCCGGGCGGCCAAGGCCAGGATCACGAGAAGAAGGAACGTTGCGCGTGCTTTGAATCGGGACATGCTGGCCTCACCGGAAAGGGGGAGGCGGAATGCCTCGACCCGCTGGATGATGGGAGAGAAGCAACTGTCGTGCCGAGGAGACGCGACCGGAAGCGGTATTCAAAGGGGGCCGGAGCGAAACACCCTGTTGCCTTCGAGTTAAACCAGCGGCACGGATGCTGGCGGTTTCTTAGCGCGGCCCACGTTTCACGGTATGAAACAAGCGGTGCATAAGGTGATGCACTCCCTTGGACCCGGGTTCAAGGGGCCGGATCCTGGCTCAGCGTGCGCCCTGGAAGCCCAGCCTCTTCGAGATCTCTCCGGCGACCGTCACAACTTTGGACGTGAATCGAGGCAGCGAATCCTTGGGCATCCGGCTGCTCGGTCCCGCGACGCTCACCCCCGCAACCACGCGGCCATCCAGGCCGAAGATCGGAGCGGCCACGCAGCGCAGGCCCGGGAAGATCTCCTCGTCGTCCACGGAGTATCCGCGCGAGCGGACGCGCTTCAGATCCTGTCGAAGCAGGTCGCGGTCGGTGATGGTCCGGGGCGTGCGCGGCTTGAGCGTCACTTCCCTCAGATACCGGTCGAGTCGCTCCGGTTCGAGATGGGCGAGGATCGCCTTGCCGATGCCGGTGCAATACGCGGGGCTTCGGCGACCGGCCAGCGACGGTAGCCGAAGCGCGTGGGCGCTCTCCACCCGGAGAATGTGAACCACCTCCGGGTCCTCGAAGATCCCGAGGCTCGCGCTCTCTCCGGTTTCCCTGGCCAGGGCTTCGAGAAAAGGAGGGCTGCACTGTCCGACGTCGAGTCTCGACACCGCGGCCATGCCGAGTTCGAAGAGCCCGAGCCCAAGGCGGTAGCGGCCCGTCTCCTCATCGACGGCCACGAGCCCATGACGGCGCAGCGCCTCCAGCAGGCGGAACGCCGTGCTTTTGTGAAGGCCGGCCTCCGAGAAATCGGCAAGGCGTTTCTCCACCGGCCCGGTCGCCAGGACCTTGAGGAGAAGGACGGAGCGGTCGAGCAGCCGGCTGGAATAGGCCTTTTGCGAGCGCGGCCTCTTCGATCGGGCCTTTGATGCGACCGGTTCCCCGGCAGGCAGTCTGGAACGCATGTTTCACTCTATGCACGATCTCCGGATGCCGCGAAACGCCGACCTCCGAGTGGGGCGAAATCAAATGGAGGAAAAGGGCCGTATGGTTCCATGCCTGCGGCTGAACGTCTTGGTATCCTTCCCCTCATGATCGACGCTGCCAGTCTTTTTCTCATCGCCGGTCTCGGCCCCTCTCAGACCGCCGGCGCCGCGACCGTCCAGGGAAGCGAACACCAGCATCAAGTGAGCGTAAACGGTGACAAGCCCATGGGCTTCTCGCACGAGAAGACCACCCATCATTTCCTGCTCCGCGCCGACGGCGGGGTCATCCAGGTGGACGCGAATTCGGCCGAGGACAAGGAAAGCCGCGATCAGATCCAGAGTCATCTGGGTCATATCGCGAAGATGTTCACCGAGGGCGACTTCAACACGCCGATGCTCGTGCACAGCGTGACGCCCCCTGGAACCACGGCCATGACGAAGCTCAAGGCGGACATCAAGTACTCCTACGAGGCCTCTCCGAAAGGGGGACGCGTGGTGATCGCCACCAGCAACCAGGAGGCCCTCGCCGCCGTGCACGAGTTCCTCAAGTTCCAGATCAAGGACCATGCCACCGGCGACCCGCTGACCATCGCCGCGAGGTAGCCTCCCCGCCGTAAAATGCGGGCATGAAGCAGGATTCTTTCGGTTCGCGCGCCAAGCTCCAGACCAGGGCCTCTAGCTTTTCGATCTATCGCCTCGACGCCTTGAAGAAGGCCGGCGTCGCCCCCAACCTCGAGACGCTGCCGTTCTCGATTCGCGTCGTCCTCGAGGCGATCCTTCGATCGGTCGATGGTGAACTGGTACACGACCAGGATGTGAAGAATCTCGCCGCCTGGAACGCGAAGGCCCCCAAGGACATCGAAGTCCCTTTCATGCCCGCCCGGGTCATCCTTCAGGACTTCACCGGCGTGCCCTTGGTCGTGGACCTCGCTTCGATGCGGGCCGCGGTGAAGCGCCTCGGCCACGATCCCCACAAGGTCAACCCTCTCGTGCCCGTGGACATGGTCGTCGATCACTCGGTCCAGGTCGACGCGTACGGCACGAAGGACGCGCTGGCCCAGAACGCGAAGCTCGAGTTCGAGCGCAACAAAGAACGCTACGAGTTCCTGCGCTGGGGCCAGAAGGCCTTCGACAACTTCCGCGTGGTGCCGCCCGCGACCGGCATCGTCCATCAGGTGAACCTCGAATACCTCGCGAAGGGCGTGCTCTCAAAGACCGAAGGCGATGAAACCTTCGCGTTCCCCGACACCCTGGTCGGCACCGACTCGCACACCACCATGATCAACGGTCTCGGCGTCCTCGGCTGGGGCGTCGGCGGCATCGAGGCCGAGGCCGCGATGCTCGGGCAGCCTCTCTACATGGTGACACCGCAGGTCATCGGCATGCGTCTCATGGGTCGTCTGAGCGAGGGCGTCACCGCCACCGACATGGTCCTGACCGTTACCCAGGCCCTGCGCAAGAAGGGTGTGGTCGAGAAATTCGTCGAGTTCTACGGCCCGGGCCTCGACGGCATGCCTCTGGCTGACCGCGCCACCATCGCGAACATGGCGCCCGAATACGGCGCCACCTGCGGCTTCTTCCCCGTGGATGACGAAACTCTGCGCTACCTCCGCAACACCGGCCGCACCGCCGACGAAGTCGACCTCGTCGAGCGCTACATGAAGGAGCAGGGCCTCTTCCGGACGAAGGAATCTGCCGAGCCCGTGTTCACCGACACGATTGAGATGGACCTTTCCACGGTCGAGCCGTCGCTCGCCGGCCCCAAGCGGCCGCAGGATCGTGTGCCCCTGAAGGCGATGAAGGAGTCGTTCCGAAAGTCGTTGGTGGCTCCCGTGAAAGATCGCGGCTTCGGCCTCGGCCCGGACGACCTCACCCGGACCGCCATGGTCGAGATGAAGGGTGTCAACAGCATCCTCGCTCACGGTGCCGTCACCATCGCCGCGATCACCAGCTGCACGAACACGTCGAACCCATCGGTCATGCTCGGCGCCGGTCTCGTCGCGAAGAAGGCGGTGGCGAAGGGCCTCAACGTGAAGCCCTACGTCAAGACGTCGCTCGCCCCCGGATCGAAGGTCGTCACCGAATACCTCAAGAAGTCCGGACTGATGGGCGATCTCGAAGCCATCGGCTTCAACGTCGTCGGCTACGGCTGCACCACCTGCATCGGCAACTCCGGGCCTCTGCCTCCGGCGGTGTCGAAGGCGGTCAATGAGGGCAAGCTCGTGGCCGCGGCCGTGCTCTCGGGAAACCGCAACTTCGAAGGCCGCGTGAACCCCGACGTGAAGGCCAACTACCTCGCATCCCCGCCTCTGGTGGTCGCCTACGCGCTCGCGGGCACCACTGATATCGACTTCGCCACCGAGCCCATCGGCAAGGACAAAGCGGGAGCCCCGGTGATGCTGAAGGACATCTGGCCGACCATGAAGGAAGTGGCGGACGCCGAGGCCTCGGTCACCGGCGAGCTCTTCACGCGAAGCTACGCCGACGTGTTCGGAGGTAATCCCGACTGGAATGCGATCTCCGTCGCCGAGGGCGCTCTTTTCGACTTCAAGGAGCCGTCCACCTATATCCAGGAGCCACCCTTCTTCCAGGGCCTTTCCATGGAACCGCCACCGCTGAAGGGCATCGAGGGCGCGCGCGTGCTCGCCATCTTCTCGGACTCCATCACCACCGACCACATCTCGCCCGCGGGCGATATCGCGGCCGCGTCTCCGGCCGGCGATTTCCTCAAGGCTCGCGGCGTGGAGAAGAAGGACTTCAACTCGTACGGCGCGCGGCGCGGGAACGATCGCGTGATGGTGCGCGGCACCTTCGCGAACATCCGGCTCAAGAATCTGATGGTGCCCGGGGTGGAGGGCGGCGTCACCGTGTTCCAGCCGGGTGGCGAGCGCATGCCGATCTACGACGCGGCGATGAAGTACAAGGAAACGGGCACCCCCCTCGTGATCCTGGCCGGCAAGGAGTACGGTTCGGGGTCCTCCCGCGACTGGGCGGCCAAGGGCACGCTGCTCCTCGGCGTGCGCGCGGTGATCGCGGAGAGCTTCGAGCGGATTCACCGCAGCAACCTCGTGGGCATGGGCGTTCTGCCCATCGTCTTCAAGGACGGCCAGAATGTCGAGAGCCTCGGCCTCAAGGGCGACGAGTCGATAACCATCGACGGCCTCGACGAAAAGAGCCTTGTGCCGCGACAGACCGTGAGCGTGAAAGCGACGCGCGCGGACGGATCGAGCTTCTCGTTTCAAGCCACCTGCCGCCTCGACACCGCGGTCGAGATCAACTACTACAAGAACGGCGGCATCCTCCAGACCGTTTTGAGGAAGATGCTGAGTTAGAGCGTCGCGTATTCCCGGGACTGAAGCCACACCTGCACGTCGGCGAGCGCGGCGCCGAGGCTCGGCACGACGAAGAGCACGTCCTGCATCCGGTCGTGAGCGTAGTCCTGCTCGATAACTGCCTCGATGTCGAAAGGCCGCCGGTCGACCGCATCCAAGAAGGCATGGGGCAGTTCGCCGAACGATGAAAGGAGCCCCGCGCCGTACGCGCGAAGTCCGCTCCGCTCCTCGACCAGGCCGAACTCGAGGGTGAACCAGTAGAGCCTCAGCAGGGCCTGAAGCTGACGCGCGGAGGCGTGCGAGGCGGCGTGGCCGACCACTTCATTCAACCGGGCGGCGTCAGGGTCGGTGAGCATGGGAGCGTGACCCACCGCCTCATGCACCAGGTCCGGCTCGGGCGTGTAGTCGGGCCTCGAGCCGTGGCGCAGGTAGACCGTGCAAGGCTGACGCCGTTCACCGAGGTGAGTGAGGAAGACGCGCGCATCCAGAAGACCGTCAGTGAGGACGAGGCCAAACCCGGTTTGCTCCTTAAGGCGTTGAGCCAGAGAGCCCGGGACGGGTGGACGCGTGGCGGACAGGCCGAGCCGGCGGAATCCCTGGAGATAGGTGGACGCGGCATGGATCTCGTGAAGACTTGACAGCCGGTCCATGACCGCGCGCCACACCTCGGTCTCGCCTTCGGTGTACTGCACATCGGGCAGCGACGCTCCGTGTCCGCCGATGGAGGCGACGAGACCCGAAAGCGCGGTCCGACGCGCGATGTAGATCGGATCTCCTTCTCCGGGATGTCCCTTGGGAAGCATCACGACGGGGTTTTCGACCACTGTGCTGTTCATGGTTCCTTTCCTCTTTGCGTTCAGTACCGAAACAAAAAGGCCCGCTCTGTGGAAGAGCGGGCCCGTGGGTGCGGACCGGAGCAGAAACGAAGCTCTAGGCCACCCGGGTCCCTCCCGGGTAGTAATAACGGCGCGCGATGATGGCGGTGAGATTCACAACGAGCGGGACCATATCAGAAGAAACTGCTTTCAGACCAGAGCGGCTATTCTGAGTCGAGATCCGTTCCGTGGCCGCCCCATTCAAAGAAGAGACAACCAGAGGCGAGAAACCGATGCCCATTTCCATCACCTTCCTAGGCGCCGCGCGCACCGTCACCGGCTCCGCGTACCTCGTCGACTCCGGCCGGTCGCAGGTCATGGTCGATTTCGGAATGTTCCAGGGGCGCAAGGAAATCCGGCAGCGCAACTGGGTCGATCCCGAGTTTCCGGCCCCCCAGGTGGAGGCGGTGGTTCTCACCCACACCCACCTCGACCACATCGGCCGCATCCCGCGACTCACGAAGAACGGCTTCAAGGGACCCATCTTCTGCACCCCGCCCACGGTGGAACTGGCGGAAATCCTCCTGAAGGACGCGGCCCACCTGCAGATGGAAGACGCGGAATATCTGAACCGCAAGGGCCTCACCAGCCACAAACCGGCTCTGCCTCTGTTCGACGACCGTGACGTGGAACAGGCCCTCAAGCTCTTCGTGCCCGTGGCTCTGGGCAAGACCCACATCGCCGCACCCGGCATCTCCTTCATGTTCCGGGAGGCCGGCCATCTGCTCGGAGCCGGTTCCATCGACATGAACGTCGAGGACACGGCGGGAGCCACGCGTCGAATCCTGTTCTCGGGAGACATCGGCCGATACAACGCGGTTCTCGCGAAAGACCCGGATCCGTGTCCCGACGCGGACTACGTGTTGATCGAAAGCACGTACGGAAACCGCCAGCATCCGGTCACGTCCGTTCAGGAGCAGCTGCAGACCGTCATCGCCCGGACCTTCGCGCGGAACGGCGTCCTGCTCATCCCCGCCTTCGCGGTGGGCCGGGCCCAGCAGATGATCTGGCTGATGGACCGAATCGTTCACGAGCAGAAGATGCGTCCGTTCCCGATCTACATCGATTCCCCCATGGCGGTGGACGCGACCCGCATCTACGCGCGACATGGCGAGGCGCTCAAGGACCCGCTCACCCTGGTGGGAGGCGAAAGCGTCCTGAGCAGCAAGTGGGTGCGCCTGGCCCGCACGCGCGAGGAGTCGGAGGCGCTCAACAAGGTCAAGAGCCCGGCGGTGATCATCTCGTCCTCGGGAATGCTCTCGGGCGGCCGTATCCTGCACCACTGTCGCGTTCGATTGCCTCACCCCGAGAACACACTGCTGATCACGGGCTACCAGGGTGAAGGAACGCTGGGCCGTCGGCTCATCGAGAAGGCCTCCACGGTTCGGATCCACAAGACGGAAGTACCGGTGCTCGCCGAGGTGACGGACCTCAAGGGTCTTTCCGGCCACGCCGACGTGAACGAACTGATGCGCTGGCTGTCCGGGGTCAAGAACCCGCCGAAGACCGTCTTCGTCACCCATGGTGAGGAAGATGCAGCCCTCACCCTCGCGGTGAAGATCAACGCCGACCGCGGTTTCAAGACGCACGTCCCCAGGCACGTGGAGACCGTGGTCCTCGACTAGTGTCCTGCCTCGTAAGTCCGCGATACATGCGACCGTCGAGGCGCCCCGATCGCAAGGAGCCGAGGAGGCCGCATATCCAGCATATGCAACGAGCGCGAAGCCTCCCCTCTGGGGGACGAGCAACGCAGCGAGCGGGGATGCATCGGCGGTCCCATGTGTCGCGAACTTACGAAGCAGGACACTAGGGCTGCAAATCTCCGCCCACGCGGATGAGGGACTTGCCGAACAACTCGCGGTTTTCGAACTTCTGGTGGAGTTCGGGCACCTGGGCCAGATCGTAGACGCCGGTGATGCCGGTCTTCCAGCGGCCGGTGCGGAGGGCGTCGTGGATCGCGGGTTTCTCGGCGCCCTTCGTGGCCGCCATGGCGACGTAGACCACGAAGCCGCGCACCGCGATGGTCTTTGCGTAGAGCTGCCTGGAGATGTCGACCGGCGGAGGGAAGCCCCCAAGCGCGCCGATGTAGATGACCTCGCCGAGGTTCGCGACCGCGTCGTAGTTTTTCGGCGCCTCGGGACCGGCAACACCATCGACGATGAGGTCCACGCCGCGGCCGTCGGTAGCCCGCTTCACTTCTCCGACCCAGTCGGCGTCGCGATAGTTGATGACGTGGTTCGCGCCAAATCCCTTGACGAAGTCGACCTTCGACGGCGAACAGGTGGCGAAGACGTTGGCGCCGGCTTCGCGGGCGATCTGCGAACCCATGATTGAGACGGATCCCGCCCCGGAGTGGAAGAGGACGGACATCCCGGGCTTCACCTTCCCTACGGTGTGCACGAGGTGCCAGGCCGAGTAGGCGCCGGTCTGATAGATGGTCCCGGTCTGCCAGTCGAAGCCCTCGGGGATCATGGACAGACGCGCCGCGGTGGCGATCGCGTATTCCGCGTTGCCTCCCCACTCACCCACGGAGGCGACGCGCTTGCCGACGAGCGAGGCCTCGACGCCGACGCCCACCTTGTCGACAAGGCCCGAGTATTCGTAACCGGGCGTGTACGGAAAGGTGGGCGCGTTCCAGGCCACGCGCTTGGCGCGCGCGTGGGTGTCGAGCGGGTTGAGGTCGGAATAGGCGACGCGGACTCGAGCCTGGCCGGGGCCCGGCTCAGGGATGAGGATGTCTTTCAGGGTCAGGACTTCAGGACCGCCCGGAACGTCGGCAACGATCGCGCGCATGTGGGTCTTCTCCATGGTCAGGAAATTGAGGGGCCGAGTGTACAAGGGTAGGCTCCGGCCATGGCACTCTCAGCGACCGAGGAGAAGGGGCGGGCGACGTTCAAGAAATTCAGCCGGGGCCTCAAGACCGGCGACTGGAGCGGCTTCACCGATCTCCTCACCGACGACTTCACGTTCTACTTCCCTCAGGGGAATTGGCACGGCGAGCACCGGGGCAAGGCGAAGGCGCTGGAGTTCTTCCCCTACGTGACCTCGGTCTTCCCCGGCGGCATCACGGTGGTGTCGCTCGACCGCGTTCATGTATCGGGTGACACGGCGATGCTGGAATTCAAGGACGAGGGGACGATGGCGTTGTCGGGCGCTCCGCCGAAGCCCTACAAGAATCGCGTCGCGATCGCCTTCGACTTCCGCGGCGATCAGGTCTGCGGCTACCGCGAGTACTTCGGCAGCGACGGAACGTCCTACTGACGCGCTACCAGATGTCTTCGGGCATCTCCGCCTTGTGGTTCTCGTGGCGGGCCATGACGAAGAGCAGGTCGGAAAGCCGGTTCAGGTACGTGCCGATCACCGGGTCGATCGAGACCCGACGAGCCAATCCCACCACCGAGCGCTCCGCGCGCCGACAGATGGTGCGCGCGAGATGAAGCTGCGCGCCGGTCGGACCGCCGCCGGCCAGGATGAAGGCCTTGAGGGGAGGCAGCTCGGCTTCGCGATCATCGATCTCGCGCTCGAGCGCCTCGATCCGCCCGTCCCCCGTGACCACCTTCTCCTTGCGCTCGGCGATCCTGTCCTTGGGATCGGCAAGCCGCGCGGAGAGGGAGAAGAGGTCCTTCTGAATGGTCATCAGCAGCGCGCCCAGAGGCGAGCCCGCGGGCAGGCCGCTCTTGATGACGCCCAGCATGGCCTGCAGTTCGTCGATGTCCCCGTAGGCCGAAACCCGCGGATCGTCCTTTTGCACCCGAGACCCATCGATGAGCCCCGTGTCGCCAGAGTCGCCGGTCTTTGTGTAGATCTTCATGGGTGGAGGGGAAGGTGGTGCGCCCTGAGGGATTCGAACCCCCTACCCCTTGGTTCGAAGCCAAGTGCTCTATCCAGATGAGCTAAGGGCGCGCGCGACGAGCCGAAAGAATCGTCGTGAAGAGGAAGTTTATCCCGTTCGCGCGAGGCTACTATTCAGACATGACTCGATCGCCTGGCCGATGGACATTCGCGAACATGTTCGCCCTGCTGCTTGCCGCGGCGCCCGCGATCCCGCAGCAGGGCTTCACCGACGCGTTTCCGCCTGAGGAGTTCTCGAGGCGACGGGCCGCCGTGATCGAGCAGATCGGCGACGGCGTCGCGATTCTGCAGGGCACGACCGAGCGGCGCGGCGAGTCGCCGTTGCGGCAGAGCAACCAGTTCTTCTATCTCACCGGGGTCACGGAACCGCGCGCGTTCGTCCTGATCGACGGCCGGACGAGGAAGACCACGTTGTTCCTCACGCCGGCGACCCCGAGGCGCGAGCGCGCGATCGGGCCCTACCTCGACGTGAACGAGGCATCGCGCAAGCTCACCGGCGCCGACGCCATCGAGGCCCGGGACACCTTCACGGCCGTGGTCGCGAAGATCGCCGCGGAGAAGGGCGCGATCTTCACGCCCGTGAAGCCGGAAGTCCTGGGCAGCGAGTCGGCGAGCGACGTCGTGGCCTTCATGCGCGCCACAAAGGAAGACCCCTGGGACGGCCACGTCAGCCGCGACGAGACCTTCATCGCCAGGTTGAAAGCCGCAGCACCCGACTCGGAGTTCAAGGACCTCGATCCCATCCTCGACGCGCAGCGCGCGGTGAAGAGCCCCCGCGAGATCGCGATAGTCCGGGAGGCGACGCGCCTGACCGGTCTGGGCATCATGGAAGCCATGCGCGATGCGGAGCCCGGCATGGTGGAGTACGAACTCGAGGCCGCGGCCGAGTACGTCTACAAGCGCGGCGGTGCGTTCGGCGAGTCGTACTTCCCTCTGATCGCGAACGGCCGCAACATGCGGTACACCCATTATCACAAGAATCGCGAGCGCCTCCGGAAGGGCGACCTCGTCCAGTTCGACTGGGCCCCGGACCTTGCCAACTACACCAGCGACGTGACCCGCGTCTTCCCCGCCGACGGCAGGTTCACTCCAAGGCAGCGCGAGTTCTACGTCGCCTACCTTCGGCTCTATCAGGCCCTGATGACCTCGATCCGCGTTCACGCCACCGCGAGAGAGATCATGGACGCGGCGGTGGTGAAGATGGACAAGATCATGGCGGAGTACAAGTTCACTGACCCGAAGATCCGCGAGACTGCGGAGGCGTTCGCGAATCGGTACCGCGTGAATCCAAACGCTCCACCGGGCGCCACCGGACCCTGGAGCCTCGGCCACAGCGTGGGCATGGAGGTCCACGACGTCCGCAATCCCACCTCGACCCTCGAGCCCGGCTACATCTTCACCATCGAGCCCCAGATGACGATGGAGGGAGGCGAGCTCTCGGTGCGGCTGGAGGACATGATCCTGATGACGGAGACGGGCTACGAGAACATGTCCGCCTTCGTGCCGGTGGAGGTCGAAGACATCGAAAAACTCATGGCCCAGCCCGGGCTGGGAAAGCACGCGCTGAGCGCGGGAGCGAAGAAGTAGCCCCCCGGGGGACCGCGCGCGCCTGGAACACAGGGCGTCCCGCCCGCCCTCACGCCCCCTGCGGTATCGTTGCTCCACCTCTCGTCGGGCGGCGAAGGACGTTCCCGCCACACCCAGCCTACGCATCTCCGTTCATCAGCACTTGGAGGCCCCTTGCGACTCTCTCCCTTCACCAGGGCTCTGATCCTGGGCGCGTTCACCGCGTCGATTCTCACCTCCCCCTCCCTCGCCACCGCACAAGGGAAGGCCGCGGCCAAGCCGGTCGCCTCGCAGGCCACCGATCCCGAATTCGCGAGACTCGTCAAGGAATGGACCACCAAGCCGGAGTTCATCTCTCCCCTCGTTGATTTCCTCCCCCTCAAAAAGGGCATCCCCACTCCTAAGGACGTGCTCGGCCGCCACGTCGGCCAGCCCAATCGCCTGACCACGACCACCGAGGCCTACGCCTACTACCGCGCCCTTGAGAAGGCGTCGCCGCGCGTCAAGATCGTGCTGATGGGCAAGACCGACGAGGGGCGCGATCAGATGATCGTGAACATCTCGAACGAGCAGACCATCAGGGACCTCGAGCTCTACCGCGGCTACCTCGGTCAGATCGCCGATCCGCGCAAGTTCACCGAGGCCCAGATGAAGGACGTGATCGCGAAGGCGAAGCCGATCTACTACGTCTCCGGCGGACAGCACTCCCCCGAAACCGGCCCGCCCGAGATGCTGATGGAGCTTGCCTATCGCCTCGTCGCCGACGACTCTCCGATGTACCAGGGCATCCGCGACAACGTGATCGTCGCCATCAATCCCGTGGTCGAGCCCGACGGCCGCGATCGCGTGGTCGACTGGTACCACCGCCACAAGATCGAGGAGACCGACGAGCGCACCGCATCCGGCGGCCCGCCCTACTGGGGCAAGTACGTCTTCCACGACAACAACCGCGACATCAACTATTCGCAGGTCACCATGAAGAACGTGCTCGACTGGTACCTCCAGTGGCACCCACAGGTCATGCACGACCTGCATGAGTCGGTGCCGTTCATGTACACCTTCTCCGGCCAGGCTCCGCAAAACCCGACCCTCGATCCGATCCTCTACGCGGAGCTGCCGTGGTTCTCAAACTACGAAAAGTCGCAGATGGCGAAGTTCGGCATGCCCGGGGTCTGGGACTGGGGCTTCGTCGACATGTGGTCCCCCGGCTACCTCGCGTTCATGTCGAGCAACCACAACGGCATGATCCGCATGTACGAGACCTTCGGTAACGGCGGG